>DASVDW010000066.1:0-32256 GCA_036380925.1 Acidothermaceae bacterium
GACGCCGAGAGTGCGGCCGTCTGGCCGAGGTAGAAAGTGACGCTGGCTGGGATCGTGCCGATGTTGGGCACGAGCAGGATCGGTCCGCCGTGGTTGGCGGTGACCGCGCCGCCGGAAAGCGCGTCGGGGAAATTCATGCCGCTGGCGAGTCCGACAGACAGCGGCGCGTTGAAGAACTTCTGCGCGACGGCGGCCGAGGTGGCGTAGCGGTCGGCGCCGACGAGCGGCGTGGCGCCGGGGTCGGCCTTGGCGGCGGGGCCGCCGACCGCGTATCGCACCGAGGGATGCGCTTGGAGGTAGCTGGCCGTGGGGGGTGACTGCTTGGGGCCGGCGGTGAGCAACACCGCGGCGCCTTGCTGCGCGGCGGCCGAGCCAGCGGACAACGCGTCGGGGAAGTTGGTGCCGTCGGCCTCGAACACCGTCGTGGGGTTGCCGAGCGAGCCGGCGACGGCGACGGCCGTTGCGTAGCGGTCGGCGCCCGCGAGCCTGGTGACCGAGTAACCCATGCCGGTGAGCTGCGTTTGCACGCCGCCGCTGATCGCGCTGGCCCCGCCGAGCAGATAGACCGTGCTGCCGCCGGGCAGGACGCGGGTCAGTTCATCGGCTGTTGTCGCTGGCAGCGCCGACGTCAAGGTGAGCAGCAGCGGGCCGCCCTCCTTCGCCGCGAGCGGCGTGCCAGCGAGCGCGTCGGCGAACGAGTCGGAGCGGGCGAGCACCGCGACGCGGGCGCTGTTCGCCTTTGGGAACGCGGCCTGCGAGGCGGCCACGCTGGTGGCGATGCGGTCGGGTCCGAAGACGCGGGTCAGGTCGGGGTGACCGAACGCGCCTCCGCCTCCGCCGCCGCCTGATGGTGGCGGCGGTGCTGTGACGGTCACGGTCGGGCTGGTGGCCAGCGTTGTCGCGATGCCGCCGCCATTGGCCATCTGTGTGGTGAAGGTCGTGGTCTCGAAGCTCGACGGTGCGGTGGCCTTCGCGCCGCCGCCAGTGGTGTCGCCATACACGATGGTCAACTCTTGACCGGCGGCCAAAGTGACGTCGCCGACGACGATGGTCGGAGTTCCCGAAGTATCGATCGTCACCGTGTTCGCGCCGGCGCCACCGGCGACGGTGACATTTCCGGGCCCGGGCGTGGGCGGCACTGGAGTTGACCACGTCGTCGGGATGGCCACGCTCACTGCGCCACCGGTGACGGTGCCCCCGGCCGGTGGGGTGTAGGTGAAGGTCAGTGTTTGGGAGGAGCCGGTTGTGACCGACGAGGGCGTCACGGTCATCGTCCCGCTGCCGTCCGCGGCCGGGCCGTTCACCTGAACAGTGGGTGACGTCGCAAGCGGCTTCAAAGTCCCGCCAGGGAAGGACTTTTCGCTTGTCGTAAAGACAAATGGCTGGCCGTTGACTGGGGCCGTCGCCTGAATACCACCGCTCGCGGTGTCGCCGTACGTGATTCGCAGCGTGCCGCCGGGACTCAGCGAGACGCCCGACACGGCGATGGTCCACGGACCGCTCCCGGAAATCGTCACGGTGTTCGCGCCCGATCCACCCGTCGCCGTGACGTATGCAGCGCCTGGCGAGTCGATGGGCTGCGTCCATGACGATGGCACGACAACGTCGACTTCACCGTCGGCGAGACCTCCTGCGGCCGATGCTTGGTAAGTGAACGCGAGTGTCGTTGATTGGCTGGCGTTCAGCGTCATCGGCGAGACGGTCATCGTCCCTGAACCGTCAGCGGCCACGTTGACCCTGACCCACGGCGAAGAGGCGAGCGCCGTGAGTGCCCCCCCGGATTCACCAGCCGATTGGGCGGCGAACTGAGAGGCATCAACACCGTTCGGTGCGACAGCACCTGGGCCACCCTGGGATTTGTCGCCATACAAGATGCTGACTGTGCCACCGGCAATCGTCGTGACGCCGCTGACCGTGATGGTCGAACCTGCTGTGCTTACCACGCCAGCGGATGCAGCCACGTATCCAGCGGCCGTGGGATTCGTGGTTTGTGGCGCATCAGTCCAACTTGCCGGGACGTCGAGCGTGAGGGTGCCGTCGGCCAGCCCTTGCCCGGGCGGCGCTTGGTAAGTGAAGGCCAGCGCGACGTGTGAGGATGGCGGGATCGTTGTCGGGCTCACGGTCATGGTGCCGGCGCCGTCGCTCGCGACCGCCGAGCAAAGCGCGTCCCCGATTGCTGCGCCCCTGGGTGTTCCTAACCCGGTCGCCATGTCGTAACCAGCTATCGCCGGATACATGCCACCGTTCGTGCCGAGCGCGTCAATATCGCCGACGGTTACGTCGTTGAAAGCGGAGATGTCTGCAGCGTGTAGCGCATACAGCGCAGGGTTGATGAGGCCGAGCCGATTGCCTGTGCACGCCGAGTCGATCAGCGCAACGAGCGATGCCCACATCGGTGCCGCCGCACTCGTGCCGCCGACGACGGTGAGCGAGTTTGGATGGTCGGCCACGTCGTACGCGACCACATATCCGTCGCTTGGATCCGCCGATGCACTGACGTCGGGGACCTCTCGGCAGTAAGAACCCGCCGGCGCGCCGCACGGGGTGGCGCTGCTGCTCGCGATCACACCTTCGCCGGTCTGCCAGGCGGGCATTGTCCAAAGTGACGAGATTCCGCCACCACCTGCGACCGGAGCGTTGCTGGCGTCTAGGCCGTCGTTCCAGGTGGTCTCGGGGCCGGTGCTCGACGTTAGATCTGTGCCGCCAACACCGGTCACCTCGGGCTGGCTTGCGGGGTCATCGACGGTGAGCGCGGACGTCGTGTTCGGTGGATCGACGTCGCAATCGGCCGATCCCTGATCTCCCGCCGCCGCGAGAACCGTTTGGCCTTGCGCCGCCATTTGCTGGAAGACCTGTCGTTCGGCAAGGGTCAGCGGCGACAGACCGCCTGTTGGGCTGACGGCCGATGCGTTGAGTTCGCAGATTCCCCAGCTCGTGCTGACAACCTGTTCAACGTTCGCGTCGGCGATTGCCTTGTAGGTGTTGAGGATCCCGTCAACGCTGTTCGGACCTTCGTAGACACGGATACTTGCACCCGGAGCAAGTCCGATCGCGCCCTCAATGTCGAGTGCTGCCTCAAGTCCTGGGTACGGATCACTCGGGTTGGCGACTGCGCCGCCGTCGACCGGCACATTAGTCACGGAGACGTTTGTCGCGTAGCACTGCTGATAGGAGTCGATGTCCGCTGGGTCGTAGTCCTCCAATTCGAACATCGCGATTGTGATGCCTGCGCCGAAGTTTCCCGCGTTCCAGTACGAGTCGAGCCCGTAGTACCGGCCGATCTGGCCCGCGCTGTAGTAGCCGGAGGACTGCTCGAGGAAACAAGCCGACGGCGCTGCGGTGTTCGGGTGCGCGAGACCAGCGCGTGCCACGTTTGCTCGGATGGTCGGGGCCGGATGGTGCGCCTGAATCAGGGTGTCGAGGCCGACGATGCCCTGAACGTAAGGCGAAACCGTCGTCGAGAGCTCGGGTGCGGCGACGTTCGCGCGCGCGACTCGCCCTGACTCCAGTCGATACTGCTTGAACGACGTGTGCAATGCCGACGCGACCCTGGTGGTCGAGCCCGACAGGTGCACGATCGATCCGTTAACGGAGTCGACATTCAGGCCTAGCTGCTTCATCTGGTCAGCGACCGCGGTGGTCGCCTGTGGTGTTGCCCCGAACCGGGTGTCGAACTCGCCGGTCTTCAAGAACTGGTGGTACGTCGGCGACCCCAATGTCGACACGTCGTGGACGAGCTGGTCAAGCGCCGCTTGATTGCGCGGCTTCAACACGACGTCGAACGAGATTGTCTGGTCCTTGGGAACTGCCCCAAGCGCCGTGGCGGATGACGGCACCGCCGCCGCCGATCCGATGGGCGCCAGGCCGGTACCGCCGCCGGACGACGCGAGCGCTGGCGCGGCTGGCGCCATCAATGCCAGCGCGGCAACCGCGATCAGGCCGGACTGCCGTAAGCGACGCATGACGTTCCCCGGATGCTCTGGGATGAGAAGACTCGCGCAAAGGCACAGCGTTGCCCGCGGCGATGCGAATGGCGCGATGAGCAGAATAGTGGCTGTATGCCCGGCTTTCTCATCGCTAGGCGAGATTCTCACCTTTTTGCCGCGACGACGCGCGGGTGACTAGCCTGAATTGCGCACGCGGATCCGGCACAGTCGGGCCGGTCAGCGCGGTCTACCGCGTTCAGGCTGGCACAGCTTCCGCGAAGGATCGCGGCGATTGGGTACGGCGACCCCATGAGCTGGCGGACCTCGACGGCGCCGACTGGGCAGGCGGCGGCCACGTGGCGCCGCGTCGTCCGGGACGCGCTGCGGTTCGACCCGAGCGGGCTGATCTTCCTCGATCCGGTGCGGATGACCGTCGGCACCATGATCCCGTTGATCGTCGGCTTCCTCGCGGGGTCCTGGGCCACCGGCGCGGCGGCGGCTGGCGGCGCGCTGTCGGTCGGCATCGCGTCGGTCGTCCCGAGCACCCGGCCGCGGTACGCGCTGCTCGCCTCGACCGCGGGCGGCATGGCGGTCGGCACCTTCATCGGGTGCGCGACCAGCTCGCATCCCGTCGTCCATGTCGTCGCCGGCGCGCTGCTCGCCTTCGCGGGCGGCCTGCTCGTCGCCGTCCAACCGAACTTCACCGGCGCCGGCATCAACACGCTCGTCGCGTTTCTCGTCTACGGACGCTTCTCCGCCCCTCCGCTGATCTCCCTGCGCACGGCGGGTTTCGTCGCGCTCGGGGGCTTGCTGCAACTCGCGCTCGTCGTCGTGTCTCGGCGAAGGCCACGCGCGGGTCGCGCGCTCAACGGCCTCTCACTCGCGTATCGCGAACTCGCCGCGCTCGCCGCCGACCTTCGCGTCACCAGCTCGTCGCTACCGGCCGCGCAGGCCATCGACGCGGCCGGTGTCGACCTCGAGTTCTCGCTTCACACCACCGGCGGCGAAGCTTGGACCAGCCTCGCCGGCGAGGCGCATCGGGTGCGCCTTGAGTTGTTGAGCCTGGCCAGCGCGCGGTCAAGCTTCGAGCGATCGGACGACGACCGCAGCGCCCTCCTCGCCGATGTCGGCACGCGCACCGCCGACTTCTTGGAGTGCGTCGCGGCGAGTCTGCGCCAAGCCGAGCTGTCGCCGGGATGCGACGACGCGCTCGACCGCCTGGAACGCGCCGTCGGGCGGCTGGAGGCGCACGGCGTGAGCACCCGGATTCCGTTCTCGGACGACGGCGGCGGCGGCGGGTTCGTCGCCGTTCGCGCCTCCACCGCGGCCCGGGCGATCGCCGGTCAGTTGCGCGCGATCGCCGCCCTTCTCCCGGACGCCGTGAGCGTCGCCGCGCCGCCGGCCCGGCCGATCGCCGCCCTTCGCTCAGCGACACGCGTGTCGCGACGGGGCGTGCACGGCGCGGAGGTGATCGCCCAACGGATGCTCGCCAACATCACGCCGCGCTCCGACGCCTTCACCCACGCGCTGCGGCTCGCGGTCGTCGTCATGATCGCGACCGCCGTCGCGCACGTCGTCGGGCTCGGCCGCGGCTACTGGCTGGCCCTGACCACCGTGCTGATCTTGCGGCCTGAGTTCGCGACCACGTTCACTCGCGGCGTCGCCCGCGCGACGGGCACGCTGCTCGGCGTCGCGATCGCGACCGGCATCGCGGTCGCCACCAGTCCGCACGGCTGGTCGCTGGTTGTGTTCGTCGCTTGCTCGGTCTGGCTATGCGGCGCGCTGTTCAACGCGAGCTACGTGCTGTTCAGCATCGCGGTCACCGGCGTCGTGGTGTTCTTGCTCGAGGGCATCGACCGAAACCCGGTCGGCACGGGGGAGGACCGGCTGCTCTCGACCGTGCTCGGCGCCGCTCTCGCGTTGCTGTCGTACGCGGTGTGGCCGACGTGGGGGAAGCGGCCGGCCGCCGAGGCGCTCGCCGACCTCGCGGCGGCCACGCATCGCTACGTCACCGCCGTCTTGCGGGCCTACCTCGATCCGGCAGCGGCGGCGGCGAACCCGGCCGCGCTGTCGGCGCTGAGCCGAGCGGTCCGGCTGGCGCGAACCAACAGCGAGGCGGCGCTTGATCGCTCACTCGCTGATCCGCGGGCGCGGCAGCTGCACGCGCAGACCACGGCCAGCCTGCTCGCGGCGCTGCGGCGGGTCTCGATCACCGCGCACACCATGCGGCTGCGCCGCCCGGACGACGCTCGCGCGTTGCGCGAGTTGGCCGGTCGGGAGCTCGCCGCGTTGACTCGAAGCGTCGACGTCGAACTTGGCGGGGTCGCGGCGCGCCTGCGCTTCGGCCGGGTGACCCGCCGCCATGAGCCGCTGCGGGACTTGCATCGCGCGCTGTTCGACGCGGTCGCCCAAGGCGCCGAGGCGACCGGATCGATGGATCCGACCTGCGCCCTTGTCGTCGCCGAAACCGACGAGCTGGTCGACGCCGTGAACTCGTTGACGGCGGTCATCGCCGCCAACGATCCGCCTCGCGGCCAACGAAGTGACGAACTGCGCGACGGTGTGACGGCAAACACTGCGCCACCGACGAATTCGCGATAGTTCTCACGCAACCATCGGCGTGGGTGCGGCGTCGATCTGGCTGAACTCGCAAGGATTTGCACTGCACGGACATGTGGTTATGGCTTGATTTGGCGCGCGCCGATGCCAGAATCAATCGCTTTGAGCACGACGGAGCGAGCACGACGGAGCGAGCACGACGGACGAAGAAGGCGACACCATGGCGATGACGGGGCGGCATGACGGCGCCGTCGCGGTCCGCCGAGAGACCTCGCGCGCGAGCCGGATGGGTGGCCTCGACGGCCTTCGCGCGCTCGCCGTCGGGGGCGTGCTGCTTTACCACGCCGGGGTGCGGTGGGCGCCCGGCGGTTTCCTCGGCGTCGACCTCTTCTTCGTCATCTCCGGGTTTTTGATCACATCGTTGCTCATCGACGAGCGACAGCGCACCGGCGCTATCTCGCTCGGTCGGTTCTACCTGCGACGAGCGCGTCGGCTGTTGCCGGCCCTCTTCGCGATGGTGGCCGCGACGACGGTCTTCATGGCGCTGTTCGCCCGTGACGACTTGAAGCAGGCGCGCGGCGACATCGCGGCGGCCGCCGGATACTTCTCGAACTGGTGGTATGTGCTGCACCACCGCTCGTACTTCGTCGCGGCCGGCCGGCCGCCGCCGCTCCAGCACCTGTGGTCGCTCGCGGTCGAGGAGCAGTTCTACCTGATCTGGCCGCTGCTCATCATCGTGCTGCTGCTCGTCCGGGTGCGGCTGCGCTGGGTGTTCGCGGCCGCCCTCACCGGCGCGGTCGCCTCGGCGTGGTGGATGCGGTTCCTCGCCATTCGCGACAACGTGCCCTACGACACCGACTCGTCGCGGCTGTACTTCGGCACCGACACGCACGCGAGCGCGCTGCTGCTCGGCGCGGCGGGCGCCGCCGTGATGGCCGCGCTCGCCCGCCGCCGCGCGCGGTTGGGGCGCGAGGTCAGCGCGGCGACGACGGTGTGCGCCGACCTGGCCGGTTTGGTCGCGCTCGTCGCGGTGCTGCGCATCATGCACGGTCAGCTCGAGGCGAGCGCGCAGTTGTACCGCACCGGTTTCGTGGTGTTCGCGGTGACCGCGTTGGTGGTCGTGGTGACCGCCTCGCTGCCGGGCAGCGCGCTCGGCGCGGTGCTCGACATCGCGCCGCTGCGCTGGCTCGGCGCACGCTCCTACGCCCTGTACCTGTGGCACTGGCCGGTGTTCGTCTACACCCGGCCCGGCCTCGACTGGCCGCTGCAGGGGTGGACGTCGATCGGCGCGCGGCTGGCCATCACCGCGGCGCTCACCGAGGCGAGCTACCAACTCATCGAGAAGCCGATCCGGGAACGCGGCTTGGTGGCTTACCTGCGCGGCGGGCCGCAGTTGCGACCGCCGCAGCTGCGAGTTCCCGACTCCTGGCGGGTCGTCGCGCCGGTTGTCGGCGCGATCGCCGGCACGGTCTTGGTGGTCGGGGCCACCACCTTCGCGGCCGGTCTCGGTGATCACGGCGGCGTCAGCCGGGCCCGCGCGGCCGCGCCGAGCGCGCCCTCCACCGCGCCGCCGGCGCCGCCCGCGGAGTCGAGCACCGCGCCCGCGCCGCCGTCCGCGAGCAACGCCAGCCCGGCGCACAGCCCGTCGTCCGCGCCACCCGCCAAGCACACGACGGCGCCCGCCAAGCACCCGCCGAGCAAGCCGACGAACACCACCGCCGCGCCGCCCCCTCCCGCTGGCAAGGCGAGCGCGACGCCGCCCGCGATCCCGGGCGGCCCACCACCGGCGATCAGCGCGGTGGGCGACTCGGTGCTGATCGACGGCTCGGTGGCGCTTCAGCATGACTGCCCGAGCACGGAGGTGTACGCGGTGGTCGGCTGGCAGGCGAAGGCGGTGTTCGGCCAACTCGACGCGTTGCGCGCCGCCAAACACCTCGGGTCCACCGTGGTGATCGCCACCGGCACCAACGGATTGGTCAGCCCCAAAGAGCTCGACGCGGTGCTGTCCTCACTCGCCGACCGCGCGCGCGTGGTGCTGGTCAACAACCACATGGACCGCGCGTGGGCCGCGCCGAACAACGCGCTGTTCCCTGAGGCCGCGAAGGCGCACCCGAACGTGGTGATCGTCGATTGGAACGCCGCGGCCACGCAGCATCCCGAGTGGCTCACGCCGGACGGCGTGCACCTGACCCCGGCCGGCCGGGCGCCGTACGCGAACCTGGTCAAGACCGCCATCGGGTGCTGAACGGCCGGCCGTCTCGAGGGAATAGTTGAGCGCTCAACTTCATTGACTCAGCTGAGTTCGAAGCGACATGCTTGCCATCTGATGTCTTGGAGGCGCGGCCATGGGGATCCACCGGCTGAACCACGCGGTGCTTTACGTTCGCGACCTTAAGGAGAGCATCGCCTTTTACACCGAGGTGCTCGGCTTTCGCCGGGTCGACATGACGCCCACGGGCTTCGGCGGGGCGGCGTTCCTGCAGGCCCCTGGTTCCACCAACGACCACGATCTGGGGCTGTTCGAGCTCGGCCCCGGCGCCGGCCCGTCAGGCGCCGGCCGCACCACCGTCGGGCTTTACCATCTCGCCTGGGAAGTCGACACGCTCGACGAGCTGGAGCACGTCGCCGAGCGCTTGCTCGCGGCCGACGCGCTGGTCGGAACCGCCGACCACGGCACCACCAAGAGCTTGTACGGTCGCGACCCGAACGGACTTGAGTTCGAGGTCGTCTGGCTGATCCCGGCGCACTTGCTCGACGACGCCGCGCGGGACGCCCGAAAGCGAATCTCGCCGCTCGACCTGACGAAGGAGAAGGTTCGCTACGGCGCCACCACCGAAGGCGGTGTCGGGATCTCCCGGGTGTCGGCCTGACGCGACCCGCGTCAGCGCATGAGGGCAAGCGCGCCGCCGAGCGTCACCGCCATCGACGCGGCCAGGTAGGTCAGCACGTTGGTGGCGTCAACCGGAGCATGACGCCGCGGGCGGCGGCCGACGCCGCGAACCCGGTGCGGGCGTGGCGCGGACGACGGGCCGAGGGCCACCAGCGCGACCGCGAGCACGGTGGCCGCGGCGACGATCAGCACCCGGGTCACCAGTTCGACGTCCACCGCTTCACGCCCTTCACCGATTCGTAACCCATTTGTGCTCTGCCGGGACGTTTCGAAACATGAAACGCGAGGCCAGCGGCAGCGGGTCGCGACCGTCTGCGCCGCCGCCTGCTTGCGGCCGCCGACCACGGCGCTATCGTCGTCGTCGCCTCGCACGACCCGGAGGTGGCGGGGCGATGCGCGGCGCAGGTCCGATTGGCGGACGGAGTCGTTGTCGAGATGTCAGAGCCGAGGCGGCAGGGGGAGTGATGGGCGATCTCAACGTCGCGATCATCGGTTATGGCATCGGCGGCGCGGTGTTCCACGGCCCGCTCGTCGAGGCCACGCCCGGCATGCGCGTGGCGTACGTCGTCACCGGAAACGAAGAACGCGCCGCGATGGCGCAGCGCGCGCACGCCGGCGTCTCGGTCGTCCGCGCCGCCGACGAGCTGTGGTCACATGCCGACTCGATCGACCTGGTCGTCGTCACCAGCCCCAACCGCGAGCACGCACCGCAAGCGCTGGCGGCGATCGAGGCCGGGATTCCGGTCGTCGTCGACAAGCCGTTCGCCATCGGCGCGGCGCAAGCCGAGCAGCTGATGGCCGCCGCGAGCGCGGCCGAGGTTCCGCTCACCGTCTTCCAAAACCGTCGATGGGACGGCGACTTCCTCACCGTTCGCCGGCTGATCGACGAAGGGGCGCTTGGTGACGTCACGCGGTTCGAATCGCGGTTCGAGCGGTGGCGGCCGATGCTCAAGACCGGGTGGCGCGAGATCGGTGGCCCCGGGGAGGCGGGCGGGTTGCTGTTTGACCTTGGCGCGCACCTCATCGACCAAGCGATGCTGCTTTTCGGCCCGGTGGAACAGGTTTACGCGCAGGTTGACACCCGCCGCCCGGGCGCGCTCAACGACGACGACACGTTCGTCGCGCTCACCCACACGGGCGGTGTCCGGAGCCACCTTTGGGTGAGCGCGGTGGCGTCGGACGTCGCTGCGCGTATGCGCGTCCTCGGCAGCCGCGCCGCGTACGTGAAGTACGGACTCGACGTGCAGGAAGACCGCCTGCGCGACGGCCGCCGGCCCGACCTCGAAGCCGATTGGGGCGCCGAGCCCGAGTCGATGTGGGGCCTGCTCGGCACACCCGGCGACAGCAGTCCGGTCGCCACCGAGCCCGGTTGCTATCAACGCTTTTACGCCGAGGTCGCCGCCGCGTTGCGCGGCGAGGGAGCGCTGCCCGTCGATCCCGCTGACTCAGTGAGAGGACTGCGCGTCATTGAGGCTGCGCAACGCTCCCACCGAGACGGCGTCGTCGTCCGGCTTTAGGGCGACTTGGTCGCCTGCGAGGCGCCCGTTGTGTCGCGGCCCTGCCCGAAGTTGCGGCCGCCGAATCCGCCGAAGCCACCGCCGGCGGCGCCTTGGGTCACCGACTGGGCCGCGTAGACGCCGTCCGAGGATTGAACGCCCCGCACGACCACGGTCTGGCCCGGCGCGAGGTCTTTCACCGCTCCGGTGACGGTCTTGGTCACCGTCGTGCCGTCCGACGTGGTGACCTTCACGGTGTCACCGCTGGCTTCGGTGACGTAAAGGGTGTCGCCTTGGACGACGGCGACGGTGCCGACGATGTTCGCCACACCCGACGTGTCGGCCGCGCCGGAGGTCTGGGCAGCCGTCGCGCGACCACCGGTGTTGCGGGCGTTGCCGGCGCCCGTCGTGCCGGTGTTCGCGCCGATCCCTTGGCGCAGCGCCGCGGCCAGGGAAGCGGCGTTGTTGGCGGCGGACGACGCGGGCTTCAACTGCGACTTCTCCACCCGCACCCCGGCGAAGAAACCGGCCCCTGCCGCGGCAGCGAGGGCGAGGCACAGCGTGAGCACCGGAAGCTTCCGGCGCCGCAGGCGCACCGGCGGGGGAGGTGGTTCCTCGGCAACACCAAGTTCTTGGGTCTCCGCGCTGGTCATCGCAGTCTCCGTCCGCTCACTCATAACGCAATGCCTCGATGGGGAGCAGCCGCGCGGCGCGGCTGGCTGGGTAGAGCCCGAAGAACAGTCCGGTGACGACGGCGACGCCAAAGGCCAGGAACACCGAATAGTCGGCGACCTCAGGTTGAATGCCGACCACCTTGAAATGGCTGCCGATCAGGCCGACCGCCACGCCAATAAGCCCGCCGATGGCTGACAGCAGCACGGCCTCGACGACGAACTGGCCCATGATGTCGGAGCGTTTCGCGCCGATCGCCTTGCGGATGCCGATCTCGCGGGTGCGCTCAGTCACCGTCACCAGCATGATGTTCATGACCCCGATGCCGCCGACCAGCAGGCTGATCGCGGCCACCGCGCCGAGCAGCGTTGTGAACACCTTGTTCGACGACTGCGAGCTCTGCAAAAGGCTGGCCTGATTGAGAATCCGAAAGTCGTCCGTGCCACCGGCCGCGATTTTGTGCGTCGTCTCAAGCGTGGCGGTCACCTCGGCTTCGGCCGCCGACTCCTTTGACGGCGAAGCGGCTTCGACGTCGATGTTTTGATATGACCCGTAACCGGTGAGGGTGTCTTGCACCGCGGTCAGCGGCGCGATGACCACGTCGTCCTGGTCCTGGGCCCCGTTCGTGCCCTTCTGCTTGAGCAGCCCGACGATTTGGAAGTTGGAGCCGTTGAACTGCACGTTGTCACCGATCGGGTCGGCGACGCCGAACAGGTTCGACGCCACGGTCTCGCCGATCACGGCCACCCGATTGTGCTGGGTGACGTCGGTAGCGGTGAAGAAGCTGCCCTCGGCGAGCTGATAGTCCTTGATCTGCTCGTATTCGGGCGTCGTCCCGACGAACGACGCCGGCTGGTACGACGCGCCTTGATACACGGCGGTCACTGACGCGTTCGCTACCGGCGCCACCGCGACGACGTCCGGATTCTGCGTCTTGTCGCGCAATGCGGCGACGTCGGCGGCGGTCAACGACGCGCCGCGGGACAGCGTGCCGAGCGTGGCCCGAGCCCCTCCGCCGCCGAACGCGCGAAAAGCGCCGCGCTGCGGGCTGATCTGCAGCAGATTTGTGCCGAGGCCTTCGATCGTCTTCTGCACGGCGCGCGACGACCCGGTGCCGACCGCGACCAGCATGATGACCGAGCCGACGCCGATCAGCATGCCGAGCATGGTCAGCGCTGAGCGCAGCCGGTTGTGCAAAATGCCGCTCAACGCGATGCGCACGCTTTCGGCGCGGATCATCGCACGCCGGTCAGGTCGTGTCCGGCGAGTCCGGGCATGGGCGGCGGTCCGCCGATCGGCGCCAGTCGAGTGTCTTCCACCAACTGTCCGTCGCGCACCCGCACCACGCGCTTGGCGTGTTGCGCGACGTCGCTCTCGTGGGTGATCAGCACGATCGTGCGGCCCTGACGATTCAGCTCGGCGAAGATGCCGAGCACGTCGGCGGTCGCGACCGAGTCGAGGTTTCCGGTGGGCTCGTCGGCGAGTATCAGCGACGGGTCGACCGCGATCGCGCGCGCCACCGCGACCCGCTGCCGCTCACCGCCCGACATCATCGACGGTCGGTGCGCGGCGCGTCGCTCCAATCCCACCGCTTGCAACGCGGCCAGCGCGCGCGCCCGCCGCTCGGGTGACCGCAGCTTCGCGTACGTCAGCGGCAGCTCGACGTTTTGCAGCGCGCTAGACCCAGGCAGCAGGTTGAAGCTCTGGAAGACGAAGCCGATTTTCCGGTTTCGGATCTCCGCGAGCTCGTCCTCGTAGAGCATCTCAACGTCGACGCCGTCGAGCAGGTAGCGGCCTGTGGTCTGCACGTCGAGGCACCCAAGGATGCTCATCAAGGTGCTTTTGCCTGAGCCTGACGCGCCCATGATGGCGACGTAATCGCCGCGGTGGACCGACAGCGTGATGCCGCGCAGCGCCTGCACTGCGGCGGCGCCCTCGCCGTAGGTCTTGGTGAGTTGCCAAAGCCGGATGACGGGTTCGTCGGTCGTCATCCGCGGCCACCGAGACCGCCGCCGACGAACACTCCTCCGCCGCCGAAGCTGCCGCCGACCCGACCGTTGTTGTTGGACGTCGGTGAGCTGCTGCCACGACTCACCCTCGCCGCGGGCAGCGCCACCTCGTCACCCGCCTTCACCGGCCCGGTGACCTCCGTCGTCGAGTCGCCCTTCAACCCGACAACGACGTCCACCCGCTTTTGCGAGCCGTCCGGTTGCATCACCATCAGGTACGACGAGCTGCCAGCCGTCCGGACCGCCGCCGACGCGACGTTGAGCACGCCGTCGACCTTCGCCGTCGTGACGCTCACGTTCGCCGTCATGCCCGGCTTGATCGCCGGGTCGTTGTTGTCGAGGGCGAATGTCACCTGGTACTGCACCACATTGCTCGACACCGTCGCGCTGTCGGCCACGGCGATCACGTGCGCCGCGAACTGTTTGCCGCTGATGGCGTTCAGCGTGACCGTCGCCGGAGCGTCGACGACGACCCTGGACGCGTCGGCCTCGTCGATGTTCGCGACCACCTGCAGGTCGGTGAGGTCGGTCAGCGTGATGAAGCCGGACGACGACGAGCTGCTCGACGAGCTTGCCGCGTTCGATCCGCTCACCGTCTGACCGACCGTCGCGTTGACGGCGCCGATGGTTCCGTCGGCCGGCGCGGTCAACGACGTCGCGTCGAGCGTCTGCTGCGCGGTGTCGGCCTGCGCTTGAGCTTGCTCGATGGCGGCCTGGGCGCTCTCGACGTCGGACGACTGCGGGGGAGCGGTCTTTTGCGCGTCGCTGTTTTGCAGTGACTGCAGGGAGAGTTGGGCGTTCGTCAGCTGCTGCTGCGCGTTCTTTATCGCCTGGTTGTCTTTCGCGAGCGACGCCACCTGGTTGTTCTGCGCGTTCGTGATCGCGGTTTCGTCCTTGTCGACCGCCGCCTGGTCCTTCGCCAAAGTGTTGGCCTCGTTGTTGGCGGCGTTCACGACCGCTGTGCTGTCGGCCGGTGTCCCGTTGCCGTCGGCCGCGAGTTTCGCGTCGTCGTTCGCGATCGCGACCTGGTCTTTGGCGACCGCGGCGTTCGCGGTGTCGCACCCCGGCTGCACCGGCGGCCCGCACTGCGTCGACTGATTCGCCTTGTCGTTCGCCAGCTGGACGTTGTCGGAGTTGTACTGCGCGAGGTCGACCGAGTATTGCAACGTCGCCTGATTCGTGGCGCCCGTGACCGCAGCCCCGAGCGCGCTTTCGTCTTGCATGTATGTCGCCTGGTCGGTGGCGAGTTGCTGTTGAGCCTGTTGCAGCGCAGCCGCTTGTTGGGCCTGGTCGAGCGAGAGGTTCTGCTTGGCGTTGTCGAGCGCGGTCTGGGCCGACACCACCTGCTGTTGAGCCTGCGCCTCCGAGATCTGGATCCCTTGCTTGACGAGTGCGGTCGCCCCTTGCTCGAGCGTGGTGAGTTTGGCCTGCGCCGACGCGAGTTGCGCCTTTGCGGCGTCGAGATTTGCTTGCGCGGCGGTTGAGTCGACGCGGGCCAGCAGCTGGCCTTCCTTGACCTTGTCGCCGACCTTGACGTCGAGTTCGGTGAGCTTCCCACCGGTCGCGAAGTTGACCGTGACGTCGTTCGGCGCGGTCACATTGCCGCTCGAACTCACCGTCGTCATCACTGTGCCGACGCCGACGGTGGTCGTCCGGCTTGTGGCGGAGGCGGTGTTCGCGACGCTCGGCTGACCAAGGGAAGCGTAGGCGAACGCCCCGCCTGCCGCCGCGACGGCGGCCAACCCGGCGTTGAGCAGTTTCAACCTCGTCGACGGCATGGTTTCGCTTTCCGGTGGCGTCCTGTCAACCTGTGCGACCAAAGGGCACCAGCGCAACCTTGGAGGGCGCTGGGAAACCGCCGAGAGCCGCCTGGGATCTGCCGTCGTCCCGGAATCTCAGCTGTTTCACAGACAGCTCTCAGCCAACGTGCAGCCTGCTCGCAAACAGTGGGTGCAGTTTTCGCCGAAGGAGGCCCATCCGTGCCCGCGCCAACCCGAGTCCTCGTCGTGGACGACGAGGCCAACATCACCGACCTCGTCGCCACGGCGTTGCGCTACGAGGGCTTTCAGGTCACCACGGCCAGCTCAGGCGAGCAGGCATTGGAGCTCGCGTCGTCCGCGAAGCCGGACCTCGTCGTGCTTGACGTCATGCTCCCCGACGTCGACGGGTTCGAGGTCGCTCGCCGGCTCGGCGCGCAAACGCAAGGCCAACGGCGCGACATGCCGGTGCTCTTCCTCACCGCCCGCGACACCACCGACGACAAGGTGCGCGGTCTGACCATCGGCGGCGACGACTACGTCACCAAGCCGTTCTCGCTGGCCGAGCTCGTCGCGCGGGTGCACGCCGTGCTGCGCCGGTCGAAGGCCAACGGTCACGGCAGCTCGCGGCTCACCTTCGCCGACCTGGAAATGGACGACGACACCCGCGAGGTCAACCGCGGCGCCCGCTCTATCGAGCTCACCGCGACCGAGTACCGGCTGCTTCGCTACCTGCTCGCCAACGCGCGCAAGGTGCTGACCCGCGCGCAGCTGCTCGACCACGTGTGGGACTACGACTTCGGTGGCGACTCCGGTGTTCTGGAGACCTACATCTCGTATCTGCGCAAGAAGGTCGACGTCGACGCGCCACCACTTATTCACACCGTGCGCGGCGTCGGGTACACGCTTCGACTGCCGAAGGAATGACCCGACTCGCGCGGTCGGCGCGCGCCCGCCTGGTCGCGCTGTCGATGCGCGCCCGCCTGGTCACGGCGCTCATCGCGCTTGCGGCTGTCGGCCTGGTGGCTGCGGCGTTCGTGACGCACGCGCTGCTGGCGTCGTTCCTGCTCAAGCGGTTCGACGCCCAACAGGCCGCCACCAGCCGGTTCGTCTATCCGGTCGTGGTGCGCGGCGGCGGCGGCAGGGTGTTCGACGCCCGCGGCCCGGTGCAGCCAGGCCGGTTGCTGCCCACCAACTCCTACGTCGCCGTCGTCGACAACACCGGGGCCGTCATCGGCCAATGGAGCTACAACGCGGACGACGGCACGTGGGTGGCGCCGGCCGCGACGTCGGTGCCGCAGCTGCCGAAGTCGACGTTCGACCGCGGCAAGCCGTTCACCGTCACCGACAAGAGCGGTGACCGCTACCGGGTGCTCGTCGACGACGACCCCAACGACGCGCTCACGGTCCGGCGCACGGGCGCGCCGGCGGTCGCCGTGTTCGCGACGCCGTTGCGCGAGGTCGACCAGACGCTGGGCCGGCTCACCAAAGTCGAGATCGGTGTCACCGCAGGTGTGCTTGTCGCGCTCGGCGCGGTCGCGTGGTTCGCGGTCGGCGTGGGTCTGCGGCCGCTTCGCAAGATGGAGCAAAGCGCGAACGCCATCGCGGCCGGCGACCTGTCGCGTCGCGTCGAGCACCCCGACCCGCGCACCGAGGTCGGTCGGCTCGGGCTGTCCTTGAACACGATGCTCGGCCGCATCGAGGAGGCGTTCGCCGCGCGGGCCGCGTCGGAGGAGCGGCTGCGCCGGTTCCTCGCCGACGCGTCACACGAGCTGCGCACGCCCCTCACCTCGATTCGCGGATACGCGGAGCTGTTCCGGCGCGGAGCGTCGCGCCGTCCCGACGACTTGGAAAAGGCGATGCGCCGCATCGAGGACGAGTCGGCCAGGATGAGCGCCCTCGTCGAGGAGCTGCTGCTGCTCGCCCGACTTGACCAAGGCCGGGCGCCCGACCGTGAACCGGTGCTGCTCGCCGAACTCGCCGCCGACGCCTGCGACGACCTGCGCACCGCCGCGCCTGACCGCGTCGTCAACCTTGACGCCGACCCAGACGCGGTCGTCAGCGGGGACGAGATGCAGCTTCGGCAGGTGCTGGCCAACCTGCTCGGCAACGCGCGGGTGCACACGCCGCGGGGGAGCGCGGTCGACGTGCGGGTGGCTCAGGAGGGCGCGGTCGCCGTGCTCGAGGTGACCGACCATGGCGACGGATTGCCCCCGCCGGACCTGCCGCACGTGTTCGACCGCTTCTACCGCGCCGACGCCGCGCGCGGTCGGCATCAGGGCGGCGCCGGGTTGGGGTTGTCCATCGTCGCCGCCATCGTGCAGGCGCACGGTGGGCGGGTCGGCGTGCTGAACGCGCCTGGGGCCGGCGCGCGGTTCCGGGTGGAGTTGCCTGCGTTGGAACTCACACCGAATTCCCAGCCTGCGGACAGCCTCGAGCCAGTTGGCGCGCCGATAGTGGAGGCAGGACCTGGGAGGGACCCATGAGCGAGCTGTTCAACGACGAGATCTCCGGAGGCCGGCAGCGGCCGGGTCACCGCGCGGTCGCGTGGGTGACGCTGGCGGTGCTTGGCGCGGTGGCGGTCGGTGGCGGCGCCTACGCCGCCACCCGGGGCGGTGGAGGGCCGGCGAGCGGCGCCGCGGCGCAACTGGTCGCCGCCACCACGAGCCCTTCGCCGTCCGCCTCGCCGCGAACCGACGACGGGCGACCCGGGCCGATGATGCGCGGGCCGATGATGCGCGGGCCGCACGGGCCGATGCTGAACGGACCGATCACCCGCGGCATGCTCGGAATCGGCGGCCAGCTGTTGCACGGCGAGGCGACGGTGCAAGGCCCCGACGGCAAGACCCAGATCGTCGACACCCAGCGCGGCGCCATCAGCTCGCTCGACAGCGCGGCGAAGTCGCTGACCGTGACCAGCACCGACAAGGTGTCGTTCACCTACCTGACCGACTCGGACACCCGGTTCGTCGTCCTTAGCGCCGGCAAGCCGGACCAAGCGACGTTCGCCGACCTCAAGCAGGGCGACACCGTCGAGATCGTGGCGATTCGCAGCGGCGACACCCGCACCGCGAAGTCCGTCGTCGACGGCATGCCGACGATCAAGGACCACAAGGGCTGGCCGGGACCAGGGCACCGACCCGGCGCCCCTTCGCCCTCGGCCTCGGCTTCGGCGTCAGGCACTTCCGCGTAGTCTCGTGCTGCCCGCGCGGTGCTGATGTGACGCTGCGCAGGCTGACCCGGGAGGCGCCGTGCCAGTGACGCTAGACCAGCAGCTGCGGCCTGTCCGCATCGGCGGCCGACCGCTGCCGCTCGTGGGCAAGGCGCGCATCTACGTGTGCGGTGTGACGCCTTACGACGTCACCCATCTCGGCCATGCCGCCACGTACGTCTGGGTCGATGTGGTCGGTCGGTTGCTGCGGTATCTCGGCGTCGACGTCGAGCTGTGCCGAAACGTCACCGATGTCGACGACGTGCTGCTCGCCGCCGCCCGCCGGGCGGGTTCACCGTACGACGCCTTCGCGGCGGTGCAGCAGTTCCAGTTCGAGCAGGACATGGCGGCGCTCGGCGTCCGCCGCCCGACCCACGAGCCACGGGCGCACAACTTCGTGCGGCACGTGGTCGCGCTGGCGGCCGCGCTCGTCGACAACGGGAACGCGTACGTGCGCGACGGCTCGGTGTACTTCCGGGGCGGGCGGCTGCCGGCCGAGGCCGGCCTTGCCCGCGACGACGCGCTCGCCCTGGCACGGGAGTTCAACGACGAACCCGACGACCCGAACAAGGATGACCCGTTCGACGTCGCGGTGTGGCGAGCCACCGAAGAGGGGCAGCCGGCCTGGCCGAGCCCGTGGGGACCCGGACGCCCTGGCTGGCACGCCGGATGCACCGCGATGGCGGTGTCGACCTACGGCTCGTCGCTCGACCTGCACGCCGGCGGAGCGGATCTGCGGTTCCCGCACCATGCCTACGAGTCGGCCCAGGCCGAGGCGTTCTCCGGGGTCAGGCCGTTCGCCCGCGCGTGGATGCACGTGGGCGTGGTGCGGGTGGGGGGCGCGAAGATGGCGAAGTCGGCGCGCAACCTGGTGCTGGTTTCCGACCTGTTGCGCGACCACACACCCGCGGCGCTGCGACTGTTGCTGCTGCGCCGGGGCTGGTCGCAATCCTGGGACTTCGACGCGGCTGAGTTCGGCGCGGCCGAACGCGAGGTCGAGCAGTTGTTCAGCGCGGCCGCGCGACCCGACCGCGGCAGCGCGCTGAGCGACGTCTCCGCGTCGTCGGAGGCCGTCTTGAGCGCTTTGCGTGACGACCTCGACGTGCGGGGTGCGTTGGAGATCGCTTACGACGCAGGGGGTTCGGCGGCCCGAACGCTGGTTGAGATCCTCGGCCTGCGGTAACCGGCGACTCAGTCGACGCCGAGGGTGCTCGCCAGCTGGTCGAGAAACTCGGTTGTCAGCATCGGCGACTGCCCGCCGACCACCTCTCGCTCGACGATCTCGACGACCACCACCTTCGAGCTCTTGATCGCGGCTGCCAACACGCCGGGCTCGGTCTTCGCCGCCTGCGAGTTCAGCAGGTAGGCGTTCGCGAAGAACGGCGTGACGGCGAACCGGCTGGCCTCGGTGAACGAGTCGCTGACCAGCAGCGTGCGGCCGTTGACCAGCGGCGCGTCCGTTGTCGTGTTGACGATCCGGCCCGGCGTGGCGGTCACGCTCTTCACTCCGCTGCGGGTCACCGCCAAGGTGTCGGCCGTCTCGTGGTGGGGGGCGCCGAGCAGGTCCGACAGATCGCTGTTCATCACGGCTGGACCGAGGTCGCGCACCTGTGTGGTTGGCCAGATCCGGCGGTCAAGGGCGTCGGCGAGCATGTGCGCGTAGATCAGCGCGCCGGTGTTGTTCCAATGGGTGTCGGTCTTGCGGTACAGCAGGACGTCGGGATGCGCGGCCTTGGCCTGCTGGATCGCGCCGCGCAGGTCGTGGTAACCGACCGGCGGGTTCGCGGCCAGCGCGTCCCAGAAGGCCTTTTCCCCGGCCATGGCGCAGCTTTTCGCCGCGACGCTGTCAGGGATGAACTCGGAGTAAACGTCGCTCTTGTCAGGCGGGATGAACAGCGCGAACTGCTTCCCCGCGGCATGGACGATTTGCGAAAGCCGTTGGAAACGCTCAGCGATGACGGCAGGCGCCAGCGTCGTCTGGCAGGCGTCCCTGAAATCGGTGCCGTAGAAGAGCCAACCGTCCTCGCCGGTCACGACGGTGGGGAACTCAGGCGCCGTTTGCGCGGTGGCCTGCGGCTGCGGCGCGCCGACTCCCGCCACACCTGCGACACCGAGGGCGCTGGTGGTCGTGGTCTGGCCGTTGGCTCCGTAATTCGGGTTCTCGCCGAAGAGATTTCGTTCGACCTCGGTGTTCGCCTGAACCGCCTTGTCGCGCAACGGCAGATGATCGGTCGCCCATTTGTCGAATGCCCCGAACACTCCCCATCCCGCGTGGGCGGTGGGGAAGCCGCTCAACTTCTTGTTTTCGATCTGCGCCGCGCGTACCCCCACGGCCGCGGCGATCGCGGGGCCGAAGAAGAAGACAAGGGCGAGCGCGATCACCACCGGACGAGAACGCCGAAGCGGAGCGGGCCGCACTGCCGGCGCTGGCGCGGGCGCTTTTGCCGACTCCCCGGCGGTGGCGACCATCTCACTTCCCTTCTGCGTGCGGTGGCTAGAACTGGTAGTACAGGAACGGGCTGAACGTGCCGACCGCGACCAGCGCCGCGGCGACCGGCGCCGCGCCGGCCACATACCAAAGCCTTGCGACGGCGGCTTTCCGCGTGGTGCCGAACTCCAGGAACCGGCCCGTCACGAAGTTCGCCGGAATCACGAAGACCAGCAGGGACAGCACGAACACCAGCGCCACCCGATGGGTGAGCGAGGTCGACGTCGCGGCGTCGAGGCGCAGCCCGGAGGGCACCACCATCGCGCGAACCATGTGGCCCGCGAAGCTCACGCTGTCGGAGCGGAACGCGACCCAGCCGAAGACCACCAGGAGTTGGGTGACGACCCGTTGCGCCGGCCGCCATGCGCTGTCGCGCTGGCCCCAGCCGGTGACTCGCTCGAACACGAGAAGCGTGCCGTGGTACAGGCCCCACACCAGGAACGTCCAGTTGGCGCCGTGCCAAAATCCGGTCAGGGCGAAGACGATGTACAGGTTGCGGTACGTCTGCCACTTCGTGCCGCGGTTGCCACCAAGGGGGATGTAGAGGTAGTCGCGGAACCAGCGCGACAGCGACATGTGCCAACGCCGCCAGAAATCGGTTATGGACGACGCGGAGTACGGCCGGGCGAAGTTTTCCGGCAACTGAAAGCCGAACATGCGGCCAAGGCCAATCGCCATGTCGGAGTAGCCGGAGAAGTCGAAGTACAGCTGGATGGTGTACGCGAGGGCCCCGACCCACGCGCTGGCCGTGGTGAGTTCCTCGGGCCGCAGGGCGAAGACGCTGTTGGCGACCGGCGCGATTGTGTCTGCGACGATGACCTTCTTCGACAAACCGAGGGCGAAGCGGGGGAATCCGGCGGCGAAATCGCCGATGCGGTCGCGCGGAGTCTGGTCGAGCTGATCGGCGATCTCGTGAAAGCGCACGATCGGGCCGGCGATGAGCTGCGGGAACATCACGATGTAGGTGACGAATTTCAGCGGACTTCGCAACGCGGCCCGGGTGCCTCTGTAGACATCGACCACATAACTCAGGTGGTGGAAGGTGAAGAACGAGATCCCGATGGGCAGCACCAAGTGCAGCACGTGAACGCCGTGGCCGCCGAATGCGCGGGCGATGGTGTCGGCTTGTCGTGACGCGAAGTCCGCGTATTTCCACACCGCCAAGGCGCCGAGATCGACCACGATGGCGGCGACCAGCGCCGCCTGCCGGGCGGTGGGGTCGCGCAGGCCGGATTCGGCGTCAAGCAGCCGGCCGACGACGTAGTTGACCGTGATGCAGGCGGCGAGCAGCAGCACGAACGCGTGCCCGCCCCAGGTGTAGAACAGCAGGCTCGCGATCGCCAACAGGCCATTGCGGAACCGACGCGGAAACACCCAGTAGAGCGCGAGCACCGTCGGCATGAAGTACCAGAGGAAGGTTGGCGTCGCGAATGACACGCGTCACCACCTCCCCTTTAAAGATCGCGAATCGCCGGTAGCCGAACCGCCTGAAGTTATCACCGCGACCCCGCCGCGGAGCGGATCGCGGCCGGTCAGCTCCGCGGACGCAAATAGCGACCAAGCCAGCCGACCGCCTTTTCCCAGGCGTCGCGTGCTGACGTCTCGTGATAGTTGGACGGCCGCGCGTCGCAATGGAACGCGTGCCCGGCGTCCGGGTAGCGAACGATCGACGTCGGAACATCGGCTTTGGCCGCCGCGACTCGCAACCGCTCCACGTCGTCGACGGGGATGGTGGGATCCAGGTCGCCGTACAGGCCCAGCCACGGCGCCTGAAGCGACGCGGCGATGTCGATCAGCGGCGGTATGCCGAACCGCCCTTTGGTGATGCCGCCGCCGTAGAACGACACGGCGGCGCCCAGCGGTTGCTCCGTCGCCCCGAAGGCGGCCACCGTCCCGCCCATGCAAAAGCCAACGATTCCGGTGGACGGCATCGCGAACCCCTTGCCTGCAAGGTGTTCCAGCGTTTCGGCGAGATCGGCGCGCAATCCGTCGATGGTCAGCCGGTCCATATGCGGCTTCGCCGCCGCCATGTCGTACGGCAGCGCGTTGACCCCGTCGCGGTGGTAGAGGTGGGGCGCCACCGCGTGGAACCCGGCGGCCGCGAACCGGCGGACGACGTCTTCGATGTGGTCGTTCACGCCGAACGCCTCTTGGACGACGATGACGGCGCCGAGCGGGTTGGCCTCGGGGGCGGCTTCGAAGAGCGGGGTCGGCATGTGCGACACGCTAACCCACGGGGTTGTCGCCGCCGATGGCGCTGTCAGCCGATGCCGTAGCTGTTCGCTTTCTCCGGGAAGATGCGGATGAAGGCTCCGCCGAAGCCGGGCCCGAGGTGCGCGCCGCCGGTCGGGATCGCCTCGGCCCGGCCGCGGATTTCCAGCATGCGCGGGATCCAAGGGTCGACGGCCACCAGGTCGTCGACGACGAACGCGGCCCACGGATTGGCCTGCACGTCGCGGTATTTCTTCGTCGTTGCCACGTGATGACCGCCGATGTCGACGGTGCCCAGTTCGGAGTTGTAGGAGAACGAGGTCGGCACGACGTGCGGTTTGCGGTCGGCCCCGGCCGTGGCGAGGCGGCCGAGTCGCTGGGTCGTCAGATATTCGATCTGCGCGGGTGTCAGCTCGATCATGGGGACGGCAACCGGCCGGCGGCGTCCGGTATTTCCCGGTTGGCTCGACCGGCAGCTAGCGCAGCGGTGGCGTGGGCTTCAGCCGGTGGTCGGTGACGCGGAAGCTGCGCACCTTGCCAGGCGGAGAGTCGCAGGTCTCGAACCGCACGGTGACCCACCCGGCGCCGGCGCCCTGCACCCAGCCACGCCCGAACTCGTCGTGTTCGACGTCGCGCCCGGCCAGGTAGCTCGACCGGGTTGGAGCCGCCGAAGTCGAGTCGTCGTCACCCGGCTCCTCATCATCGACCGGATCTTCGTCCCCGGCGGCGAAGAGGTCGCCTTGCGCCCAGTCGCTCAGCCCGCTGACGCCGACCCCAAGCAGCCGCAGGCCGGCGCTGACGTCGATCTCGCCGAGCAGCTGACGAGCCAGCCGCGCGACGGTTTTCGCGTCGTCGGTTGGCGCGGCCAAGGTGGTGGAGCGGGTCAGCGTGGTGAAGTCGGGCAGCCGCACTTTCACCGAGACCGTGCGGCCGGACAGCCGGGCGCGGCGCATCCGGCCGGTGACCCGGCGGGCCATCACGGCCGCGATGCCGTTAAGCCGAGCCACATCGGCGATGTCGTGCTCGAAGGTGTCCTCGACGCTGACCGACTTCGACTCGCGCTCGGCCACCACGGTCCGGTCGTCGAGGCCGTGCGCGAGCAGCCACAGGCCCCGACCATGGGTGCGGCCGAGCGCCGCCACGACGTCCGGTTCGGGCATGGCGGCGAGGTCGCCGATCAGGTTGACGCCGATCGCGCGCAACCGCGCGGCCGTCGCGGGGCCGACGCCGGGCAACCGACTCACCGGCAGGCCGCGCAACACGTCGTCCTCTCGACCGGCGCCGATCACCAGCAGGCCGTCCGGCTTGTCGAGGTCGGAGGCGATCTTGGCGATCAGCTTCGAGCTGCCGGCCCCGACCGACACGGTCAACCCGGTGCGCTCGCGCACCCGCCGCTTCAACGCGGTCGCGATCGCGCGCACGCCGTCGTCCGACAAGTCGGCGTGGCCGCCGGCGGCGAGGTCGACGTAAGCCTCGTCGAGCGAGAGCGGCTCGACCAGCGGGGAGAGCTCTCGCAACAGGTCCATGACCACCCGGCTGCTGGCCTGGTAGGCGTCGAAGCGCGGCGCCAGGAACGCCGCCTTCGGGCACCGGGCGCGGGCCTCGACCGCCGACATCGCCGAATGCACGCCGAAGGCGCGTGCCTCGTAGCTCGCGGTCGCGACGACACCGCGCCCGCCGAGCCCCCCGACGATCACCGGCTTGCCGCGCAGCGAGGGTTTGTCGCGCTGCTCGACGGCCGCGTAAAACGCGTCGAGGTCGGCGTGCAGGATCGAGGCCTGCGGCCGCGGCCGGGGCGGCGGCGGCCCGGTCGCGGTCCAGGACGGAAGCGTCACACCCCACATCTTGGCCACATCGTGACCGACCCGGCCGACACAGTGGCCGGATCGAGGGCGCGCGACCTACGCTGGGACCAACGGCGCCGTCGACCGAACATTCGGTCGGTTGCCTGGGAGTGGGTGGTCTGATGAGCGACGACGCGGCTGCGGCGCGGGAGGCCCGGCTGCAGGAGGCCTTCGACGCGCTCATCGATGCCGACGAGCGCGTCGAGCCGCGGGACTGGATGCCGGACGCCTATCGCAAGACCCTGATCCGGCAGATCGCTCAGCACGCGCATTCCGAGATCATCGGCATGCAGCCCGAGGGCAACTGGATCACCCGGGCGCCGTCGTTGAAGCGCAAGGCGATCCTGATGGCGAAGGTGCAAGACGAGGCCGGCCACGGGCTGTACCTGTACGGCGCCGCGGAGACGTTGGGTGTCGACCGCGACGACTTGCTCGACCTGCTGCACACCGGCAAGCAGAAGTACTCGAGCATCTTCAACTATCCGACGATCACCTGGGCTGACGTCGGCGCGATCGGCTGGCTGGTCGACGGCGCCGCGATCACCAACCAGGTGCCGTTGTGCCGCTGCTCGTACGGCCCGTATGCGCGGGCGATGATCCGCATCTGCAAAGAGGAGTCGTTCCACCAGCGGCAGGGCTTCGACATCTTGCTGACCTTGTCGAACGGCACGCCGCAGCAGCGCGCGATGGCCCAAGACGCGGTCAACCGTTGGTGGTGGCCGTCGCTGATGATGTTCGGTCCGCCCGACGCCGACTCCCCGAACTCGGCGCAGTCGATGGCGTGGGGCATCAAACGGTTCTCCAACGACGAGCTGCGACAAAAGTTCGTCGACATGACGGTTCCCCAGGCCGCCGTGCTCGGCCTCACGCTTCCCGACCCCGACCTGCGGCTCGACCAGGAAAGCGGGCACTACCGCTTCGGCGAGATCGACTGGGCGGAGTTCTACGAGGTGGTCAAGGGCAACGGTCCGTGCAACGAGCAACGGATCCGGCATCGGGTGCGCGCGCATGAGGACGGCGCGTGGGTGCGCGCGGCCGCGGCCGCATATGCCGTCAAGCGGGCCGAGCGGCGCGCCGCTGAGGAGGTCGCGTGAGCGCGGGTGAGGCTGGATTGCCCCTCTGGGAGGTGTTCGTTCGCGGCCGGCGCGGGCTCGCGCACGTGCACGCCGGCAGTCTCCACGCGTCCGACGCGCAGATGGCGCTGCGCAACGCCCGCGACGTGTACACCCGTCGCGGCGAGGGCGTGAGCATCTGGGTGGTGCCGTCCGCGCAAATAACTGCCTCGACTCCTGACGAAAAGGACCCGTTCTTCGACCCAAGCGCGGATAAGGTCTACCGGCATCCGACCTTCTACAACTTGCCGGAGGAGGTGCGACAGATGTGACCGCGCGGAACTCTGCGGGTGACACCGACCCTATGGCGGGCGCGCTGTTCACGTATGCGCTCCGGCACGGCGACGACGCGCTGATTCTGGCGCAGCGGCTCTCGGAGTGGGCCTCTCGGGCGCCGGAGATCGAAGAGGACATCGCGCTCACCAACATCGCGCTCGACCTGCTCGGGCAAGCCCGCGCGCTGCTCGACTACGCCGGCACGCTTGAAGGCGCCGGCCGCGACGAGGACGACTTGGCCTACCTGCGCACTGAGCGCGAGTTCACCAACGTGCACCTCGTGGAGCAGGAGAACGGCGACTTCGCGCACACGATCGCCCGTCAGCTGTTCTTCTCGACGTATCAGCTGGCGCTGTACGAGGAGTTGATCAGCTCCAGCGACGAGTTGCTCGCCGGCGTCGCCGCGAAGGGCGTCAAAGAGGCCGCGTATCACACCGATCACGCCACCCAATGGACGATCAGGCTGGGCGACGGCACCGACGAGAGCCACCGGCGCATGCAGGCCGCCGTCGAGCGGCTGTGGCCGTTCACGGCCGAGCTCTTCGAGGCGGACGACGTCGACCGGGCGCTCGCTGAGAAGGGCGTGGCGGTCGACCCGTCGACGTTGAAGCTGCGGTGGGCGCTGAGCATCGCGGAGGTGCTGAGCTCGGCCACGCTGACTGCTCCGCATTCGACATGGACCTCGCACGGCGGCCGGCGCGGCGTGCACACCGAGGGGTTCGGCTACCTGCTCGCCGAGATGCAGTACCTGCACCGCAGCTACCCGGACGCGAAATGGTGAGCGCGATGACGGCCGTCGGCGCGCGCGAGGTGTGCGAGTCGGTGCCCGACCCCGAGCTGCCGTTTGTCACGATCGGAGACCTCGGCATCGTGCGCGAGGTGATCGTGGACGACGCTGGGCACGTCGAGGTGGTCGTCACCCCGACCTATTCCGGCTGCCCGGCCACCGAAATCATTCGCGACGACATCGTCGCGGCGCTGCGCGCTCACGGTCACACCGACGTCGCGGTGCGCACCGTGCGCGCCCCGGCGTGGACGACGGACTGGATCACGCCAGCCGGCTTGGAGAAGCTTGCGGCCAACGGCATCGCGCCGCCTGTCCCAGGTCCGGGTGACCGGCGCGTGATCGACGTGACCATCGGCGTGCGATGCCCGAACTGCGGTTCGCTCAACACCAAGCTGGTGTCGCGCTTCGGCGCGACACCGTGCATGGCGATGCATCGCTGCGCCGACTGCCTCGAGCCCTTCGATCAGGTGAAGCCGCACTGAGCACGGTGTCGCGTCGTCCGCGGCTGCACCCGTTGCGGGTGAAAGCCATCGATCGGCTCACCGACGAGGCGGTGGCGATCACCTTCGCGGTGCCGCCCGAACTCGCCGAAGACTACGCGTTCGCACCGGGTCAGCACGTCACCATCCGGTGCCTCGCGGCGGGCGACGACGCCCGTCGCACGTATTCGCTGTGCTCCCCGCCGGGCGCCTTGCGCATTGGGGTTAAGCAGGTGCCGGGCGGCGTGTTCTCCAAACACGCGCTCGAGAGGCTGCGCGTCGGCGACGAGATCGACGTCATGACGCCGATGGGTCGTTTCACCACGGTGCTTTCGCCGTCCGACGCGAAGCACCGGGTGGGCATCGTGGCGGGCAGCGGCGTCACGCCGGTGCTCTCCATCATGTCGGCGACCTTGGAGGCGGAGCCGCGCAGCCGATTCACCTTGATCTACGGGAATCGCACCAGTCGCTCGGTGATGTTCCTCGAGGAGATAGCCGATCTGAAGGACCGCTTCCCGGATCGGCTGTGCGTTTTTCACGTGCTGTCGCGCGAACCGCGCGACGCGGCGTTGCTGACCGGCCGGCTCGATCGCGACAAGCTCGGCGAGTTGCTCGACGTCGCTGTCGACGGCCAACGCGTGGACGAGTGGTTCTTGTGCGGGCCCATGGAGATGGTCGACACCGCGAGGTCCGTGCTGAAGTCACGCGACGTCGATGAGAAGACGGTTCATTTCGAGCTCTTTCACGTCGACACCGCCGTGGCGGTTCCCACGGTGGCGGCGACTCCCGCGTCGTCCGACCTTTGTGACGTCGACGTCAGGCTGGCGGGCTTGACCACGTCGCTTCGGGTCGCCCCGACGCAAGACGTCTTGCATGTCGCGCTGCAGGTGCGTGGCGACGTCCCGTATGGCTGCACTAACGGCATGTGCGGCACCTGCCGGGCGAAACTCGTCGAGGGCGATGTCGAGATGGATCACTGCTACGCGTTGGACGAAGCCGATCTCGCGGCCGGGTTCGTGCTGACCTGCCAGGCGCGGCCACGTAGCGCGAAGGTGGCGCTCGACTACGACGCCTGATCGGCAGATTCGAATCGCACGGCCAGCTGGCGGCCGGACACCGCACTCGGCGCGGCATGATGAGCGGTGTGAAGATCGACGGCTCGGTGATCATCGTGACTGGCGCGTCGTCCGGCATCGGCGAGGCGATCGCCCGCCTCGCGCACGCTCGCGGCATGAAGGTGGTGCTCGCGGCTCGTCGCGCGGCGCTGCTCTCGTCGGTCGCCGAATCGCTGCCGGGCTCGATCGCCGTGCCGACCGACGTCACGTCGTCCGCCGATGTGCGCGCGCTCGTTGATCGCGTGGTGGGTGAGTTCGGGCGCATCGACGTCTTGGTCAACAACGCCGGGCAGGGATTGCACGTGCCGGTCATCGACGTCGATCTGGACGACGTGCGGGCGGTGCTCGAGCTCAACGTGCTCGGGCCGCTGGCGTTGATGAAAGCGGTGGTGCCCGTCATGCGCCGTGGCGGCGGTGGTGCCATCGTGAACATCAGCTCGGGATCGACCCGACGGGTCGTGGTCGGCGTCGGCCCTTACGCGGCGACGAAGGCGGCGTTGAACACGCTGACCGAGGTGGCCCGGGCGGAGTTGGCCCGCGACAACATCGCTGTCTCGCTGGTCGTGCCGGGCGTCACGAAGACCGCTTTCCACGATGTGCTGCGCGCGGGATCGGCGAACGTCGCGCACGCGCCGACCTGCAGCCCAGAGCAAGTGGCGCAAGCGGTGCTTGGCGTGATCGAGTCCGGCGCGGCCGAGGTTGTCGTCTCGCCCGCGCACGGTTAAGGGTTTGTCAGCGTCGTCGTCGACTTGGTTATCGTGACGGCGTGGCCGACGAGGAGCTGACCGAGACAGATCCGCCATGGTCGACCACCCGCCGCGCGGTGTTGCGCGACGCGATCGGCGTGGGTGTCGCGACCGGCGCCTACGGGCTGTCGTTCGGCGCGATCTCGGTGGCGTCCAGTCTTTCGATCCTGCAGACCTGCGTGTTGTCGCTGGTGTTGTTCAGCGGCGGCTCGCAGTTCGCGCTCGTCGGCGTCGTCGGCGGGGGAGGCGCGCCGATGACTGGCGCGGCGACGGCGCTGCTGCTCGGCGTCCGCAACGGTTTTTACGGTTTGCGGCTCAGCCGATTGCTGCGGTTGCGGTCGTGGCGGCGGATCGCGGGCGCGCAGTTGGTGATCGATGAGAGCACCGCGATGGCGTTGGCCCGCACGTCACGCCCGGCGGCGCGGTTCGCGTTTTGGTCGACGGGGCTTTCGGTTTTCCTGTTGTGGAACCTGGCCACTCTGATCGGCGCTGTGGCCACCCAGGCGTTGCACGATCCGCGGGTGTTCGGTTTGGACGCCGCGCCGCCGGCCGCGTTCCTCGCGTTGATGGCGCCACGGTTGCGGTCGCGTGAGCCGCGCGTCGTCGCGTTGGTCGCCGCGATCGTGGCGATCGCCTCGGTGCCGTTCGTGCCGACGGGCGTTCCGGTGCTGTTCGCGGCGGGGGTGGCGGTGGTCGCCGGGTTTGCCGGCGCGCGTGGCCGCGGTCCGCGAAAGACTTCTTCGGACGACGACGCGTCCGCGGTCGAGGTGCGCGCGTGATGTGGCCGGCCATCATCGTCGCCTCTCTTGGGTGTTACGCCATCAAGCTGTTTGGCTTGTCGGTGCCGCGCAAATGGCTGGCGCGTCCGCGCATCGCGCACACCGCCGATTTGTTGCCGGTGGCGTTGTTGACCGCGTTGGTGGCGACGCAGACGTTTACGAATGGTCGGCATCTGGTCATTGACGCGCGAGCGGCCGGGTTGCTGGCCGCGATTGTGGCTCTGCGGTTCAAGGCGCCGTTCTTGGTGGTCGTCGGGGTGGCCTGCCTGGCGGCGGCACTGGTGCGGTTGGCTGTCTGAGTGGTTCAGCTGAACCAAAACGTCCACAGGCTCGGGATTGGTCATCCACCGATTTCACGGAACTCCTTTGGCGGGCGGAATTGTCGGCGGCGAAAGATAACGTCGCTCGCATGGAATTGACGAAACTTCCTTCAAAGCAAGAAAAGCCAGCGCAGGAACAACTCGACGAGCTGGCATCGCAGATCGTCGCGGGAGCTGGTCGATTGGCGGCGGCGACGGGCGCCTGGTTGCTGCTCGTCGCCGACTTTGACGCCCGCGACGGCGCCTACAAGTTCGGTATGGCGTCGACCGCGCAGTGGCTGTCGTTCACCTGTGGCATCGCGGCACGCACGGCCAACGACCACGTTCGCGTCGCCCGGGCGCTGGCGACTTTCCCCAAGCTGGGCGAGGGAATGGCAGCCGGCTGGCTGTCGTACTCCCACGCGCGGGCGATCGCGCGCGTGGCGAAGCCGGGGGAGACCCGCCTGGTTGACGACCTTCTAGAGGTGGCGCGGTACGGCACGGTCGCACAGCTCGAAGTCGTCGCGCGCGGCCTCGTCACGGTCGAGCACAACGAGAATCCTTCCGAGCAAGCCGAGCGGGAGCGGGTGTCTCACAGATGGAGTGACGACAGCATGTGGGGGCTCTCCGCCAAGCTCGACCCCGAGCGCGGAGCACTCGTGCAGGCGGCGATCGAGAAGCTCGCACAGGGTGAACAGATCTCGACGCCAGAGGCGTTGGTGCGATTGGCCGAGATTGGGTTGGCCGCGATCGCTGACGCCGACAACCCGCCACGCGAGCTTCGCGGCGACGAGCGCGCCGCGGTGGTCATCCACCTCGATGCCCAACAGCTCGAGCCGGAGCATGGTTCAGCTGAACCAACTCGACCGAGTGCGCGCGTCGACCGCGGCCCCGGCCTGCCCGACGCGGTCGTTCAGCGGCTGCTGTGTGACGGACGGGTGCGCACTTTACTCATGAAGGATGAACAGGTGCTCGATGTCGGCCGCACCCATCGGCTCGTGACGAGAAAGCAGTTCCGCGCGCTGCTGCGTCGGCAAGGCGGTCACTGCGCGCATCCGGGCTGCCCGAACACCAAGCGGTTGCACGCGCATCACGTCATGCCGTGGCTGGTCGGTGGCCCGACCGACATGGACAATCTCGTCTTACTTTGCGAACGGCATCATGTCGCGCTGCACGACGGCGCCTACCGCATTCGCAAATTCGAAAACGGGCAGTTCCGTTTTGAGACGCCGGACGGCGTCGACCTCGCGCACCCCGTCGTGGTGCCCGCGCCGGCCGACATGCCAAGGCTGGAAACGGAGCACGCCGACGTCGAACCCAACGCGGCCACCACCAAATGGGACGGCCAACGCCTGCAGCGCGACTACGCGAACAGCGTCTTGGCGCACCGGCGGTACAGCGACACCGGCTGACGCCGCCGAACGGCGTGAGCGGCGGACAGCCGCTCACGCCAATCCGACGCGCAACCCGCGCATCGCCAACTCGACCGCCGCGTCGACGACCTCCGTTGTCGGCGCGCGCCCCGGCCGGTACCACTCCACCACCGAGTTCACCATCCCGAACGACAGCCGGGTGGCCAGCAACGGATCGATGTCGGCGC
>DASVDW010000067.1:0-26854 GCA_036380925.1 Acidothermaceae bacterium
GGTGATGATTCGCAGCAATCGATTGATGCCGTCGCGCAACTCTGAACGCACCATGGTGAAGCGGCGGGCCTCTGCCGCCAACCGCGCGCCGTACGACTGCGCGCCGACGTGCGTCGCGCGCATCAGTCCCGCGCCGGCGACGACGAAGCTGCCGGAGAGCACCCGATCGCCGATCGGCTTGCGCACCGGGTCTGACTCCCCTGTGAGCAACGACTCATCAGCCTCAAGCCCGTCGCTCGCCAAGACCACACCGTCGACCAGCAAGCCGTCGCCGGCCCCCAACTCGATGACGTCGTCAACCACCAACTCCTCGGCGGCCACCGTCCGAGTCGCGCCGTCGCGGCGCACCCGAGCCGTCGGTGCGGTGACAACCGCCACTCGCTCCAACACCCGCTTCGCGCGGACCTCCTGCACGATGCCGATGCCGGAGTTGATGATGAGGATGAAGCCGAACGACGCGTCCTGCAGCGGGCCGACGATCAAAATGACCACGAACATCGCGCCGAGCAGCGCGTTGAAGCGGGTCAGCACGTTCGCCCGGACGATCTGGCCGATCGTGCGGCTCGGACGCGCGTCAGTGACATTGGCGAGTCCCCGCGCCCGGCGGTCATCGACCTGCGCGCCTGACAGTCCCCGCGCCGCGCCGTCGGCGGTTACGGCGTCGGCCACCGCGTCCTGCGTCATCTCGCTCAGATTAGGGGATCTCACCGCCGACCGAACCCTGGCAGGATTGGGCTTGTGGCCGAGCCAACGATCCACGCCCAGCTCCACCTCGACGAGCTGCTGGCCGAGCTGCAGTCGCGGCTGCAGGCGGTGTTGTCGGCGCGTGATCGGCTGCACCGGTTGCTGGACGCGGTGGTCGCCGTCGCCGGGGCGCTCGACCTCAAAACCGTGTTGCAACGCATCGTCGAGACGGCCACCGGCTTGGTCGACGCCCAGTACGGCGCGCTAGGGGTGCTCGGAGACGGGGACGAGCTGGCCGAGTTCGTGACGGTCGGCATCGACGACGAGACGCTGGCGAAAATCGGGGCGTACCCCAAGGGTCACGGCATCCTCGGCGTCCTCATCAAAGACCCTAAGCCGCTGCGACTTCGCGATATCGCCGCGCACCCGTTGTCGTACGGCTTCCCGCCGAACCACCCGCCGATGCACAGCTTCCTGGGCGTGCCGGTGCGCATCCGCGACGAGGTGTTCGGCAACCTTTACCTCACCGAGAAACGCGGCGGCGGCGATTTCGACGACGACGACGAAAACGTCGTCGTCGCGCTCGCCGCGGCCGCCGGTGTGGCCATCGAGAACGCCCGGCTTTACGAAGAGACCCGGCGCCGCGAGCGCTGGCTGCGCGCGCTGTCCGAAGTCACCACCGAGCTGCTTTCCGGCGCCGAGCCGGACGACGTGCTGCGGCTCATCGCCGAACGCGCCCGCGGCCTTGCGGACGCCGACCTCGGCGCCATCGCGCTGCCGCTGGGCGACGCGCTCGCGATCGAGGTCGCCGACGGCGCGTTCGCGCAAAGCCTGCTGGGACTGCGGTTGGAACTCGACGCGTCGCTGGTAGGTGCGGTGTACGAGGAAGGCCAGACCCTCAACGTGCAAGATCTGCGCGATGAGCCACGAGCCGCCTCTGGCCATTTGGTGCGCGCCAACATCGCGGCCGCGATGTTCGTGCCGTTGCGCTCGGCGAACACGACCCTCGGCGTGCTGTATGTCGCTAACGAGCGAGGGCGTCCGGCGTTCACCCCCGCCCACCAGGAGACGCTCGAAGGGTTCGCCGTGCAGGCCACGCTCGCCCTCGAACTGGCGCGGCAGCGGCGCGACACCGAGCAACTCAACGTTTACAAGGACCGCGATCGGATCGCCCGCGATCTGCACGACCTGGTGATCCAGCGGCTGTTCGCCACCGGCATGCAGCTGGAGAGCTCGATGCGTTACATGACTCGGCCGGAGGCGGTCGAGTACGTGCAGCAGGCCGTCGACGACCTCGACAAGACCATCAAGGAGATTCGCTCCACCATCTACGCGCTGCAGCGTCCCGAGCGCGGCGCATCGCGCAGCCTGCGCGCCCGCATCGTCGACGTCGTCGATGACTACGCGGAGGTTTTGGGGTTCACCCCGAATCTTCGGCTGGAAGGGCTCATCGACACCCGGGTGTCCGGCACGATCGGCGAGAACCTGCTCGCCGTCTTGCGGGAAGCGCTGTCGAACGCGGCCCGCCACGCCAAGGCCAGCCGGGTCGACGTCACCATCGCGGTCGACGACACCAGCGCCACCGCGACGATCTCGGACGACGGGATCGGGCTGCCCGCGGACGGTCGCCGCAGCGGGCTGGCGAATCTGCAGGCGCGCGCGGAAGGGCTGGACGGCCGATTCAGCGCGACGAACGCGCCCGAGGGCGGGACGGAGATCGTCTGGCGGGTGCCGCTCGACGAGTGACCACGCGCTGCCGCGCGCCGTCGAATCCGCGCCGGCTCCGCCCCGTCAGGCCCAGCCCGCGCCGTTAGTCCGCGAAGGCGAACGCCTCGCTTGAGGTGGTGTCCGAACTCTCGGAACTGGCGGAGGGAATGCGCCGCCCGGTCACCAGGTCAGGACGCAGTCGCAGGTAGCAGTCGTGCGCGGACGGCGCCCACGAGCGCAACGCGAGGCGCTCGAGACGCTCGACGTCCGCCGGGTTGTCGACCAGCTGCAAGATCCCGGTCAAGACGACGCTCCACCCGGAGCGGCTGGTGGCGTCGATGTCGTCGACCTCGAACGCGATCACGTGACCGGCGGCGTGGGTGGCAAGCCGTGATCGGCGTCCGGTGCGCATCACGATGTCGACACCGTCGAGGGTGAAGTTGACCGGGACGATGACCGGGAGCGCGCGATCCGAGTACACGACACGGCCGATGGGGGCTGTCTCGAGCAGCGCGAAGCAATCGCCCTCGGTCAGCACCACCAGCCCGCTCTTGTCGACGGGTTCGATCTTCTTCACGGTCATGCAGTCCATGGTCGGCATTTGAAGGTCGCGGTGCGCAGGGCCTTTGGTCCTGCGCTGCGCGGCGAGCGTCCCGGTAGATCACGACCTTTGGCGCTGCCCGGTGCATCGCACGCGACCGATCGTGGAGTGAGCAACGCATTGGAGGGCGACTCACATGACCACATATCAGGATTATCACGCGGCGCCGATCCACGACGCTGGCGAATGGACGCCGCGAATCACCCCTTTGCGGCTGCGGCATGTGGTCGTTGGCATCGACGGTTCGCGCAACTCGGTCGAGGCGCTGCGCTTCGCCGGCCGGCTGGCCGCTCGCGATGGCGCGAAGGTCGAGGCGGTGTGCGTGTTCCGCCCGTTCCTGCACACCCCGTACCCGCTCGGCACGGTGATGGTGCCCTCTTATGGTCCGGCCGGTGAGGGCAGCAGGGACGTCTACGCCTCCCCAGGGGGCGTGCTGGACGCCGCCGCCGAGGCGCAGGCGACACTTGAGCAAGCGGCGCGCGACGCATTCGGCACGGACACCCTTCCGAACCTGATCTTGCGAGCGATCGACGGCTGCGAGCACAGCGCGCACGAGGTGCTCACGACGATGGCGGCCGGTGCCGACCTGCTCGTCGTCGGCGCGCGCGGGCACTCAGGGCCGCTCGGCTTGCTGCTGGGTTCGACCGCCCAGTCGTGCACCCGTCACGCCAAGTGCGCGGTGCTGGTGGTTCCGGCCACCGATCAGCACTGAACCATCCGATCACCACTGAACCATCGAGGTCGCGGGCGCCCGTTCCAGCCGGTCGGGCCTGCCGGTCAGCGCAACCGGCGAGAAAGCGGATCGGCGACGATCGTCGGCCGCAACCGGACCTTCACGTCCACCGCAATCGCGCCGGACGGCGACACCGTCACCGGGTTGAGGTCGAGCTCCGACAGCTCGGGCAGGTTGATCGCGAGCTGGGCGACGCGCAGCAGCATCTCCTCCAGCGCCGCGACGTCGCACATCGGCGTGTTCCGGTAGCCGAACAGCAGCGGCGCGGCGCGCAGCGAGCGGATCTGGCGCTGGGCGTCGTCGACGGTCATCGGCAACATGTGGAAGGCGCGGTCAGCGAGCAGGTCGCTCGCGACACCGCCCAGGCCGACCATCACCAGGGGTCCGAACGTCGGGTCGGCGATCACGCCGATCGCGGTTTCCACCCCGGGCTCGATCATCGGCTGCACGATCGCACCGCCCATGCTCTCGCCGAGGGTGCGCGACATCTCGTTGAACGCGACGCGAACGTCGTCCGGCGTGCGCAAGTCCAATCGCACACCGCCCAACTCGGTCTTGTGCACCAGCTCGCCGCCAGCCGCCTTCAACGCGACCGGCAAACCGACATCGACGGCGGCGCGGGCCGCCTCCTCGGCGTCGGCGACCTGCACCGTCTTCGCCACCTTGACGCCATGCGTTTCGATCAGGGCGACCGCGGTCTGCGCGTCGAGCCAAGCGCCATCCGGATACTCGTCGAGAACCCGGCGCACGATCGTGCGAGCCCCCGCGAGGTCGACCGCCTGGAATTCGGGGACGACGCCTTGTGGGCGATTTCGCCAAGCCGCGTAGCGAACCGCGGCGGCCAACGCCCGCGCGGCGGGTTCGGGGAACGAGTAGAACGGCACGACCGGTGGCCCGTCGGGCGACCGCAGCTCCCTCGGCATGTCCGTGATCCCGAGGAAGCAGGCGAGCACCGGCTTGCCTGGCTTGTCGGCTTGCACGGTGGCGATCGCCGAACCGATGCCGATCTGCGACCCAGGCTGGATCGGGGTGTAGACCGTGATCACCGCGTCGACCTCCTGCGCCTCGAGCAGCACCCGCAGCGCGGCCTCGAACGAGATCGGGTCGGTGGCCGCCAGCAAGTCGACGGGGTTTTGAATCGACGCGCCGGCAGGCAGCAGTCCGGCTAGCCGCCGCCGGGTCACTTCGCTGAGCTGGACCACCTCCAGACCGGCGCTTTCGCACGCGTCGGCGGCGAGCACACCGGGACCGCCGCTGTTTCCGACGATCGCCACCCGCGCCCCGCGTGGCAGCGGAGCGAGGTCAAAAAGGGTTGCCACGTCGAACAATTCGGCGAGTGAGTCAACACGGGTGACGCCCGCCTGGTCGAACAGGCTGTCGACCGCGACGTCGGGGGTGGCCGCCGCCGCGGTGTGCGAAGCGGCGCCGCGCCTGCCGGCCACCGTGCGGCCCGACTTGACCGCGACGATTGGCTTGCTGCGGCTCACCCGCGCCGCGATACGGGCGAATTTTCGCGGGTTTCCGAACGACTCGAGATACAACGCGCACACTGTCGTCGCTGGGTCTTGCTCCCAGTAGCACAGCAAGTCGTTACCTGACACGTCGGCCTTGTTGCCCGCCGACACGAACGTCGAAAGGCCGAGCCCTGAGCGAGCCGCGTAATCGAGCGCGGCGATGCCGACCGCCCCGGACTGCGACATCAGGCCGATGCCGCCGGGCGGCGGGCTCGCCGGCGTGAAGGTGGCGTTGAGCGAGACGTCAGCCGCGGCGTTCGCGATGCCCATGCAGTTCGGGCCGATCAGCCGCATGCCGGCGTCACGGCAAACGCGCACCAGCTCCGCTTGCGTCTGCTTGCCGGCCTTCCCGACTTCGGCGAAGCCTGCGGTGATGACGACGATGCCGGCGACCGAACGCGCGGCGGCCTCGCGGGCGACGTCGAGGGCGAACTTCGCGGGCACCGCGATGACGACGACGTCGATGGGCCCCGGGATCGACTGCAGGTCCTCATAAGCGCGCACGCCGACCACCCGATGGCCGGACCGATTCACCGCGTAGAGCTCGCCGCGGTAGCCGCCGCGCACGATGTTCGCGAGCACCTGATGGCCAAGACCCGCGGGGTCGGCGCCTGCGCCGACCACGGCGACCGACTTGGGCACCAGCACCCGCCGCAGCGACGCGGCGTCCGCCTTCGCCTCCCTCGCGTCGACGGCACGGCGGAAGTCCTCGTCGAACCGCAGCGGCACGACGACGTGCACGACGTCCTCGCGAAGCGCCGTCGTGACGGGGAAGCCGGCGTCCGAGAAGACGTGCAGCATACGCGCGTTGGCCGGGAGCGTCTCCGCGACGAAGGTGACGATGCCGTTCGCAGTGGCGACGGTGGCCAGGTGCTCAAGCAGCAACATGCCGACGCCGCGGCCTTGATGCGCGTCGTCGACGAGGAAGGCCACCTCGGCCTCTGTCGGGTCGTCGAGTCGCTCGTAGGTGGCCACGCCGACGATCTCGCCCCGAATCTCGGCGACCAGCGAGTGATGACCGGGGTCAGCGGGTCGGGTCAGCCGGTTGACGTCTTCACCCGCGAGCGCCGGCGAGACCGTGAAGAAGCGCAGGTACAAGGTGTCGGGCGACACCCGTTGGTACATCGCGCGCAACGCCGCCGCGTCATCGGCGCGAGCCGACCTGATCCGCACAATCCCGGCGTCGCTCAGCAGCGCGTCGGCGTCCACGTCCGTGGCAAACGTCGTCATGGTGGTCTCCTTCGCGCTCGCGGCGCGACCAGGCGCGCGGGCGTCGCACGCCTATCGTCTCGCGTCAAGCTTTCGTCATGCCGCAGCGGGCAAACCAGCGACGTGCGGCCCCGAAGCCAGGGGCACTTAGTCCTAGAGGTCTGGGTCCAATTCAGAGCGCAGCCGGGGCGTTCGGCGGGATACGCTGAAGATCACGGCGACGGCCCCCCGTCGAAGGGAGCGCAAGGTGACCAACTCGGCAACTGAGGGCGACCCTCGAGTAAGGGTTTTCTTGCTTGACGACCACGAGGTCGTGCGGCGCGGCGTCAAAGACCTGTTGGAGGCGGACGGCGACATCGTCGTCGTCGGGGAGGGCGCGACCGCCGCGGAGGCGTTGGCGCGGGTGCCAGCGCTGCGACCGGACGTCGCGGTGCTCGACGTTCGGCTACCGGACGGCGACGGCGTGACGGTATGCCGGGAGCTGCGTTCGCGGATGCCCGAACTGGGCTGCTTGATGTTGACGTCTTTCGCCGATGACGACGCGCTGTACGACGCCATCCTGGCTGGCGCCGCCGGCTATGTGCTCAAGCAGATCAAGGGCCGTGACCTGATCTCAGCGGTGCACACGATCGCGGCCGGCGGGTCGCTGCTCGACGCCAAGGCCACCGCCCGGGTGATGCAGCGGCTGCGCGACGAGGCGGCCGAGCGCGAACGCGAAGATCCGTACGCGGCGCTCACCGAGCAAGAACGCCGGATTCTCGAGTTGATCGGCGAGGGTTTGACGAACCGGCAGATCGGCGAGCGGATGTTCCTCGCCGAGAAGACCGTGAAGAACTACGTGTCCTCGCTACTGGCAAAACTTGGACTGGAGCGCAGAACGCAGGCCGCGATCCTGGCCACCGAGCACAAGCGCGAGCATCGCGTCTAGCGGTGAGCCGGCGACCGTCCTATCGGGCGATCGCCACCGCGGCGAGCACGCAAAAGGCGGCTAGGGCGGCGCCGGCCAGCGCCCAACCGGCCGACGTGACGACGCCGCCATCCGACGTGGCGACCAAGAGCAGGCCGGCGTTGAAGGCGACCACTCGCAGCACGCCGACCCGGTCCAAGATCGCAGCTCTTCGACGCCCGCGAAGCGGCCCACCGCCCAGCACCACCGGCAGCAGGTAGGTGAGTGCGCCGACGAGAACCTGGACGACGAAGCCGGTCACCAGCCACGGGACGAACCGGCTCACGGCCGCCGCGAAGTCGTTGAGATCATTGGCGGCCACCACCTTGCCCAGCTCGGCGGCGAGTCCGGCCACAAACCAGCACACCGCAGCACCCAGCATCAGCGCGGCAGGGGAGCGTGGCGCTCGCTGGACGGCGGTGCGCGCGAACGGCTCCAGGCCACGGATCGCGCCGACGATGTAGAGGGCGACGGCGGCCGCGACGACAAACCGGTTGTTCGCCAGCAGCCCGGTCACGGCAATCAACACGCCCGCGACGCACATTGGCAACGCTTGGCGCGCGGCGACCTGCGCGCCCGCCACCATGCGGGTGCGCAGCACCATCGGCCAAAAGATCGCCTGCGTTCCTAACACCGTGAGCGAGATCCAGCCGAAGACGTTCAACTCCACGTGGGCGGCGTAGACGCGAGAGCTCCACGCCATCGGCACGCCGACCGCGAGCGCCGTCCCCGCCGCCACGCCGAGCAGCAACAAGACCGCCGCGGCGACGTAGAACCACACCACGGCGCCGAAGCGGCTGGCGACCGCCCGAAAGGCCGCGGACGCCATCGCGACGGCGCGCGCCAAGACAGCGGCGCAGATCATCGCCGCTCCCGCGATCACCCCAGCCGGCACGTCGCGGGGCGCGGACAGCAAGACCGAAAGCACCCCTGCGTTGAGAACACCGAGGCTGACCGGCAACGCCCAACCAGACGCGGCTGTGGCGCGTGTCGCGTGCGGGAGGAGGGTAGTCGTGAAATGTGCCGTCCAAATCACGATGGCGTTCGTCGCGGCGCCCAGCAAGAAGACGTGCGTCAACAGCCATTGCGGTGGCCAGCTTCGCTCGTACGCGGCGACGCCGAGCGTCGCGCAGAGGTAGCCAAGGACGACCGCGTTCGCGGGTCGATGCCAGGCGGCACGGCTGCGACGGATCGCCGACATTTGCTCCCCATTCCGCGCGACCAACCGGCCGCGAGGGTAGACCTGCATTTTGCACTACTGCTATTGTGAAAAACATGGCAAGCGATCTGAGTGTCGCCGAGACGCTGGCGACCGAGCCCATCCTGCACGAAAGCGAGTGCGACCGGACGCTGTCGGCACTGACAAAGGTGCTGACCCGTGCCCTGCGACAGCTCGGCGAAGCCGGCGCGCCGGAAGCGGCCAGCCGCCTTGCCGCGCAGGCCTGGGTGGGCGTGCGGGCGAACCACCGCGCCGAGGCCGAGCGGCTCGCGGGCCTGCTGCACTACCTCGCCCGGTTGCACAGCGACGCTGCCGTGGAAAAAGCCAGCACCGAGAACGCCGTCACCGACGGTGTCGAAAACCGTATGGAGGACAACGCGATGAGTGCGACCGACCAGTTGCTTGACGTCCGAGCTGAGGCGCCCGCCCGCCGGCATGACCTCATTTTCGAGACCTACAACGCGTTGTCGCCTGGAACCGCGTTCGTCTTGGTGAACGACCACGATCCCAAGCCGCTGTACTACCAGTTCGCCGCCGAGCACGAGGGTGACTTCACTTGGGAGTACCTGGAGCAGGGCCCCGAAGTGTGGCGGGTGCGGATCGGGCGTCCCGAAGCCGGGTGAGTCACCATGATTGTCATCTACGGTGACTTCAACTGCCCGTTCTCATTCCTGGCCAGCTTGCGGCTCGACGCGTTTGTCGCAGCGGGCGCCGCGGTCGAATGGCGCGCCGTCGAACACGCCGCGGAGTTGCCCGTCGTCGGCAAACGACTTGACGACGCCGCTCAGCGCGAGGTCGCCGAGGAGTTGGACTCCGTGCGACAGCTGCTGACGCCGGATGAGAAGTTCGCCGCCGCCACCCCTTCGATGCTGCCAAACACGGCGGCGGCGAACGCCGGCTACGCCGAAGCGGTTGGAACCGGCGTCGGACACGACGTCCGCCGACTGCTGTTCGACGCGTACTGGGTCCGCGGTGTCGACATCGGCAGCGTCGACGTCTTGCGCACGCTGCTCGCCGGGCCGATCAGACGCGGCCATTCACCTGCGTTCCCGTTGCGGGAGGCGGGATTCGCGGTGAGCACGAACCGCGGTCCGATCACCACCGCGGCGTATCGCCGCCTTGCGTCGTGGCGCGGTGGATGGGAGGAACTCGCGACCTGGACGACGCCAACCGTGGTCGTCGACGACGCCGCGCACGTCGGCGTCGAAGGGCTTCGGTGGTTGGCGGGCCACCTGCCCCGCCCGGTCGCGGCGTAGCCGTCGCGGGACGATTGGTCTCGTGGAACGAGGCGGACGAGCGTCGGCTCGGTGGGTAGGTAGCTGGCCGCTGTTCGCAATCGGCGGCATCGGAGTCATCGCCGGCGGGCTGGTGGCCGCCGCCACCGCGCCCTCGCCGACCGAGCACGGGTCGTGGGCCGCGGCCTATCTCGTGCTCGTCGTCGGTGTCGCGCAAGTGGCGTTGGGCGCCGGCCAACTCGCGCTCTGCGAGGGCACGCCGTCGACGCGGCTGGTCGGCCTTGAGGCTGCTGGCTGGAACGTCGGCAACGCGCTTGTCATCGCAGGCACGCTCGCCGGCAACGCCGCCGCCGTGTACGCAGGCGGCGCGCTGCTGGTGGTGGCACTGGCCACCTTCACCCACGGGGTCCGCCGTTCGCCGGCCCTCTCGCGGGGTGGTCGCCTGCTGCTGTACGCGTTTCGCACGCTCGTGCTGCTGCTACTGGTCAGCATCCCCACCGGACTCGTCCTCGCCACGATTCGCGGTGGCAGCTGAAACCCGGGCCTCAGGTCAGGGCGAGGGCTTCGCGCTCGCTGGCGAGATGCCGCTCAAGCTGCGCCAAGAGGCTGCGCGCGGTTGCGGCGACGTGGGCGGTGGAACGACTGCCCTCTCCGGCCGCCGCGCGCGCCAGCACCTCGGTGGCTTCGCGCAGTCGACGATGGTCGCGGTGCAGCTGGGCGCGGTCCGCCGGACTGACCTTGCGAGCGAAGACCTCGCACTCCTCATGCTGGGCGCGGGGCAGCACCTCGGCCCGCAAGCAGGCGACGAGCGCGCCGAGCTCGACCTGCGGCCAGCGACCGGTGACTGTGGCGTCGAGAACGTCACCGACCAGCGTGGCCACCCGGTCAAGGAGATCCGCCGGCTCGGCCGCCAGGTTCACGCATTGCCGGGCGCTCATGACTATTTTTTACCATGAGGATCGTATAAAATCAACTCGGGCCCCGACATCTACGGGCATCAGCAAGTGGGAAGGGAACAACGTGACGGAGGCACTTTCGCTAGCGTTGGAGCGCGAGCACCACGAAATCGACGAGGAGATCGACGCGTTCATCGCACAGCTTTCGGCCGGAACCGTCGAGGCCGGTCGACTGCGGCAGGCGGCCGCCGCGCTGCGTCGACACATCTACCTCGAAGAGGTGTTCCTTTTCCCGCCGCTGCGCGACGCCGGCATGGTGGCCCCGGTATTCGTGATGCTGCGCGAGCACGGGCAGATGTGGCGCACGCTGGACGCGATCGAACTGGAGCTCGCGGTCGATCCGGATCAGGCGGTGCTGCAGAAGCTGAGCCGGGAGCTCGTCGTCCAACTGCAACACCACAATCCAAAGGAGGAGCAGATCCTCTACCCGCAGGCCGACCTCGCGCTTGACGATCAGGCCGCCGAGCGACTGCACGAGTTTCTCGACTCTGGCGCGCTGCCGGAGGGTTGGGTGTGCGAGCGCGCCTAGCGCAAGCGCGGCGCGAGCAACGTGCGCGCTAGGTGGTGTGACATCGCGACGAGCACCGCCGCCCACACCGCTAGCGCAAACCACGTCTCGTTCTCGCCGATCGTGCGCACGATGGGCAGGTTGTCGGCTCGGCCGATGTAGTGACCGGCGACGCCGTACATGCCGAGTGGGAACACGATGCTCCACCAGGCAGCTTCGTATCTCAGTGGGATACGGTGCGCCACGTGGCGCCACCATCCGGCGGCGACTAGCGCGGGGATCAGCCAGCTGCCGAAAGCCCAGAACACCACCGACGACCCGGCGACCAACCCGCGGGTGGCGGCCACCATCGGAGCGTCGGCCATTTGCACGATGCGCGCGCCCGCAAGCACGGTGATGGCGGTTGCGCCCATCGCCACCCAGTACGGCGGTGTCAGATCTGCCGGCTCGAGCGGGTACAACATCAAACGCGCGGCGACAAAGACACCGGCGGCAGCGTAGAGGAAGACGCCGACTGACCACGAGAAGACCGCGAGGAGTGCGAGCTCACGGCGCCCACCTTGGATTTGCGGCTCCAACGCGGCCGCCAAAACGGCGATCGACTGGCTCGCCACCACCCAGATGAACCACGTGCCGTTCGCAGCCGCGACCACCGGCCGCACGCTGCGTCCGAGCACCGCGGTCCACGGCACGACATACCCAAGCACGAGCCAGCTGACGGAGCCGACAATGAGCAGCGCGAGTGCGACACCGCGCCACCCGGCGATCGCCAGCCGGGCGCCAAGCACGTCGGTGCCGGCCACGAAGGTGAAGAACCCGAATGCGCGGCGCGGATCACTGAAGTCGCTCGCCAGTTGGCTCCGGAAGGCGACGATTCGCCAGACGTTCAGCCCGACAAGGACGGCGTAGCCAACCACGGCGATCCACAGCAGGGCGAGGGAGAGCGCAACCTGGCCGTGGTTGTCCATTCCCACCGAGACGATCCCGGTGCCCATGACCAGCGCGAAATACCCTGGGTTCACCGTGCTCGCGGCGACAGCGACGCGCTCTCGCACCGAGCCACCACGCGGTGTCGCGGTCAGCGCCGCCACGTCAGTACGGAACGCCGATCTTGCGCCACTTGCGGCCACCCGTGCCCGGCTCCGTCGGTGGCGTCGCTCGCCTGCTGCGGTACACGACGTAGGGCCGCCAGAGGTACCACACCGGGTAGCTCCAGGCATGCACCAGCCGGGTGAACGGCCAGGCCAATATCAGGGCCCACGCCGCGACCGCGTGGATCTGGAATATCAACGGCGCCCTCAAAGCAGCCGACACGTCGGGATTCGCGTTAAACAAACCGCGGAACCACAAAGAGATCGTCTCGCGGTACTCGTGCTCCAACGGCGCGTTGACCGCGGTGGTGACAATGCCGAGGACGGCGACCACGCCCAGCAGCACAAGCGCCACCCAGTCGACGGGGCTCGTCGTCGCCCGCACCCTCGGAGCGAACACCCGGCGGATGGCGAGCACAGCCATCCCGCCGATGACGAGAATGGCGGCCACCAATCCGGCCGACGCCGCGAACAGGTGGTAGACGTGCGCCGAAATGCCGACCTTCGCTGTCCACCTGGCCGGTATCAAGATGCCCATCACATGTCCGGCGATGGCCGCGAAGGTGCCGTAATGAAAAAGCGGCGCCCCCCACTTCAACGACCGGCGCTCCTGAAGCTGCGTCGACCTGCTGGTCCAGCCGAACTGGTCGTAGCGCCAGCGCCAAACATGACCCACGACAAACGTGGCCATCGCAAGATACGGCAACACGATCCACCAAAAGGTGGCCCACGCTGTCGTCATCGGCTCCCCTCCCGACCGGCAAGGTATTCGGGGGGCGCGAACGGCTCGAGGCCAACGTCCTCTTCTGGCGGGCCGTTACGCCAAATGTCCCGCGCTTGCGCCGCCTCACGTCGTCCAAGCTTTGGCAACGTCGCGCATACGCCGTCGACAACGTCGGCGTACGGCGTCTTGGCGTCGTGCAGGGCGAGCCGCACGAGTTCGAGGTCCGTGCGATGGCCGCGCAGCAGCGATTCGCCGCGCGGCGCGAGCGCGGCGAACTCCAACACCATCGGCAGATAGTCGGGCAGCTCGTCGCCCGTCGGGTCGAAGCCTGCGCCGCGGTACGCGGCTTTGAAGGTGAGCATCGACATGCCACGCTTACGGGTGTCGCCATATCGGTAGTAGGTGAGGTACAGCGTGCACCTGCGCCGCAGGTCGAACGTCTCGACGTAGTGCTGCGCCACCTCTTCGGAAGGCGTCGCACGCAACCATGTGACGAACCGGCGGAACGGCTCCCGACTCCCGGCCGAGGTCAGCTCGACCGCCGCGGCCAGCGCGTCTACGCCGTCGAACAGGGCACACGTCGGATACTGCAGCAGCAACGAGCCCAGCTTGTACGGGCTGACCGAGATGTCGGCGGCGGGAGGTTGCCGCAGCAGCGCGGTCATTCGGCCGCCCCGGGAAACAGATGTGGCGAGCTGTCGGCGCCGTTCCATCCGAGCAGGTTGAAATGAACCTTTCCATCGTCGCCACGGAAGGTCTGGCTGGTCGCCACCTCACCCGCGTGCCCCGCCGGCTGGAAGCTGCGAATGCCGTGTGGACCCAGCCCGCCCATGCCGGGACCGCCCTCGCTGTCGAGGCTGCAAAACAGCTGCTCGTGCTGGTTCATCAAGCGGCCCGCGTCTTCAGCGTGCGCCTTCGGAATCACATAGCGATCTTCGTACTTGGCAATCGCCAGCAGCCGATACAGGTCGTCGAGCTCGGCGCGCGTCGAACCGACGGTCTTGGGCAGTTCGTCGTTCGGAGTCAGCCCTAGCTGCGAACCGCGCATCACGGCGCGCACGACGGCGAGCTTGCGCAACACGGTGCGCACCGTGTCGACCCGACCGGCGGTGAACAGGTTCGCCAAGTACTCCAGCGGAATGCGAAGCGAGTCGATCGTCGCGAAGACTTTGTCGGGATCGGTGTCGTCGTAGCCCTCCGCATGCACGATGTCGGACACCGGCGACAGCGGGGGGATGTACCAGACCATCGGAAGCGTGCGGTACTCCGGGTGGAGCGGCAGCGCCACCTTGTGCTTCACCGCAAGAGCGTAAACCGGCGACCGACGAGCGGCCTGTATCCAGTCGTCCGCAATGCCTTGGCGCGCTGCCTCCGCGCGAACTTCCGGATCCTCAGGGTCGAGGAACACGTCGAGCTGCGCCTCGTACAGGTCTTGCACGTCCGGCGTGGTCGCGGCGTCCAACACCTTGTCGGCGTCATACAGGAACAGGCCCAGGTAACGCAGCCGGCCCACACAGGTCTCGGAGCAGATCGTCGGCTGGCCGGATTCGATGCGCGGAAAGCAGAACGTGCACTTCTCCGCCTTGCCGGTGCGGTGGTTGAAGTAGACCTTCTTGTACGGGCAACCCGAAACGCAGAATCGCCAGCCACGGCAGCGGTCTTGGTCGACGAGGACGATGCCGTCTTCCTCCCGCTTGTACATGGCGCCCGACGGGCACGACGCGACACAGGACGGGTTGAGGCAGTGCTCGCAGATGCGCGGCAGGTAGAACATGAAGACCTGCTCAAACTCCATCTTCACCTGTTCTTGCATCGTCGCGAGGTTCGGGTCACCCGGAGCGCGGTCGGGCGCGCCGGCAAGGTCGTCTTCCCAGTTGCTGCCCCATTGCATGTCCATGTCTCGGCCGGTCAACGCCGAGATCGAGTGCACGCTGGGGTTCGCAGTGCCGAGCGGGGCGTCGATGACAGTTCCGTAGTCGTACGTCCACGGATCGCCGTAGTCTTCGATGCTCGGCAGGTTGGGGTTGTAGAAGATAGAGAGCAACTTGCGAAGCCGACCGCCCGCCTTTAGCTGCAACCTGCCTTTGCGGTCAAGCGTCCAGCCGCCCTGCCACTGTTCTTGGTCCTCGTATCTCTTGGGGTAACCCACGCCCGGCTTGGTCTCGACATTGTTGAAGTAGACGTACTCGGTGCCCGGCCGGTTGGTCCACACCTGCTTGCAGGTGACGGTGCAGGTATGGCAGCCGATGCACTTGTCGAGGTTCATCACCATCGCCATTTGCGCCATGATTCTCATCGTCGCGTCACCACTCGACCTGCTGTGCGCGGCGACGGATCACAGTCACCTCGTCGCGCTGATTGCCGGTCGGCCCGTAGTAGTTGAATCCGTACGTCAGTTGTGCGTATCCGCCCGCCATGTGCGTCGGCTTCATCACCAGCCTCGTCAACGAGTTGTCAGATCCGCCGTGCCAGCCGGATATCTCGGACTTTGGCGTCATCAAGTGACGGTCCTTCGCGTGGTACATGAACACAGTGCCTGCCGGCATTCGATGGGTCACCACTGCCCGACAGGCAACAACGCCATTGCGGTTGAACGCTTCGATCCAGTCGTTGTCGGTGACCCCGATCTTCTGCGCGTCGACCGGGCTCATCCAGATCACCGGCCCGCCACGGAAGAGACGCAGCATGTGCAGGTTGTCCTGGTACTCCGAGTGAATGGACCACTTGGAGTGCGGCGTCAGATACCGCACGGTTATCTCGGGGCGCCCCGGCTCGCGTAGACCTTGCTCCCCGAAGTGCCGGAGGTAGTTCAGCGGCGGACGGTAGGTCGGCAGAGACTCGCCGTACTCCGCGACCCATTCGTGGTCCAAGTAAAAATGCATCCGGCCGGTCTGCGTGTGCCACGGCTTCTTGCGCTCGACGTTAACCACGAACGGCGAATAGCGGCGTCCGCCCGACTCGCTTCCCGACCACTCCGGCGAGGTGATGACCGCGCGCGGCTGCACCTGCGTGTCGGCGAAGCTGATCTGGTCGTCTGCGCGGTCTTCGGCGAGGTCTGCCAACTTCATGCCGGTGCGCTCTTCGAGATTCTTCCACCCAAGCACCGCGAGTTTGGCGTTCGTGGTGCCCGACAGTGCGAGGATCGCCTCGGCCAGATGCACATCGCGGGCCAACGAGGGGCGACCGTCGGCGATCCCGCCGCGCACCACCCCGTTGGTGCGCCGAAGGTAGTCGACGCCGCTTGTCGGAACCCAGTTCACGCCTTTCGTAGTAGTGCCCAGGGTGTCGACAAGCGGCCCAAGCGCGCGCATCTTCTCAGCAACCAAGGAAAAATCGCGCTCGACAGTGATGATCTTCGGCATGTTGACGCCTGGCGTGGGACGAATTCCCTCCGTCTTCCAGTCGACGACCCGACCGCCGGGCTGTGCCAACTCGTCTGCGGAGTCGTGCGCCAACGGCGCCGCGATCACGTCGGTGCGTTTGCCAAGGTGCTTCGCCGCAAGGCGGGAGAACTCCTCGGCGACGTTGTTGAAGATGTCGAAGTCGGTACGTGCCTCCCACGGTGGTGCGATCGCGGGATTGAACGAGTGCACGAAGGGATGCATGTCTGTCGATGACAGATCGTACTTCTCATACCACGTCGCGGCCGGCAGCACGATATCGGAGAAGGTGCAGGAGCTAGTCATCCGAAAGTCGATCGTGGTGAGCAGGTCGAGCTTGCCGCGCGGCGCCTCGTCGTGCCAGTCGACTTCCACGGGGCGCTTCTCAACCGGTGATTCGTCGGCGCGCACGGCGTCTTCGGCGCCGACTAGATGGCGCAGGAAGTACTCCATGCCCTTCCCAGAGGAGCCCAGCACGTTCGCTCGCCAAATCGTCATCACCCGCGGGAAGTTCTTCGGGTCGTCGGGGTCTTCGCCCGCGAACCGCAACCGGCCCGCGGCCAACTCGTCGGCCACGTAGTCCGGCACCGCCTTCCCCACCATGGCGGCGTCGTCGGCGAGGTCGAGCGGATTGCGGTCGAATGCCGGCTGCGTCGGCGTCCAGCCGAGCCGCGAGGCCTGTGCGAGGCAGTCGGCGAAGGTGCGGTTTTCGAACAGCCCGCGTCCGAGGGGGCTGCTGAGCTCGTCGGCGCCAAACGTCTCGTACCGCCACTGGTCGGTGTGCAAGTAGAAGAACGACCCTCCGGTCATGTGCCTGGTCGGCCGCTGCCAGTCAAAGGCAAAGGCGGTGGTGAACCAGCCGGTGAGCGGGCGCACCTTCTCCTGGCCGACGTAGTGCGCCCAGCCGCCGCCGTTCACACCCTGCGTGCCGCACAACATGATGAGCGTGAAGAACGTCCGGTAGATCTGGTCGGAGTGGTACCAGTGGTTGGTGCCCGCGCCCATCGTGATCATCGAGCGCCCGCGGGTCAGCTCGGCGTTGCGCGCGAATTCGCGGGCCACCCGGGCCGCTGCGGCAGCAGGCACCGCGGTGATCGCCTCTTGCCAGGCAGGCGTGTAGGGGTGCAAGTCGTCGTAACCCGAGGGCCACACCCCTGGCAATCCGTCACGGGGCACGGCGTATTGCGCCATCAGCAAGTCGAACACCGTGGTGACCAGCTTGTTGGCGACGCGTGTGACCGGCACGCCACGCGTGATCACGTCGCCGCCTTCGGTTGAACCGATGTCGAAGCGCGGCAGGTCGACAGGGACCGCCTCGGTGTGCCGACCGTACAACGTGAGCGCGGGGTTGATGTCCTCCAAATCGAGGTTCCACTTGCCGACGCCGCTCTCGCCGTATCGAAATCCGAGCGAGCCGTTGGGCACCCGTGGCAGCCACTTCTCGTTGTCGAGAACCACCGTCTTGTGCGCCGCAGCCTCGACGGCGGCGTCGTCACCGCCCAGATCGGCTGCGGTGAGGAAGCCATCGGGAACGTAGGAGTCACCGTGCTCGCGCAAGGTGACGAGAAACGGCAGGTCGGTGTAGGTCTTGGCGTAGTCGGTGAAGTACGGCACGCTGCGATCGCGATAGAACTCCGACAAGATGACATGGCCCATCGCCATCGCGAGCGCGGCGTCGGTGCCCGGGTTCGCAGGGAGCCAGTCGTCGGCGAACTTGGTGTGGTCGGAGTAGTCGGGGCTGACCACGACCACCTTTTGACCCTTGTAGCGCGCTTCGGTCATGAAGTGCGCGTCCGGCGTCCGGGTGATCGGCAGGTTGGTGCCCCAGATGATGAGGTACGAGGAGTTCCACCAATCACCGGACTCAGGGACGTCGGTCTGGTCGCCGAACACTTGCGGAGAGGCAGGGGGCAGGTCGGCGTACCAGTCGTAAAACGACAGAATGGTGCCGCCGATCATCGACAGGAAACGCGTTCCGGCCGCATACGACACCTGAGACATCGCGGGAATCGGCGTGAAGCCGACGACCCGGTCAGGCCCGAACTCTTTGACGGTGTGCACATGCGCCGCGGCGATGAGCTCGTTGACCTCCGGCCAGGTGGAGCGGACGAAGCCGCCCTTGCCGCGCATCGACTTGTAGCTGCGGGTCTTGTCGGGGTCGGCGACGATCTCCGCCCAGGCCGCGACCGGGTCGCCCAGCCGGTTGCGCGCCTCGCGCCACAGCTGCAGCAACGGCGCGCGCACATACGGATAGCGCACCCGTGACGGCGAGTACGTGTACCAGGAGAAGGAGGCGCCGCGAGGGCATCCTCGCGGCTCATACTCGGGCGAGTCCGGGCCGACCGACGGATAGTCCGTCTGCTGCGTCTCCCATGTGATGATGCCGTCTTTGACGTACACCTTCCACGAGCACGACCCGGTGCAGTTGACACCGTGCGTGGAGCGCACCACCCGGTCGTGCCGCCACCGCTCCCGATAGAACTCCTCGGCGCCGCGCCCGTCCACCCGGTGCAGTTCCCGGTGATCGGGCGAGGGTGTGCCAGGCAGGAAAAACTGGGCCTTGCGCAGGAGCGACTCGACCGGTTCCCCGGCGGGCAGCAGGGGGGCCAACTGCGGCGGCGAGGTGCGAAGCTTGGGATCGACCTGCGTGGTCGGAGTCTCTTCCCCATAGCCGGTGGCCGTCGAGTCTGGCATCCGATCGCCCCGCTTCATCGTCAAGGACGCACCGCGTCGTCCAACTTGCGATCACGCGAAAACTGTCGCACGGATCTTCACCCGAAACGTACTTGGTCGGCACCCGTTTTGCTAGAGATCACGAGTGGCTTTCGCCACGTTCTCCCGAACGGGTATGTAAAAATAGAGGGGTGAGCACACTGATCGGCGACGCGGGCGAACAGCAGGTTCTGGGCGAGAGCCGGCTGCGCGTGCTGACGCTCTTGCAAGACGCCGGCCGACCGCTAGGGGTGGCCGACGTCGCGGCGGTCACCGGGTTGCACGCTAACACGGCCCGCTTCCACCTCGACGGCCTGGTTGACGCCGGCCTGGTCGACCGCGCCACCGAGAGCAGGGAGCAGCCCGGTCGTCCCCGCGCGCTGTACACCGCTCGACCAGGCAGCGCGCGAGGTGGCCAGCGCAGCTACCGGCTGCTCGCCGAGATCCTCACCGACTACCTGGCCTCGCACGCAGCACGGCCGGCGAAGGAAGCGCTCGAGGCGGGGCTGCGGTGGGGGCGGCACCTGGCGAAGACACCGAGTGGGCTGCGTCGCCGCGGTCGTCCGGTCGACCCCGCCGGCGCCACCCGTCAGCTCGTCGCGATGCTTGACGACGTTGGCTTCGTGCCAGAGGCCAGGACGGTGCGCCGCGAGCGGCAGATCTTGCTGCACCACTGTCCTTTCCGCGAGGCGGCGATCGAGCACCAAGACGTCGTGTGCGCCGTCCACCTCGGGCTCATGCAAGGGATGCTCACTGAGTTGGAGGCCCCGATCGTGGCCGACCGGCTCGATCCGTTTGTCGAGCCCAGCTTGTGTGTCGCGCACCTGCGAGTGAAGGACGACGCGCCGGGCTCGGCTACGAAGCGACCAGGGCAGTAGCGAGTAGAACGATCACGCAAGACCCGATCAGCGACCCGAGCGCCAGCGCGCGGGCCAACGCCAGCCGCCCGGTGCCGTGCGCCCATCCGTGCAGACCCGACAACAGCATGACGGCCACGAAGACGGCCAGCTTCGCCGACAATGTGCGTCCGTAGCCCGGCTGCGCCAGCGTGTTCCAGCTGACGCCGTGCTCGACCGCCAGCCCGATGCCGCTGCCGACCTGCAGGGGAATGAAAACGGCCAGGGTGTACAGGCCGAAACGTCGCCCGATGGTCGACGTCAGCGATGCCCGCAGTTCCGCGGGCAGCCGGCGGCGCAGCACGGGAAGCAATAGCGCGCTCAACGTCAGCTGACCGCCCACCCACACCGCGGCGGACAGCACGTGCACAAAGCGCAGCAGCGACCACCACGAGACCATCGCGACGCGCCTTCGCTAGCTGCTGACCTGAAATGCGCCCGAGGCGCCCATCACGGCGTCGGCCATGGCGTGTGTCAAGAAGGGATAGGAGCCGGGCTGGGTGAACGTCAGCTCGACGAAGCCTCCGTCGCCTGGATCGACCGGCAGCGTTTGTCCGCCGCCCATCGCCGCGTCGCCAGCACGCAAGGTGTAGGCGCCGTCGAGATACACCGAGTCAAACGGCGCGCCCACGACGTGGAACGCGAACGCTCTCGTCGGTCCGGCGTCAACGAACCAGACCCGAACTCGCTGATTGACCTTCGCCTGCAGCGGCGCGTGTTGATACGCGAACGGAAAGCCGTTGAAAACCACGGCGTCTGGCTTGTCGGCGAGCATCTTCGCGTAGTCGCCGACCCCGCCTTCCGGTCCGAAGAACAACTCCGAGCCGACGAGCACGTATTGGGTCGAGACCACGGGCAGATCTGGTGGATCGACAATCAGCGCACCGTACATTCCGTTGCCCATGTGCATGAGCATAGGTTCGACGCTGCAGTGGTAGAGCCAGGCGCCGGCGTACCTGGCGACGAACTGGTAGGTGTGCGTCGCGCCTGGCGCGATCGGCGTCATGACCGCGGCGGGTGGCCCTTCCTCGGCGTGAAAGTCGAGATTGTGCGTCATCTGCGTGTCGTTGACAACGGTGACGTTGAAGGTGTCGCCGACCCTACCGTGCAACACAGGGCCTGGAACAGTGCCGTCGAACGTCCACATCGTCTGGGTGACTCCCGGCGCCACCGGCAACTTCACGTCCTTGATGTGCCACGTGACGTCATGAACGGCGCCTGCGCCAACGGGCGGAAGCGTCGCGTCGAACGGCCGCCAACCCGACGGCGGACTGCCGGCAAGATCGGGCGACACCGCGTCCGGCTCGTCTGACGCCGAGGGAGCCGCCATGCCGGGCATGCCCGCCATGCCCGCCGCGCCCGCCGCGCCGACCGCTGAAGTCGAAGCGGCCGCGGGCGCAACCACAATCTTCATCGTCATCCCGGCGGCCCGATGGCCGGGAACGGTGCACCAGCCGTCGAGAGACTTGGTGATGACTCCCGCGTCGAGCACCACGGTCTGGCCTGGCTTCAACAGCGGGGTGTGCGCGCCGTTCGAAAGCCGCACGTCATGTCGCATGCTCCCGTCGTTGGCGACGTGCAGCAGCAGACGCGTACCTGCCTTCACGGTCACCGTCGACGGTGAGATTCGCATCTCTCGCAGCGAGATCGCCACGCCCGTCGTCGATCCGTCCGCGCTGACGCTGGGAACGACGGGCGAGGAACTCGGCTGAGACGTGTTGCCGCTGTTCGCGAACGCGATCGAGGCCACCAGCACGACGACGCCGATGACCGCGCCTGCGGCCGCGGGCGAGGTCAGTCGCGAGCGCCACCGCGCCGCTCGTCCGTCGCTGTCACCCGACCGCGCCGCCATCGCCTCGGACGACGTGCCAGCACGCGACCGCACGAAGAGCAACGAGGTCGCCGTTCCGGCGATGAAGGCCAGCAGCGCGATCACGTTCGCGATGCCGCCGGAGCGCCACGCGACATCCGACGAAAACGCGTCGCCCCCGAGCACCCGCACGACCAGTGACAAGTGCAGCAGCGCCAGGGGCAGGTATAGCACCGGGCGATACTGGAACGGACGGCGCAACACCGACGGCGCGATCACCGGCGCGTGCGCGAAAACCATCGACATCACGAATCCGAGAAAGACCGCGTGCAGCTGCGCGTCGTACACGGCGTCATCGACGTGGAAGCCGTAACCGAGCCACAACACTCCACCGATGGCGAGCCAGCCGTAGCCCGCGAGGAGTCCGACCGCCATGAACCGGGTCAGACCGCGCTGCCGAACGGTGCGCCGAGCCAGGTCGCACACCAGCAGCCACCCGGCCAGCGCGATCAAGGCGCCGCCGCTCACGCGCATGCCCGCGTCGTCCGAGAAGATCGACACGACCGCGCCAACGACGAAAACACCGACTATCGCGACGAGCGCGTGACGCGCGGCCTGGGAGATCTGAAGCAGGCGCGACAGCTCAAGGCGTTCAGCGACGATCGTGATGACGAGAAAAGCGGCGAGCCACGGCACGAGCCGCGCGATGTCACGGTTCGCCAGCCACAGCGCGGTGGCCACCACCCACCCGACGGCGGCCACGCCCATCAACGTGTTGTGCGTGGAGCGCTGCACGCGGTGCAGCGCCATGTAGACCACCGTGAGGACGGCTCCGCCGACGAGCAGCAATCCCTTTCCGAGCACGGCCGGCGCGCCGAAGACAAGTGCGATCGACCCTACGGCCGACGCGACTGGCGCGCCCCACGCCCAAGCCGATCGCAGCGCGACCGCGCGCTCGACGGCGATCATCGTGCCCAGGAAGCCCAAGCTCATCAGGATCCCGTGGTCGTCGGCGGACGACGTGTCGGCGGGCAGCGAGTACCCGAGACGAGCCAGACCGCCCCACAGCCCGAACAGCATCACGACGACGCCGGCCGGCAACAGCAACAGGCCGAGGCGGCGCGGCGACGGCAGGTGGCTCAACCGCGCCAACCCAGCTGCCGCTTCGCCGCGTCGGTCATCGCGGCGGGGCCCCACGGAGGCTCCCACACCAGGTCAACGCTCACCGCGCGCACCGCCGGGAAACGGCGCAGGCAACCATTTATCTCGTCCTCGAGGTAACCGCCGAGCGGGCACCCGGGGGTGGTCAACGTCATAGTGATCGCGACGTCGCCATCAGAGCCGATCGCGACGTCGTACACCAAGCCGAGGTCGACGATGTTCACGCCCAGCTCTGGGTCGATCACCTCGTGCAGCGCCTCGAGCACGGCGTCGCCATCGACGGCGTCGAGCCATTGCAATGCGTCCACGATGATGCACCCACCCTTCCGACGATCCGCGGATTAATACTATCGCGTTCGTCAGAAAGGAACTAGCCAAGTCCTCGCAGCAGGACGTGCCAGTACAGGAACGGCAGCCCGTACCGCTTGAGCAGCCACATGTCGTAGCGCTCCCGGGTGGTGTCGATCAATGGAATCGACGGCCGATGGTTGCACGCGTAGTCGAACTCGGCGAGCAGCATGCGGTTACGCGCCGTCGTGAACGGGCAAGCGGCGTATCCGTCATAGACGGCCGACAGCGGCTCGTTCGCGAGGCTGGCCATCAGGTTGGCCACGACGACCGGCGCCTGCTTGCGAATCGCCGCGCCGGTCTTGGAGTTCGGAGTGTTGGCGACGTCGCCCAGCGCGAACACCTCGGGGTACCGCACGTGCTGCAACGTGTGCTTGTCCACCTCGACGTAGCCGTCGGCGTTCGCGGGGTCGGCGAGCGGACCGTGCTTCACCCAGTCTGGCGCGCTCTGGCGGGGGGCGACGTGCAGCGCGTCGTAGTCGAGCGGTTCTTTCGCCCCCGTGGTGTTGTCGAGCAGCTTGACCCGCTTGGAGTCTCCGTCGATCTCGACCACCTCGGTGTTGTAGCGCACCTCGATGCCGTAGCGCTCGACAGCCTTTGCCAGCGCCTGCGCGAAGACCGGGATGCCGAAGAGGCCCGCCCCGGGCAACGCGAGAACCACCCGAATGTCGCCGAGGACGCCTCGCTGCCGCCAGTAGTCGGAGCAAAGGTAGGCGATCTTCTGCGGGGCCCCTGGGCATTTGATCGGCCCGGTCGGCATCGTGAAGACCGCGGTGCCGCGCCTTAGATCCCGCATCACCTCCCACGTCTTCGGCGCCAGGGCGAACGAGTAGTTGGACGACGCGAACGGTGTCGCCATCGCCTCTTGCATGCCGGGCGTCGCGTCCCAGTCGAGGTGGATCCCGGGCGCCACGACGAGTCGGTCGTAGCCCACCGATCCACCGTGCAGGTGAACGAGCCGGTTCTCGGGGTCGACACCGGTCGCGCGGTCCCGAATCCACGTTGATCGACGGGGCAGGACGGACGCTTCGCGACGCACGGTCTTGCGGGCGGCCACCAGCCCGCCGCCCACGAGCGTCCACAGCGGCTGGTAGTAGTGCTCCGCACTGGGCTCGACGACCGCAACGTCGTGCATGCCACGGCGATTAAGCCGCGCGGCGACGCTGACGCCGGCGTCGCCGCCGCCGATGACGACGACGCGGTAATGCGATTTTCGGGCAGCGTCAGTGCGCGTCACGTGGACCCTCCGAGTGCTTGGCGAGAACCTCTAGAGTTCCCGGATCGTTGGTCCCCCAGATAGGGACCAACGTCCCAAGCCCCCGAGGCATTCGGCCCGACAGGTCGCTCAACGAAGGAGTTCGGCCAACACCGCAGCCTGGCTCAACTCAAGGTCCCGCGTCGCGGTCAGGAGCGTCACCCGCGACTGTTTTGCCAGCGTCTTCAGATGCGCGAGCGCCTCCGCCCGCTCAGGCTCGGCGAGCTCGGCCTGGTAACGGCTGACGAACTCGTCGAACAACGCAGGGTCATGCCCGTACCACGTACGCAATTCGGTCGATGGCGCGACGGCCTTCAGCCACTCATCGACGTGCGCGCGTTGCTTGCTCACTCCACGCGGCCACACCCGGTCGACAAGCACCCGGACTCCGTCGCTCGGCGACGGGTCGTCGTAAATGCGCTTGGCTCGCACGCCTGTCGACCGGCTCATATGCCGACCTTACGTCGGCGCCGCGCCGCTACCGCAGCCTGGTGATCTCGATCTGCCAGATCTCGGGACCGGCCGCCACGTACGTCCAATCGAACATCCCCGGCCACGCGGCGTCGAGCTGGTACCGCAGCGGCTTCGGGTCGTGATCGTTGACGATGACCAGTCGGCCGCCCGCGGCAAGCGCGTGCAGCTTGCGGAAGATGATCTCGTGGCGCGCGCCGTGCGCGAGAGTTCGGACGTCGAGCTTCTCGGTTTCTTCCGCCTGCTCGTGCCCAGCGGCGGCGGGCTCGGAGAGCCGATCGTGCATGTCGCGCAGCAGGGTCGAGAGGGAGGCGTCCGACCGCTTCTGCAGCGCCGGGAGCAGCAGGTCGTTCTCTTTCGCGACGTGCACGGCGAAGACCGCGGCGAAGGCCTCCGCGGCGCTCAGAGCGCGGGCCGGTGTGTCGGCCGCGCGGAGCGCCTGTGCCTTGCGCTCCAATTCCCGATGCTCTAGAACCATCGAGTCAACGAGCAGTTCCACCCGCTCGTCGTCGGCGGCGGCCGGGTAGATGGAACCCTCCTCCGCGGCGGCGTGCGGCAAGACGTGCTGGTCGATGAACTCCACCACCGCGTCGGCGGCCGCCCGCTCAGGGGCGGCTGTGAACGCCGCGTCTCGAAGGGCTGCGACACGAGACTCGAGCTCCCCGCGCAGCTGCGCGTGATGATCGAGCATCGCGGAAAGCGCCGCGTCCTCGGCGGATTCGATTCTGACAGGGGTGCTCATGCCCGCTCCTCACCTTTCGACGTCCGCTCTTTTTTACCATCGTGATCGGTATAAATACTAGGGCCGGAAGCCCGCGACGCGACCGCGCGTGGGTGGTGTTCACCACAAGACGTAGGGTTGATCAATATCCGTCGTTCGACTCGTCATTCGATTGGAGGCGCCGCTCATGCAAAAATTCTCCCTCGAGGCGCTTGGCCGAGAGCTGCTGGAACGCGCCGCGAAAGCCGGAGGCGGTCACACCGCGCAGACCGTCGTGGGTGGCCATGAGCTGGCGCTACGTCAAACGATGGTGGCGATGGTCGAGGGCTCCGCACTCAATGACCACGAAAGCCCCGAACAAGCGACGGTGTACGTGCTGCGCGGCAGGGTGCGAATGAGTGCGGGCGACGACACTTGGGAGGGTCGCACCGGCGACCTGCTTGTCGTGCCGAGCGCGCGGCACAACCTGGAGGCGGTCGAGGATTCGGCGGTGCTGCTCACGGTGTTGAAGCAGCGCAAGTGACCAACCGCGAGTGACCAGCAACCGTCGGAGGGCCCCGCATCGTGCGGGGCCCTCCGACTCGTTTCTTCGCGGGAGGCTGCGCCGGCCAGCGACGGTCAGGCGGGCGATCAGGCGGTGGCCCGAACCCTGCTGCGCTTGCCGTACAGGACTTCCTCGTCGGGGTCGGTGCGGCGGAGGTGCCAGAAGCCGAGGATCGACAAGATCAGCAGGAGGCCGGCTCCGGCGAAGGACGCGATCGCGGCGATCAGCGCGATCTGGCCCATCTTCCAAAACGCGAAGGCGTTGAGCAGCAGCCCGCGCAGGGTCTCGCCCTTGAACATGGTGTTGACCGTGGCGGCCAGCTTGGTGTCGGTCGGGTTGGCGTTGGCCTGCGCCGACAGCTGGGCGTAGGTCTTGCCGCCGCCGATGCCCTCCAGGTGGACCTTGATGAAGTGGTCGGCGTAGGCCTCG
>DASVDW010000068.1:0-6731 GCA_036380925.1 Acidothermaceae bacterium
CGTGGTCACGGTGTCGCCGACCCGGGATTGGCGGACGTCCTTCACGCCGGTCATCAAGTAGCCGACCTCGCCGACGCCAAGGCCCTCGGTCGGCCTTGGGTCAGGTGAGATCACGCCCACCTCGAGCAACTCGTGCGTCGCTCCGGTCGACAGCATGCGGATACGCTCGCGGGCCGGCAAGTATCCGTCGACCACCCGCACGTAGGTGACCACACCGCGGTAGACGTCGTAGACGGAGTCGAAAATCAGCGCGCGGGGCGCCGCGTTGGCGTCGCCGACCGGCGCCGGCACCGCTCGGACGACGTGGTCAAGCAGCTCCCTGACCCCTTCGCCCGTCTTCGCGCTCACCTTCAACACCTCGGACGGCGGGCAGCCGATGATGTGCGCGAGCTCGTCGGCGTACTTGTCCGGCTGGGCCGCGGGAAGGTCGATTTTGTTGAGCACCGGGATGATGTGCAGGTCGTTGCCGAGCGCGAGGTAGAGGTTGGCCAGCGTCTGCGCCTCGATGCCCTGCGCCGCGTCGACGAGCAGGATCGCGCCCTCGCAGGCCGCCAGCGACCGCGACACCTCGTAGGTGAAGTCGACGTGGCCGGGGGTGTCGATGAGATTGAGCACGTACTCCGCGCCGTCGAGCTGCCACGGCAGCCGCACCGCTTGACTCTTGATGGTGATGCCGCGCTCGCGCTCGATCTCCATGCGGTCGAGGTACTGCGCGCGCATGGATCGCTCGTCGACCACGCCGGTGAGTTGCAGCATGCGGTCGGCGAGGGTCGACTTGCCGTGGTCGATGTGGGCGATGATGCAAAAGTTGCGAATCTTCGCCGGGTCAGTGCGGTGCGGCACGCGCTTCTCTCGGAGGTCGGGATCGGGAGAAGCCCATGGTCCCACGACGCGGGCCGGGGCGCGCTGTGACAGGCTGGCGCGGTGATCACCGAGTGCGCGCTGCTCGACGTCAGGCCCGGCGCGGAGGCTGACTTCGAAGGCGCGTTCCGCCAAGCGCGGCCGCTGATCGCCGTCCAACCTGGCTTTGTCTCGTTGCGGCTGGAGCGGTGTGTCGAGAATCGCAGCAGGTACCTGCTCCTCGTCCAATGGGAGCGGCTGGAAGACCACACCGACGGATTCCGGCGGTCGGCGGAGTACGAGCGGTGGCGGGCCCTGCTGCACCATTTCTACGAGCCGTTCCCGACCGTCGAGCACTTCGACTCCGTGCAGCTGTAGCGCCGCGTTACCCCGATCGGGTGACACCGGCGTGTTCCTTTGACGCGCTCCCCGAGCGCCGTCACGATCTTTTTATGGCACAAGCGGGACTGTTCGCGCTTGTCATCGTGGCCGTGATCGCGCTCGCGATCTGGTCGTACCAGCGCAACCAAAAGCGGGTCAAGGCGCTTCAGCAGCACGCGCTCGCCTACGGCTGGGCGTACGTGGCGCGCGACGACCGGCAATGGATGCGCTGGCAGCAGGCGCCGTTCAACGACGGCTTTGACCGGCGCGCCACCAACGTGCTAACCGGCCACCATCGCGGGCACGACATGGTGGCGTTCGACTACACGTACAAGACCCGGACGACGGACTCCAAGGGCAACTCGTCGACCCAAACGCACCACTACCGGGTGTGCGCGCTGGCGATGCCGACCTGGCTGCCGACGCTCGAGGTGGGGCCGGAGAACGTGCTGACCCGCATCGGCAACGTGCTGGGCGGCCACGACATCGAGCTGGAGAGTGAGGACTTCAACCGCCGGTTCCGGGTGCGCGCGAACGACCGCAAGTTCGCCTACGACGTGCTCTCGCCGCGGACGATCGGGAAGCTGATGGCGATGCCGCCCTTCCGCTGGCGAATCGACGGCCAAACGATCGTGTCGTGGGACGTCGGACGCCTTGAGATTCCCGATCTGCTGGCGAGGCTTGCGGCGCTCGCGACCGTCGTCGACGGCATCCCGGATTTCGTCTGGCACGACAACGGCGCGCCCCAACAGTCAATGATCACCGCCCCACCACCGATAACCCCGCAGGTGAGTCCCCCGACTGGAGGTCCTTCGTGATCGGACTGTGGATCGTGCTGGGCGTGCTCGTGCTGCTCGGGCTCGGGTACGTGAGCTCGTACAACCGGTTCGTCCGGCAGCGCAACCTGGTGCGCGAGTCGTGGCGGCAAATCGACGTCGAGCTGACCCGGCGGCACGACCTGATCCCCAACCTGGTCGAGACAGTGAAGGGCTACGCCGCGCACGAGCGCACCGTGCTCGAGCAGGTCACCCAGGCCCGCACCGCGGCGGTCTCCGCGGTGGGCGGGGCGAAAGGTCCGGCGGCGGCCGCGCAGGCGGAGAACGCGCTGGTGCGCAGCCTCGGCGGGCTGTTCGCGGTCGCGGAGAACTACCCGACGCTGAAGGCCGACAGCAACTTCCTCGCGCTCCAGCAGCAGCTGGCCGAGACCGAGGACCGGATCGCCGCCGGCCGCCGGTTCTACAACGGCAATGTGCGAGCGCTCAACACCCGCATCGAGGCGTTTCCGTCGTCCATCGTGGCGAGCCTGCACCACTTCACGCCCGAGGAGTACTTCGAGACCGACGACCCGGCGGTGCGCGCACCGGTCACCGTCGACTTCGGGTCGCTCGGCTCCGCCGGTGGTCACGCCTGAGCCGCCGACCACCCGGTTGGACGACGGCGGCGCTCGCCAGGTAATCTTGGCGGTCGCGTATGCGGCACCAATCCCGAGAACTCATGAGGCTTTCGCGTGGCGAACATCAAGTCCCAGATCAAGCGCATCGGCACCAACGAGAAGGCGCGGCTGCGCAACAAGGACGTCAAGTCCTCGTTGAAGACCGCCGTCCGCCGGTTCCGCGAGGCCGCCGACGCCGGTGACACCGCGAAGGCGCAAGAGCTGCTCCGCTCGGCGACCCGCCAGCTCGACAAGGCCGCGAGCAAGGGCGTGATCCACGCCAACCAGGCGGCGAACCGCAAGTCGGCGCTGGCCAAGCGCGCCGCCTCGCTCTAAACCCCCACTCGCGCCCGAGCCTCCCAGCCTCGGGCCCCCAAGTCCCGGCCCGTAAGCCGCCGAGCGGCGACTGGGCAGAAAGTGCTGGACGCGCCCCGGCGTTTCGTCGACTCTTTTGCCCACTCGCGCCCGGCTATCTCAAGATCACCCGGCTGCGCGCGCGGCCACGATCGCCAGGATCGCCTTCTCCAGGGCGTAGGCCGCATCGGTTCCGCCGCCCTTGACCGCCGCGTCCGCCTCAGCGACGGCGTGCACCGCGGCGGCGACACCCTCCGGGCGCCAGCCGCGCAGCTGCCCTTTCACTCGGTCGATCTTCCACGGCGGCAGCGCGACCTCGCGGGCCAGCGCCGCCCCGCTTAGGCCGCGCGACGTCGCGGTGCCGACCTTGGCCAGCGCCCGCACACCCTGGGCGAGCGCGCTCGCGATGAGCACCGGCGCGACGCCGACGGCGAGGGCCCAGCGCAACTGCTCCAACGCCTCGCCGAGCCGGCCCTCGACGGCCCGGTCGGCCACCGCGAACCCGTTCGCCTCGGCCCGCCCGCGGTAATAGCGCGCCACGACCGCGGCGTCGATCCGCCCCTCGGTGTCGGAGCCCAACTGCGCGCAGGCGGCCGCGAGGTCGCGCAGATCGTGGCCGACCGCGTCGACGAGCGCGCGGGCGCCGTCGTCCGTGATCGTCGTGCCGCTCGCGCGCGCCTCGGCGCGGACGAAGTCGATCCGTTCGCCAAGCCTGGTGATCTTGGCGCAGTCGACCCGCCGCCCGCCGACCCCGAGCGCGGCGTCGAGCACCGCCTTGCCCCGCGCGCCGCCGCGATGCACGAGCACCAACCGGGCGTCGTCGGCGTCGGCGGCGACCCGGCAAGCCGCGATCAGCTCCTCCGCGACGTCCTTTGCGACCTGCTCGACGTCGCGCAGCACCAGCAACGGCTCGTCTCCGAACAACGACGGGCTGGTCAGCTCGGCCAGCTGGCCCGCCTCCAACTCGGTCGCCGGCAACTCGCGGACGTCGGCCCCGGCGTCGCGGGCGGCGGCGACACTCGCGGCGATCGCCCGCTCGACCAGCAACTCCTCGTCGCCGACGATGACGGTCACCGCCGAGGTCCGGGTCTTGGCTGGCGTTGGCATCACCGCAAGCATGTCACGACCCTCCTTCGCCGCGGGCGCGCGCCAACAACCGCAGGCCGACCACGAACACCAGGACGACGAGGGCGAGGTCGAGCGCGCCGACGACCCCCGTGGGCCAGGTCACCGCGGCTCCGGGCATCCGGGCGAACGTCCGCGCGACCCACACCAACCAGCCGCATGGCAGCGCCGCGACCTGCGCGATCCATCGGGCGCCCGTCGTCCACCACGGCGCGACGCACGCGGTCATGACGCCGAGGATCGTCGCCGGCGCCACCGCCGGCTCGGCGAGCAGGTTCGCCGGCACCGCGGCCAAACTGACTTGTCCGGCGAACGACGCGATCACCGGCGAGCACACCAACGTCGCAGCGGTCGGAACCGCCAGCGCCTCGGCCAGCCACCGCGGCAACCACCGCGCGAACCGCTCGCGCAACGGTGGCGCCACGACCAGCAGCGCACCGGTGGCCAGCACGGACAACACGAAGCCGACACTGCGGGCCAGCGTCGGGTCGATGTAGACGAGCGCCAGCACCGCCGCGCATAGCGCCGGAAGCGCGCGTCTGCGGCGTCCAGTGGCGAGGGCGAGCACAACGACCAGGCCCATCGCGGCGGCCCGCAACACGCTCGGCTGCGGGCGGGCGACCACGACGAACCCGACGATCGCGAGCGCGCCAGCCAACGCCTGACCACGCGACCGCAAGCCCACCCAGCGGGCCATCATCAGCACCGCGCCCAACACGATCGCCACGTTGGCTCCGCTCACCGCCACCAAGTGGGTCAGCCCGGTGGTCTTGAAGTCGGCGACCACGTCCGGCGGCAGCCGCGAGACATCGCCGTCGACCAGACCGGGCAACAGCCCGCCCGGCCCGTCGGGCAGCGGCGCCGCCGCGTCTCGCAGGCCCGAGCGCACCACACCGGCAAGCCGCTGCGGCAGCGACGGCGGGCCGATCGACGCAGGCGGCCCGCTCGCGTCGAAGGTGGCGGTCTCGAACTCGCCGGGCTGCGGCACGCCCAGCCGGCCGCTTGCCACCACATGCTGACTCGGCTGCAGATCGAGCCATCCGCGACCGTTCGCGAGCACAAACACCGGCGAGCGGATCGCGGTGGTCGCGCCGCCCTCGGGGGTGACCGCCACCGCCTTGGCCGAGAAGATCACGACCGACCGGGAACCGCCGTGCGGACCCGCCACCGACAGCAGCCGTGGGTCGGCGCCAACGACCAGCTCGAGCGACACCTTCGCGTGGGCGCGGGCGAGCACGGGCAACGGCCCGCGCTGCAGCGCGGCCGCGCGCCATGCCACCGCCGCGGCCGAGCCCGCCGCGCACAAGGTCGCGGCCGACAGCGTCAGCGCCCACGCGCGCCGGCTGCCGAACCCACTCGCCAACCCGACGCCGCACAACACCAGCGCGAGCGTCAGCCCGACCCGCGCCGACCACCCCAGCGCCAGATACCCGGTCGCCCACGCGGCCACCGCCGGCAGCAACAGCCGAAGATCCGGCCGCTCCCCCGTGAGGAGCCCGACGTCGGCGGTCACACCGACACCCGCCCGGCGAGCGCCGCGTACTTCGACGGACCGATGCCCGACACCTGCTGCAGCTGCGACACCGACGCGAACCGCCCGTGCTGCCCGCGCCAGTCGAGGATGTGCTGGGCGAGCACCGGCCCGACGCCGGGCAAGGTCTCCAGTTGCGCGAGCGTCGCGGTGTTCAGGTTGACGACCCCGGACGAGGCGCCCGCGGCGCCCGGCCCGCCCCCACCCGCGGGCTCGCCGCCGACCAGGCCACCCGCCGCCTGCGCGGCCGGGCCCGTCGGCGGCGGAATCCCCACGAACAGCTGCTGCCCGTCGGTGAGCTTGCTCGCGAGGTCAAGCGCGGTGAGGTCGGTGCCGGGCAACGCTCCCCCGGCGGCCGTGATCGCGTCGCGGATGCGCGCGCCGGGCGGCAGCTCGACCACCCCCGGCGCCGCGACTTTGCCGACGACGTCGATGACGATCAGCTCCATCGACGCGGACGACGAGGGTGGCCCGGTCGGCCAGCCGGTCAGCGCGCCCGCGCTCGGCGGCGACGATTGCGGGTCGGGCGCCGTGGCGGGCGCCGTCGCGGGCGCCGTCGCGGGCGGGTGTTGCGCGGTCGCGGCGCTCGCGGCCGGCCGCGCCGCGGTGAAGTACCAGGCCGCCGCGAGGGCGGCGAGCAGCGCGACGACGCCGAGCACCACGACGCCGCGTCGTCCGGGGTCGAAAACCCCGCCACGAACGGACGCCGGCAGCCGCGCCGCCAACACCGCGCCGACCGACGGTGGCGCGTCGTCAGCCGGCCCGGCGGTGAGCTCGGACGACGGCGCCCATCCGCCGTGGTGGGGCGTCGGGCCCGCGCGCAACCGCTCCAGCCGCGCGGCCACCGCGGCGACCTCGCCGGCGGCGGGCTTACGTCGCGACCTTGGCACATGGCAACGCTAGGGTGACGGCGACGCACCCGCCGTCCGCCGGAAACCGCTTGTGGACCACGGAATTCGGGGTTGTGGAGCCGGGTAGTCCGTCAGCGTTTGCAGATGACCACTGCCAGCATGCCGGGGCCGGTGTGGGCGCCGACGACAGCGCCGACCTCGGTGGTCACCAGCTCGT
>DASVDW010000069.1:0-4623 GCA_036380925.1 Acidothermaceae bacterium
GTGCGGTTGCTGATTTCTCCGCCGATGTAGGCCAACGCGATGACGCAGAACGTGATGCCCGCGATGAGCGAGGTTAGATCCGGTTGACGGCTCTTCATGATTGCGCTCCTTGCGGGTTCGGGACGGGCAGGAAAGCGGGCGCATGCCAGATGTGCACCTGGCCGAGGCCGACGCGCAGGTCGAGGTCGAGCACGCCGGCCTGATTGCCGGTCGCCGCCATCGCCATCGTGCGATCCAGCTGGGTGCCGCCGAAGCTCCGGTCGAACAGCTGAAGTTCGCCCGCGCCGGAGCGCGCGTGCACAACGACCTTGACGTTGGCGGGAACGGCGACGTCAAGGTCGCCAATGCCGACGGTCGCGGCGACGTGCCGAGTGGCGCCATTCAGCTCCAATTGGGCGAGGTCAAGCATCTGATTCCCGACGCCGAGGTGGTAGCTCGACTGCAGGTCGGTCGCGCTGATCGGTGTGTCGTGGCGGTTGCCGATACCGCCGCGCAGTGGCACATTGGCCGCGGCCGCCAACACCAAGGCGGCGGTCAGCACCGCCCCCCACGCGATGAGCGCGCGCGACCGTCCGAACCACGCGCCCGCGATGAGCACCAGCCCGACGGTGAGTAGCGCGGCCGCGAAGATTCCTTGCGCCGATATGTCAAACGCGCCCGAGGCGCCGATCGCGAGCAAGACGCCTGCGACGACCAAGCCGAGACTGAAGCCGATCGGTCCTAAGAACGACGGCGGACGACGCGGGGCGGGCGCCGGGGGAGGCGGTGGCGGTGACAGCCAGGGTTCGTCGTGCTCGTCGCCGGGGGCGGTGTAGGCCGGCGCGGTGTACGACGGCGCGGTGTAGGTCGGGCCGGTGGTGGCCGGCGCCGCCTGCGGCGCCTCGGTGGTTGAACTCGCGCTGTAGCCGGGTGGCGGCCCCAGCGGCGCCCCGCCGGCGGTTCCGCGTTGCTGCTGCGGGCTCGGCGAGGGCTCGCCGTATCCGTGCCGGTAGATGATCAGCGCGCCGATCGCGGCGGCGAGGATGATCGCGGGGAACGGTCCCGGCCAGCCATGGCCGACCATGGCGCCGAGGGCGATCACGCCCAAGACGCCGATGCCGAAGGCGAACAAGGTGAAAACCGCGCCGCGGCCGCGCACCAACCGCTGCGCCTCGGACTGGGTGGCGGTGTCGTCGGGAATCAGCAGCCAGCCGATCGCGTACAGCACCAGGCCGGCGCCGCCGAACACCGCGAGCACGGCGAGGGTGATGCGGAACACCACCGGGTCGACCCCGGTGTAGCGGCCGAGGCCGCCGCAGACACCGGCGATCATCCGGTCGCTGCTGCTGCGTCGAAGGTTGCGCAGGTCGTGCCGGCCAAGCGGTGCTGACGGGGTGGGACTCTGTTCGCTCATGTTCACATCGTCACGTCGAGGCGGCTTCGGCGATATCGGGAACTACCCTGGCCCGACCCTGATCTGCGGCCTGACGACGCGCCATCGCCCCTGATCCGTGTGACCATCGAGGCGTGCAACCACCCAAGCTGTACCGCGCGACGCACGGCCGGATGGTCGCCGGTGTCTCCCGCGGCCTGGCCGACCACATCGGCGTCGACGTGCTCGTCGTCCGCGCGCTGTTCGTCGTCCTGGCCTTTGCGGGCGGTGCCGGCATCGCGATGTACGCGGCTTTTTGGGCCTTCGTTCCGGCCGTGCCGCCGGACGACGCGGCCGTGGCCGGGACGCCGCGCGCGCGTGGCCGTCGCGGTCCCGGCGGGCTGGACCGCTTCGGCGACAACGGCCAGTACGTCGCGCTGGCCGCCGTCGCGATCGGCGGCGTGCTCGCGGTCCAATCGCTCGGCCTCGGCCTACCTGGGCAGTTGCTGTGGCCACTGGCGCTGACCGGGTTCGGCGCGGCGGTGCTGTGGCGGCAGGCCGACGACGCGCAGCGCGTCCGCTGGCGGTCGGCGGTCGGAGGTCGACGTCCTCGGCTGGTGACCACGCTTGCCGGCGCGGTGCTGGTCCTCGCCGGCGCGGCCACCTTTCTCGCCTACCACGAGCAGCTTGGACAAGTGCGCAACGGTTTGCTGTCGACCGCCGTGCTGGTCACCGGTGTCGCCGTCATCACCGGACCGTGGTGGCTGGGCACGGTGCGGGCGCTTTCGACCGAGCGGCGCGCCCGCATTCGAGAGCAAGAACGCGCTGAGCTCGCGGCGCATCTGCACGACTCGGTGTTGCACACGCTCGCCCTTATCCAGCGCCATGTTGACGACCCACGCGAGGTGCAACGGCTGGCGCGCGGGCAGGAGCGTGAGCTGCGCACCTGGCTCTACCGCCCGTCGTCCGACCAAGAGCGCGACTTCGGTCGCGCGCTCGAACGCGTGCTCGCGGAAATCGAAGACAGCCAAGGCGTTTCGATCGACGTGATCGTGGTCGGCGAGTGTGAGATCGACGACAGGCTCAACGCGACGTTGCAGGCCGCGCGCGAGGCCGCGCTCAACGCGGCGAAGCACTCGGGCAGCGACGCGATCTCGGTGTACGCCGAGATCGAGCCGGCGAAGGTCACCGTTTTTGTGCGCGACCGCGGCAAGGGTTTCGACCTGAGCGCGATGCCCGAGGACCGGCTTGGGGTGAGAGAGTCCATCCTGGGACGGATGGAACGCCACGGGGGCAAGGCGTTCATCCGCACCGCGCCCGGCGAGGGCGCCGAGGTCAGGCTCGAGATGGAGTTGAAGTGACACCCGCTGTGCGCGTCGTCCTGGTCGATGACCACCGGCTGTTTCGGTCCGGTGTGCGGGCCGAACTGGGGCCGCGGGTCGATGTCGTCGGCGAGGCCGACGACGTGCCGTCGGCCGTCGCGGCGATAACCGCGCTTGCACCGGATGTCGTGCTGCTCGACGTCCACCGGCCCGGCGGTGGCGGCGCTGAGGTGTTGCGCGCGGTGCTTCCGAAGCTGCCGGACGTGCGGTTTCTGGCGTTGTCGGTGTCCGACGCGGCCGAGGACGTCATCGGGACGATCCGCGCGGGCGCCCGCGGTTACGTCACGAAGACCATCTCCGGCGCGGACTTGACCGACGCCGTTGTGCGGGTGGCCGACGGAGACGCGGTGTTTTCCCCGCGGCTAGCGGGATTTGTGCTCGACGCGTTCGCCGCGACCGACGCCCCTTCGATCGATCCTGAGCTCGACGCGCTGACGCAGCGCGAGCGTGAGGTGCTGCGGCTGATCGCGCGCGGCTACGCCTACAAGGAAATCGCACGCGAGCTGTTCATCTCGGTGAAGACCGTCGAGACCCACGTGTCGAGCGTCTTGCGAAAGCTGCAGCTGTCGAACCGGCACGAGCTCACCCGCTGGGCGACCGACCGCCGCCTGGTGTAGCGCGCCGGCTTGGGTAGGACAGCAATTCCTTTCGTGATCACGGAAGTCTCGTGGCGGCGACGGCGCCCTCGAGATCGGCGCGATGACGATTCGCTAGCGGCGCAAGCAGATCGGGGTGGCGGAGCAACGCCGCGGCCGCGCTGTCGATGTGGTCGGGATGGGTGAGCCGCCGGAACTGCATGGGCAAACCGCTGGTGTGCTCGCAGTCAGCGATCGCCACGCAAGCCTGCAGGGCGAGTTCCCGATCGGTCAGCAACGCCGCCGCCCAGCTCGCGACCGTGTCGTCGACCCAGGTGCGCCACGGCGCCGGCTCGGCGCCGGCAGGCAGGTCGTCCAGCCACCATGAGCCGCTGGGCGGCAGCAGGTCGAGCAACTCGGCGTCGGTCGCGGTCGGATAGCGCAGCCAGGCCGCGACGGTGACCGCCTGTCGGGCCTGCTGGCGGGCCAGCGCCTTGGCGTGCGCGCCGCCGGTGGCGGGAAACGCGGTGACAAGCCACTGCGTGGTGGCCGCGATGACGTGATCGAGCGAGTTGCTCATGACGAAAGAGTCGGCAGATCCTTAGCCAGAGGTAACGCGCGGTAGAGGACGTCGATGGCGTCCGCCGCGCTCGTTGCGTTGACCAGGTTAACGCGCGCGCCTGCTTGATCGCTGATCTCCCAGCCCCGCAGACACACCACCGGCGTGCCGGTGCGCATCGCCAGCGCGATCTCGCTCAACGTTCCCCAGCTGCCGCCGACCGCGATCACGCCGTCCGCGCATCGCACCAGCAGGCCGTTGCGCAGCTCGCCGAGCCCGGTCGGAATCACGACGTCGACGAACTCGTTCGCGTCGGCCGAGTCAGACGTCGGCAGCAGACCGACCACCAGCCCACCGGATTCACGCGCGCCCTGCGACGCGGCCGCCATGACGCCGCCAAGCCCGCCGGTCATCACGACGGCGCCGCGTTGCGCCAGCAGCTTCCCTGCTGCGTAAGCGATCTCACGCAGCGCCTCGTCCGCGTCGGCCGGACCGACGACGGCGACGGCGACGCGGCGCGCAGCCATTGACCCGGCTGATCTAGGCGGTGGCCATCACGAGAAACGCCTCGGCGAGCCGGCCCTCGGGCAGGCCGCCGGCCTCGGCGGTGCGCAGCAGCCGCTCGCGAAGGAAGACCTCAAGATCGTCCATGTGGGCGGTCTGGCTCTCGTGGGCGCGCAGCGCGGCGATCTTGCGTTCGAAGGTGTCGGTCACATCGACGTAGTGCGCCGGCAGGTGCGCGGCGTGCGGGGCGCC
>DASVDW010000070.1:0-3322 GCA_036380925.1 Acidothermaceae bacterium
ATGTCCAGAGCCTCTTCGGAGAACTCAGGCGCGCACACCACCTCGGTGAACACCTCGGCGATCTGCCGTGCGACGTCGCCGTTGACAGGACGGTTCGTCGCCACCACGCCGCCGTACGCCGAGACGGGGTCGCAGGCCAACGCCTTGCGATGCGCCTCGGCGAGGTCGGCGCCGATCGCGATGCCGCACGGGTTGGCGTGTTTGATGATGGCCACGCAGGGTTCGGTGAAGTCGTACGCGGCCCGGCGGGCCGCGTCGGTGTCGACGTAGTTGTTGTACGACATCGCCTTGCCATGCAGCACTTTCGCCTGCGCCAAGCCCAGTGAGCCGTGCTCCGAGCGGTACAACGCGGCGCGCTGATGCGGGTTTTCGCCGTAACGCAGCACCTCAGCACGCCGCCAGCTGCCGCCGAGCCACTCCGGAAAGCCGCTGCCCTCGTCGGTCGGCGCGTAGACGTTGCCCATCCACGACGCGACCGCGACGTCGTAGGACGCGGTGTGCACGAAAGCCTCCACGGCCAGGGCTTTGCGTTGCTCCAGCGAGAAACCACCGGCGTTCAAGGCGTCGAGAACGTCGACGTAGCGCGCTGGCGAGGTGATGACGGCGACCGACGGGTGGTTCTTCGCGGCCGCGCGCACCATCGACGGACCGCCGATGTCGATCTGCTCGACGACGGCGTCAGGCGCCGCGCCCTTGGCGACGGTCTCGCGGAACGGGTAGAGATTCGACACCAGCAAGTCAAACGGCGCGACGCCGAGCTCGTCGATTTGCCGCAGGTGATCGGGCTTTCGAGTGTCGGCGAGCAACCCAGCGTGCACCTTTGGATGCAGTGTCTTCACTCGGCCCTCGAGGCATTCGGGAAACCCGGTCAGGTCCTCGACTTTCACCACCGGCACGCCTGACTCGGCGAGCACCGCGGCGGTGGTGCCGGTCGAGACGATCTCGACGCCGGCCGCGGCCAGGCCCTGGCCGAGCTCAACCAGCGAAGTCTTGTCGTACACCGATATCAGCGCCCGCTTGATCGGACGACGTCCCTCGTCAACAGTGTTGCCGGTGCTCACGGGATGGTGACCTTTCTGCCGATGACGGTCCAGCCCTCGCGGGCCATCTTGCCGATGGTGTCGACGAGCATCTGCCGCTCGACGGTCTTGATGCGCTCGTGCAACGACCCCTCGTCGTCGTCGTCGAGCACCGGCACGCTCGCCTGCGCGATGATCGGTCCGGTGTCGACGCCGTCGTCGACGAGGAACAGCGTGCACCCGGTGATCTTCACGCCGTGCGCGAGGGCGTCGCGTGGCCCGTGCATGCCGGGAAAGGCCGGGGACAGCGCGGGATGGGTGTTGAGCGTTCGCCCGCCGAACCTGCGCATGAACGCGGACCCGACCAGCTTCATGAACCCGGCCAACACCACGAGATCGGGTGCGTGCGCGCCGACCGCGTCGCTCAGCGCGGCGTCCCACGCGTCGCGATCGGGAAACTCCTTCAGCCGGACGACGAAAGTCGGCACATCGAGCTTGCGCGCGCGCTCGACCGCGAGGGTGCCGTCGCGATCCGCGCCCACGGCGACGATCTGCGCGCCGTACGCGGGATCGGCAGACGCGTCCAGCAGCGCCTGCAGGTTGGTGCCGGTCCCCGAGACGAGGACGACGACGCGTAACCGACTCTTGCGCAGCGGACTCTCCAGGGCTCTCCCCGCGCGCCGTCATGGCGGCGCGGCGGCGAAAGACTATCGGGCGGGCGGGCGCGAAGTCAGCGCCGGTCGCGCCAGCGCGACAACCACATCGTGGCCGCCGCCACGACGCCGATTTCGCAGGCCGCGGCGAGCAGCACCCAACCGCCGGACGGGCCGATCACACTCATCCGGCCCGCCCCCAGCGACCCGCCGGACAGCCAGGCGAGCGCGCCCAGCGCAGCTCCACCGATCAAGCCGGCGGCCAATCCCCAGGCGCACTCCGGGAGGCCGTGGCGTTGCCACCAGGGCGCGCTGCCGGCCGCTGTCGGCGCCGCGCGTTCGCGCACCAGCATCCGACCGGCCAACGCGCCCGCCGCAAGCGGGATGGCGAGCGCGAGCCAGCCGATCCCAGTGCTCGATCCGCTTTGCGGCAGCGGAGCCAGCAGCGGAAAGCTGGGAACCGCGCCCAGCGTCACGCCGGTCACCGACACCGACGTGTGCGCGCCCACCGCGAAGCCTGGGCCGAGCGCGTAGGCGCCCGCCCACGCCGCGGCGTTCGGGAGGTAAGCCATCGACATCACCGCCGTCAACGCGGCGCCGGAGTAGCCGCCACGCGTCCCGGCGGTCAAGGCGGCAGCGCGCTCGGCGTTTGTGGCGAGCGCCACCGCCACCATCACCGCGCCGGCGCCGAAAACCAACGCGGACGACGCGCACCCGGCCCGAATCGCGAGGCGCACGTCGTCTCGAATGGCCGCGCCGAGGCGGTGTAGTTGGTTCGTCTCGCGCAGCGCCCCGAAACCGCCGCACAGCAGCGCGAGCCCGAACCCGCCGGCGAGCGCCTGCAGCGGTTCGGGCGCCACGTCGCCGATACTGGCGGGGCTGGTGAGCAGCGCGCCGATAACGGCGTACGGCAACGCGAGCGAGAACGTGGCGGCCACCGCGTCGAGCAGGTCGTGTCCTCCGCTGTGCCGGGCGGTGAGGCGCCCGGCGTGAACCAGCAGCGCGCCGAGCAAGACGGTGAGACCGAGCGGGATCAGGCTCACGGTTCCGGCACCGACCGCGATTCCGGTGTGTTGGGCGAGCAGCCAGGCGCGCAGCGCGGTGGCGATCGCCGGTCGGATCGCGTCATCGTGATGCGCGGCCGTGACCCAGGCGGTCAACGTGAGGCAGATCAGGATCGCGACGCCGAGCGCGATGGTCCAGGCGGCGACCGCGATGCCGACGAGCGCGACCGGCCGGGAGGTCGGACGCGCTTCCCCCGCCTCCGGCGGCTGTTGGCGCGTGCGGGCCGCCGCCGACGGACGCGACATGGTGTCGGCCATGCGACCCATGCTGTCAGCGCGAGGGCTCAATCCCTCGAATCCGCGGGACCTCGGGGTGTCGCAAACGCGCGTAGGGGCGGCCGGCGATGCTTCGCCGGCCGCCCCTACGTCGAATGCGTTGCTAGACCTGGTCGGACGACGAAGCGGTCGGCTGGTCGGTCTGCGAGGTGGGCTGCGCGGGCGGAACCGGCGCGCCGCCGGCGGCCGCCGGCTTGTTCAGCGCCGTCGCGTCCCAGGCCAACTTCTCGCCGGAAGCCATGAAGTTCATGACCGCGAAAACCGTCTCGAAGATGGCGGCGATCATCAGGATGTAGCCGCCCCACTTGAC
>DASVDW010000071.1:0-17726 GCA_036380925.1 Acidothermaceae bacterium
AGGTCCAAAAGCAGTTCGAGCGGGGCTTGATCACTGACGATGAGCGCCGGCAAGAACTGATCGAGATCTGGACCCAGGCCACCGCCGACGTCGCGCGCGAGATGGAGTCCAACTTCCCGAAGGACAACCCGGTGTTCATGATGGTGAACTCCGGCGCCCGCGGAAACATGATGCAGGTGCGGCAGATCGCCGGCATGCGCGGCCTGGTGGCCAACCCCAAGGGTGAGATCATCCCGCGGCCGATCAAGGCGAACTTCCGCGAGGGCCTGTCGGTGTTGGAGTACTTCATCTCCACGCACGGCGCGCGCAAGGGCCTGGCCGACACCGCGCTGCGCACGGCCGACTCCGGCTACCTCACCCGGCGGCTGGTCGACGTGTCGCAGGACGTCATCATCCGCGAGGAGGACTGCGGCACCGAGCGCGGCATCATGATGCGGATCGCGGTGGTGGGCCGCGACGGCAAGCTGGTTCGGCCGAGCACCGTCGAGACCTCGGTGTTCGCCCGCACGCTCGCTGAGGACGTGACGGTCGACGGCGCCGTGGTGGCGCCCGCGGGTTCCGACCTCGGCGACCTGTCGATCGGCGAACTGGTCGCGCAGGGCGTGCAGGACGTCAAGGTGCGCAGCGTGTTGACCTGCGAGTCGAAGGTCGGCACCTGCGCCGCCTGCTACGGCCGCTCGCTGGCCACCGGCAAGACGGTCGACGTCGGTGAGGCGGTCGGCATCATCGCCGCCCAGTCCATCGGCGAGCCCGGCACCCAGCTCACCATGCGGACGTTCCACACCGGCGGTGTCGCGGGCGAGGACATCACCCACGGCCTGCCCCGCGTCGTCGAGCTCTTCGAGGCCCGCCAGCCCAAGGGCGTCGCGCCGATCAGCGAGGTCGCCGGCCGGGTCAAGATCGAGGAGACCGACAAGGCCCGCAAGATCATCGTCACTCCGGACGACGGCGCGGAGGAGATCGCCTACCCGGTCACCAAGCGCGCGCGGCTGCGGATCGCCGAAGGCGACCACGTCGAGGTCGGCGAGCAGCTGATCGAGGGCACCGTCAACCCGCACGAGGTGCTGCGCATCCTCGGCCCGCGCGCGGTCCAGGTGCACCTGGTGCAGGAGGTCCAGGAGGTCTACCGCAGCCAGGGCGTGCCGATCCACGACAAGCACATCGAGATCATCGTCCGGCAGATGCTCAAGCGGGTGAACGTGCTGGAGTCCGGTGACACCGACTTCCTGCCCGGCGAGCTCGTCGAGCGACCGCGGTTCGAAGAGGAGAACCGGCGGGTGGTCTCGGAGGGTGGCACGCCCGCGTCGGCGCGTCCGGTGCTGATGGGCATCACCAAGGCCTCGCTGGCCACTGAGTCGTGGCTGTCGGCGGCGTCCTTCCAGGAGACCACGCGGGTGCTCACCGACGCGGCGATCCACGCCAAGTCCGACCCGCTGCTCGGCCTGAAGGAAAACGTCATCATCGGAAAGCTCATCCCGGCCGGCACCGGCTTGCCGCGCTACCGCAACATCCGGGTGGAGCCGACCGAGGAGGCGAAGGCGGCCGTCTACTCGATGTCCGGCTACGACGGTGGCGGCTTCGAGGACGAGTACGCCCGGTTCGGCGCCAGCTCCGGCCAAGCCGTTCCGCTAGAGGAGTACGACTACGGTCGCTACGAGCGCTGACGCGCTCGGAAGGGCCGCTACGAGCGCTGACGCGCTCGGAAGGGAGCGCTGACGCGCTGTAGCTCCATCTCGCCGGGTGAAGGGTTTGGCTTGCTTCCGGGTCATCCGGAACAGCCCAAACCCTTCACTCGTTGCTGGGACGCACAGGGCCAGAAAGTCGTCGCGCGCGGTGGCCGGCGGGTCGGTTGGCCGACCGCTCGGCGCCGCTCGGCGACCCCCGTTTTGACCCGCGCACGAGCGCCAGGTAACCTTGCTCCTCGTGCCTGGGCTTACCCGGGCCGTTCCTTGGCGCGCTGCGCTTGGCGATCGGATCACGTCGCCGGCCGCGTCGGCAGCTGAGGGGCCTCCATCCACTGGTTCGGCGATCGCGTCGAGCCGGGTGTGGGCGGGCGACACGCCCGACCGCGTGGGTCGGAGACAAAGTAGTACGGAACCACCAGAAACGACGCGAGCCGCAGGACTGAAAGGCGCTCATGCCCACGATCCAGCAGCTGGTCCGCAAGGGCCGGCAGGACAAGGTCGGCAAGACCAAGACGCCGGCGCTGAAGGGTTCACCTCAGCGACGTGGCGTCTGCACACGTGTGTACACGACGACGCCGAAGAAGCCGAACTCCGCGCTGCGCAAGGTCGCGCGCGTGCGGCTGACCAGCGGCATCGAGGTCACGGCCTACATCCCGGGCGTCGGGCACAACCTGCAGGAGCACTCGATCGTGCTCGTGCGCGGCGGCCGAGTGAAGGACCTCCCCGGCGTGCGCTACAAGATCATTCGCGGCTCGCTCGACACCCAGGGTGTGCGCAACCGCAAGCAGGCCCGCAGCCGGTACGGCGCGAAGAAGGAGAAGGGCTAATGCCCCGCAAAGGTCCCGCGCCGAAGCGCCCGGTCATCATCGACCCGGTTTACGGCTCGCCGCTTGTCACCGCGCTCGTCAACAAGGTGCTGACCAGCGGCAAGCGGTCGCTGGCGGAGCGCATCGTGTACGACGCCCTCGAGGGCTGCCGGGCCAAGACCGGCACCGACCCGGTGATCACGCTCAAGCGCGCGCTCGACAACGTCAAGCCGGCGATCGAGGTCAAGAGCCGGCGCGTCGGCGGCGCCACCTACCAGGTGCCGGTCGAGGTGAAGGCGAGCCGCAGCAGCACGCTCGCGCTGCGGTGGCTGGTCGGCTACTCCAAGGCGCGTCGCGAGAAGACGATGACCGAGCGGCTCATGAACGAGCTGCTCGACGCGAGCAACGGCCTCGGGGCGAGCGTCAAGCGCCGCGAGGACACGCACAAGATGGCGGAGAGCAACCGGGCCTTCGCCCACTACCGCTGGTAACCCAGCCGGCTCGACCGCGCGAACGACGGACGACGAACGAAGCGAAACGAAGAGAGAAGCTCAAGCAGTGGCAGCAGTGGCAATGACGGGTGTCATGGCAGATCTGGCCAAGGTCCGAAACATCGGGATCATGGCTCACATCGACGCGGGCAAAACCACGACGACCGAGCGGATCCTCTTCTACACCGGCATCAACTACAAGATCGGTGAGGTCCACGAGGGCGCGGCCACGATGGACTGGATGGCGCAGGAGCAAGAGCGCGGCATCACCATCACCTCGGCGGCCACCACGTGTCAGTGGGAGGGCCACACCATCAACATCATCGACACGCCCGGCCACGTCGACTTCACCGTCGAGGTCGAGCGGTCGCTTCGGGTGCTCGACGGCGCGGTCGCGGTCTTCGACGCGGTCGCCGGCGTCGAGCCGCAGTCCGAGACCGTTTGGCGGCAGGCCGACAAGTACAACGTCCCCCGGATCTGCTTCGTCAACAAGATGGACCGCGTCGGCGCGGAGTTCCACCGCACCGTCGACATGATGATCACTCGGCTCAACGCCACCCCGCTGCCGGTGCAGTTGCCGTGGGGCGTCGAGGCCGACTTCAAGGGCGTCATCGACCTGGTGTGGAACCGCGCCTTGCTGTGGACCGGCGAGGGCAAGGGCGAGGCGTACGAGATGGTCGACATCCCGGCCGACCACGCCGAGGTCACCCGGGAGTGGCGCGAGAAGCTGATCGAGACGCTCGCCGAGAACGACGACGAGCTGATGGAGATGTTCCTCGAGGGCGTCGAGCCGACCCCGCAGCAGCTGAAGGAAGGCATCCGGCGCGCGACGATCGCGGGCAAGCTCAACCCGGTGCTGTGCGGCACGGCGTTCAAGAACAAGGGCGTGCAGCCGATGCTCGACGCCATCACCGACTACCTTCCGAGCCCGCTCGACATCGGCGCGGTGGTCGGTCACAAGGTCGGCGACGAGTCGGTCGAGCTCCTTCGCGAGCCGAGCGACGACCAGCCGCTCGCCGCGTTGGCGTTCAAGATCATGAGCGACAAGTACCTCGGCAAACTGACCTACCTGCGGATCTACTCCGGCAAGCTCACCGCCGGCGCGTCGCTGCTGAACTCCACCAAGGGCAAGAAGGAGCGCATCGGCCGCCTGCTGCGCATGCACGCGAACAAGCAGGAGGACATCGAGGTCGCGGGCGCCGGTTCGATCGTGGCGGTCGCGGGTCTGAAGCAGACCACCACGGGCGACACGCTGTGCGACGCCGACAGCCCGGTCATCCTCGAGTCGATGACGTTCCCGACCCCGGTCATCCAGGTCGCCATCGAGCCGAAGACGAAGGCCGACCAGGAAAAGCTCGGCGTCGCGATCCAGCGCCTCGCTGAGGAAGACCCGACGTTTCAGGTCCACACCGACGAGGACACCGCGCAGACGATCATCGCCGGCATGGGCGAGCTGCACCTGGACATCCTGGTCGACCGCATGAAGCGGGAGTTCAACGTGGAGGCGAACGTCGGCAAGCCGCAGGTCGCCTACCGCGAGACCATTCGCAAGAAGGTCGAGAAGGTCGACTACACGCACAAGAAGCAGACCGGTGGATCCGGCCAGTTCGCGCGGGTGATCATCGACCTCGAGCCGGGGCAAAGCGGCGACGGCGAAGGCGGCTACGAGTTCATCAACAAGGTGACCGGCGGCCGCATCCCACGCGAGTACATCCCGGCCGTCGACCAGGGCTGCCAGGAGGCGATGCAGTTCGGCATCCTCGCCGGCTACCCGCTCGTCGACGTCGTCGTCACGTTGCAGGACGGCGCGTTCCACGAGGTCGACTCCTCCGAGCTGGCGTTCAAGATCGCCGGTTCGATGGCCTTCAAGGAGGCCGCGCGCAAGGCCGACCCGACGCTGCTCGAGCCGATCATGTCGGTCGAGGTGCGCACGCCCGAGGAGTACATGGGCGACGTGATCGGCGACCTCAACAGCCGCCGCGGCATCATCCAGGCGATGGACGACATCGCGGGCACCCGCGTCGTCCGGGCCAAGGTGCCGCTGTCGGAGATGTTCGGCTACGTGGGCGACCTGCGCGGCCGCACGCAAGGCCGGGCCAGCTACAGCATGGAGTTCGACTCCTACGCCGAAGTCCCCAAGTCCGTCGGCGAAGAGATCATCAAGAAGGCCCGCGGGGAGTAATCACCGCGGGTGGCAACCCCAGTCCAGCAAGCCAACAAGCACGTCGTACGGCGAAGCAACCGTCCTCAAGGAGCATCCAGTGGCGAAGGCGAAGTTCGAGCGGACCAAGCCGCACGTCAACATCGGCACCATCGGTCACATCGACCATGGCAAGACGACGCTGACGGCGGCCATCACGAAGGTCCTGCACGACGCACACCCGGACCTCAACCCCTTCACGCCGTTCGACCAGATCGACAAGGCGCCGGAGGAGAAGGCCCGCGGCATCACCATCTCGATCGCGCACGTCGAGTACCAGACCGACAACCGGCACTACGCGCACGTCGACTGCCCCGGTCACGCCGACTACATCAAGAACATGATCACCGGAGCGGCGCAGATGGACGGCGCGATCCTGGTCGTCTCCGCGGCTGACGGCCCTATGCCGCAGACCAAGGAGCACGTCCTGCTCGCCCGCCAGGTCGGCGTCCCCTACATCGTCGTCGCGCTCAACAAGGCCGACGTCGTGGACGACGAGGAGATCCTCGAGCTGGTCGAGCTCGAGGTCCGCGAGCTGCTGTCCAGCTACGACTTCCCCGGCGACGACGTGCCCGTCGTCCGCGTCTCGGCGCTGAAGGCGCTCGAGGGCGACGCCAAGTGGGCTGAGTCGATCATGGAGCTGATGAAGGCCTGCGACGACAACATCCCCGAGCCGGTTCGCGAGATCGACAAGCCGTTCCTGATGCCGATCGAGGACGTTTTCACGATCACCGGTCGTGGCACCGTCGTCACCGGTCGCGTCGAGCGGGGCATCGTCAAGGTTGGCGAGACGATCGAGATCGTCGGCATCCACGACAAGACCGCGAGCACCACGGTCACCGGCGTCGAGATGTTCCGCAAGCTGCTCGACGAGGGCCGCGCGGGCGACAACATCGGCGTCTTGCTGCGTGGCACCAAGCGCGAGGAAGTCGAGCGCGGCCAGGTTGTTTGCAAGCCGGGCTCGATCACCCCGCACACCGAGTTCGAGGCGCAGGTCTACGTGTTGTCCAAGGACGAAGGCGGCCGGCACACCCCGTTCTTCAACAACTACCGGCCGCAGTTCTACTTCCGCACCACGGACGTCACCGGCGTCGTCACGCTGCCTGAGGGCACCGAGATGGTCATGCCGGGCGACAACACCGAGATGACGGTCCAGCTGATCCAGCCGATCGCCATGGAAGAGGGACTCAAGTTCGCCATCCGCGAGGGTGGCCGCACGGTCGGCGCGGGTCGCGTCACCAAGATCCTCAAGTAGCGGGCGACGGCGGCCGGAGGGACACCTCCGGCCGCCGTGTCGCGCAGCAGACAGCACCACAGGCGCCAAACAGCAAAGCAGCAGCGGCAGTAACGAGAAGACAGGAACCGGGACCACCATGGCGGGACAAAAGATCCGCATCCGGCTCAAGGCCTACGACCACGAGGTCATCGACAGCTCGGCGCGCAAGATCGTCGAGACGGTGACGCGGACTGGTGCGCAGGTCGCGGGCCCGGTGCCGCTGCCGACGGAGAAGAACGTCTACTGCGTCATCCGTTCGCCCCACAAGTACAAGGACAGCCGCGAGCACTTCGAGATGCGCACCCACAAGCGGCTCATCGACATCCTCGATCCGACCCCCAAGACGGTCGACTCGCTGATGCGGCTCGACCTGCCGGCGGGCGTCGACATCGAGATCAAGCTGTAAGAGGACGCACCCGACATGGCGAAACAGATCAAGGGCGTGCTGGGCGAGAAGCTCGGCATGACGCAGGTCTTCGACGACCAGGGCCGCATCGTGCCGGTCACCGTCGTCCAGGCCGGGCCCTGCGTCGTCACGCAGGTCCGCACTCCGGACGTCGACGGCTACTCGGCCGTGCAGTTGGCCTACGGCGCGATCGACCCGCGCAAGGTGAACAAGCCGGAGGCGGGCCATTTCCGCAAGGCCGGCGTGCCGCCGCGCCGCTACCTCATCGAGGTGCGCACGTCGGACGCCAGCGAGTACACGCTCGGTCAAGAGGTCACCGTCGAGGTGTTCGAGGCGGGGCAGACGGTCGACGTCGTGGGCACGAGCAAGGGCAAGGGCTTCGCGGGCGTGATGAAGCGGCACAACTTCAAGGGTCTGTCGGCCTCGCACGGCACCGAGCGCAAGCACCGCTCGCCGGGTTCGGTTGGCGCGTGCGCCACGCCGAGCCGGGTGTTCAAAGGCTTGCGGATGGCCGGCCGGATGGGCGGCGTCCGCACCACCACCCAGAACCTGACGGTCCACGCGATCGACGCGCAGGCCAACCTGCTGCTGGTGAAGGGCGCGATACCGGGCCCGGCCGGCGGCGTGGTCTACGTCCGCACCGCCGCCAAGGGAGGCGCCGCATGAGCACGGTTACCGTCGCAGGCACCGACCGCACGGTCGAGCTGCCCGCCGAGGTGTTCGACGTCCAGGTGAACGTGCCGTTGATCCACCAGGTCGTCGTCGGCCAGCTGGCGGCGGCTCGCCAGGGCACGGCCGACACCTTGACCCGTGGCGAGGTCTCCGGCGGTGGCCGCAAGCCGTACCGGCAAAAGGGCACCGGACGCGCCCGGCAGGGCTCGACCCGCGCCCCGCAGTTCGCCGGCGGTGGCGTCGTGCACGGCCCCACACCGCGCAAGTACGACCAGAAGACGCCCAAGAAGATGAAGGCGGCCGCGTTGCGCGGCGCGCTGTCCGACCGGGCGCGAGCTGGCCGGGTGCACGTGGTCGACGGCGTCGTCGAGGGTGACACGCCGTCCACCAAGGCCGCGCTGCAGGCGCTGGCGACCGCGGTCGGGGAGCAGCGCCGGAACGTCCTCGTCGTCTTGGAGCGATCCGACGAGGTGGGCTGGAAGAGCCTGCGCAACGTCGACCGGGTGCACCTGCTGGTTCCCGACCAGCTGAACACCTACGACGTGTTGGTCAGCGACGACGTGGTGTTCACGCAGGGCGCGCTCAACGCGTTCCTCGGGGCGCCCGCGACTGAAGGCGAGGCGGCGAAGTGATCCCCGATCTGCACGACGTCTTGATCGCGCCGGTGATCTCCGAGAAGAGCTACGGACTGCTCGACGAGAACAAGTACACGTTCCTCGTGCCGCCCACGGCGAACAAGACCGAGATCAAGATCGCGGTGGAGAAGCTGTTCAACGTCAAGGTCATGAACGTCAACACGGTGAACCGGCAGGGCAAGCGCAAGCGCACCCGGTTCGGTTACGGCAAGCGCAAGGACACCAAGCGCGCGATCGTGACGCTGGCCTCCGGCGACCGCATCGACATCTTCGGCGCTCCGGTCTCCTGACCCGCGCACCCACGAAGTAAGGAAGAAACGAAGCGATGGGCATCCGCAAGTACAAGCCGACGACCCCCGGTCGCCGCGGCGCGAGCGTGGCCGACTTCGTCGAGGTCACCCGCGACGAGCCGGAGAAGTCGCTGGTTCGCCCGCTGCACTCCAAGGGCGGCCGCAACGTGCACGGCCGGGTGACCGTCCGCCACCAGGGCGGCGGCCACAAGCGGGCTTACCGGCTCATCGACTTCCGTCGAGACGACAAGGACGGCGTGCCGGCCAAGGTCGCGCACATCGAGTACGACCCCAACCGCACCGCGCGCATCGCGCTGCTGCACTACGCGGACGGCGAGAAGCGCTACATCCTCGCCCCCGCGCGGTTGCAGCAAGGTGACACGGTCGAGTCCGGGCCGAGCAGCGACATCAAGCCGGGCAACAACCTGCCGCTGCGCAACATCCCGCTGGGCACCGTCGTCCACGCCATCGAGTTGCGGCCCGGCGGCGGCGCGAAGATCGCCCGCTCGGCCGGGGCCAGCGTGCAGCTCGTCGCCAAGGAAGGCGCGTTCGCGCAGCTGCGCATGCCGTCCGGTGAAATCCGCAACGTCGACGTCCGCTGCCGCGCCACGGTTGGCGAGGTGGGCAACGCCGAGCAGTCCAACATCAACTGGGGCAAGGCCGGCCGGATGCGGTGGAAGGGCAAGCGCCCGACCGTCCGCGGCGTGGCCATGAACCCGGTCGACCACCCGCTGGGCGGTGGCGAAGGCAAGTCCTCCGGAGGCCGGCACCCGGTCAGCCCGTGGGGCAAGCCGGAGGGCCGCACCCGCCGGGCCCGCAAGGCCAGCGACGCCCTCATCGTCCGCCGCCGCAAGTCCAACAAGAAGCGCTAGGAGCTCCACGCGATGCCGCGCAGCCTGAAGAAGGGGCCCTTCGTCGACGACCACCTGCAAAAGAAGGTCGACGTCCAGAATTCGAAGGGCACCAAGAACGTCATCAAGACGTGGTCTCGGCGCTCGATGATCGTGCCCGACATGCTCGGCCACACCATCGCGGTGCACGACGGTCGCAAGCACGTGCCGGTGTTCATCACCGAGTCGATGGTCGGACACAAGCTCGGGGAGTTCGCCCCGACGCGCACGTTCCGCGGGCACGTCAAGGACGATCGGAGGTCGCGCCGTGGCTAGCCCGATCGGCGCCACCGGCGCCCTGACCGGCCCGGTCGTTCGCGCGCAGGCCAAGTTGCGCTACTCGACCGTCACGCCGATGAAGGCGCGCCGCGTGGTCGACCTGGTGCGCGGCCTGCCCGCCGACGAGGCGCTCGCGGTGCTGCGGTTCGCGCCGCAGGCGGCGTCCGAGCCCGTCTACAAGGTGCTCGAGAGCGCGGTCGCCAACGCCCAGCACCTGGCCCAGCAGCGCAACGAGCGGCTGGACGTCGAAGACCTGGTCGTCTCGCAGGCCTACGTCGACGAAGGCCCGACGTTGAAGCGGTTCCGGCCGCGCGCGCAAGGCAGGGCGTACCGCATCCGCAAGCGCACCAGCCACATCACGATCCACGTCGAGTCGTGGTCGGCGGAGGCCGAGACGCTGGCGACTAAGCGAGCGGTGCCGAAGCGAGTGAAGCCCGCGCACCTGGTGCGCGGCGCCGCGCCGGTCGCCGAGGCGCCGGTCAAGGAAGCGCCGGTCAAGGAAGCGCCGGCGAAGAAGACGACCGCCAAGAAGGCGGCCGCGGCGCCGGCGGCGGAGGCGGCCGAGCAGCCGGCCAAGAAGACCGCCGCCAAGAAGACGGCGGCGAAGAAAACCACCGCCGAGAAGACCACCGCCGAGAAGACGGCCCCGGCCAAGAAGACCGCCGCCAAGAAGACCGCTGAGCCTGACGTCTCGAGCAACGCGACGTCCGACGAGACAGAGCAGGGAGGGACCCAGTAGTGGGCCAGAAGGTCAACCCGCATGGGTTCCGGCTCGGGATCACCACCGAGTTCAAGAGCCGTTGGTACGCCGACAAGCTGTACCGCGACTACGTGAAGGAAGACGTCGCCATCCGCCGGTTGATGACTCGCGGCATGGAGCGCGCTGGCATCTCGCGGGTCGAGATCGAGCGCACCCGCGACCGGGTCCGGGTCGACATCCACACCGCGCGTCCGGGCATCGTGATCGGACGCCGCGGCGCGGAGGCCGACCGCATTCGCGGCGACCTGGAGAAGCTGACCAGCAAGCAGGTCCAGCTGAACATCCTCGAGGTGAAGAACCCGGAGATCGACGCGCAGCTGGTCGCCCAGGGTGTTGCCGAGCAGCTCACCCAGCGGGTGTCGTTCCGTCGGGCGATGCGCAAGGCGATGCAAAGCGCGATGAAGTCCGGCGCGCGCGGCATCCGGGTGCAGGTCTCCGGCCGCCTGGGCGGCGCCGAGATGAGCCGCACCGAGTTCTACCGGGAAGGCCGGGTTCCGCTGCACACGCTGCGCGCCGACATCGACTACGGCTTCTACGAGGCTCGCACCACCTTCGGTCGCATCGGCGTCAAGGTCTGGATCTACAAGGGCGACGTGCTGAACGGCGTTGGCGTGGCCGGTCGCGAGCACGAGGCCGCGCTCCCGGGTCGTGGACCGGCGCGCGCGCGTCCGGCTCGGGGCCCCCGCGCGGCGCGTCCGGCCCGAGAGGCCGCGCCCGCCGAGGCGCCCGCCGAGGCGCCCGCGCCAGCGAGCGCGCCGGTCGAGCAGGCGGCCGCCGTCGACGCGCCGGCCGTCGCGGAGGCGGCCGGGACAGCCGGGCCGGCCGCGGCCGAAACGACGTCCGAGCCAACCGCACCAACGGCAGAGGAGAGCTGAGCCATGCTCGTCCCCCGCAGGGTCAAGCACCGCAAGCAGCACCACCCGGGTCGCTCGGGCGCCGCCACCGGTGGCACCCGCATCGCTTTCGGCGAGTTCGGCATCCAAGCGTTGGAGCCGGCATACGTCACCAACCGGCAGATCGAGTCGGCGCGTATCGCGATGACCCGGCACATCCGCCGCGGCGGCAAGGTGTGGATCAACATCTACCCCGACCGGCCGCTGACCAAGAAGCCGGCCGAGACCCGCATGGGTTCGGGCAAGGGTTCGCCCGAGTGGTGGATCGCCAACGTCAAACCCGGACGCGTCATGTTCGAGCTTGCCGGCGTGCCGGAGCCGGTCGCCCGCGAGGCGATGCGGCGTGCCATGCACAAGCTGCCGATGAAGTGCCGCTTCGTGCGGCGCGAGGTCGGGGAGGCGTAGAGATGAGCAAGGCAGACGACCTGCGCACGCTCGAGACCGACGAGTTGGTCAGCAAGCTGCGGGAGGCCAAAGAGGAGCTGTTCAAGCTGCGCTTCCAGTACGCCTCCGGTCAGCTGGAAAGCCACGGCCGGCTTAGCGCCGTGCGCAAGGACATCGCTCGCATCTACACGGTTCTTCGTGAGATCGAGCTCGGCATCACGGTTCGCGAAGAGAACACCGAGGGCGCGGCATGAGCGAGCAGGCAGACGAGAAGCGGGGCTTCCGCAAGGTCCGCGAGGGCCTCGTGGTCAGCGACAAGATGGACAAGACGGTGGTCGTCGAGGTCGAGGACCGCGTCAAGCACCCGCTGTATGGCAAGGTCCTGCGCCGCACCAGCAAGCTCAAGGCTCACGACGAGCAAAACAGCGCAGGCGTCGGTGACCGCGTGCTCCTGATGGAGACGCGCCCGCTTTCGGCGACCAAGCGCTGGCGGCTGGTCGAGATCCTGGAGAAGGCCAAGTGACAAGCGGCGCCTTCACGCCGTCCGCGTAGCAGCAAAACGAGAAGCAGGAGTCGACAGTGATTCAGCAGGAGTCGCGCCTCAGGGTGGCCGACAACACGGGTGCGAAGGAAATTCTGTGCATCCGCGTGCTCGGTGGCTCCGGGCGCCGCTACGCGGGAATCGGCGATGTCATCGTGGCCACCGTGAAAGACGCCCTGCCGGGCGCCGGTGTCAAGAAGGGCGACGTCGTCAAGGCGGTCGTCGTCCGCACGGTGAAGGAACGCCGTCGGCCGGACGGCTCGTACATCAGATTCGACGAGAACGCCGCGGTCCTCATCAAGGACGGCGGCGACCCGCGCGGGACCCGCATCTTCGGCCCGGTCGGCCGTGAGCTGCGCGAAAAGAAGTTCATGCGCATCATCTCGCTCGCTCCGGAGGTGCTGTAACCCATGGCTTCATTGAAGGTGCGCAAGGGCGACACCGTCCAGGTGATCTCCGGCAAGGACCGCGGCGGTAAGGGCAAGGTCATCGAGACCGACCCCACGAAGAACCGTGTTCTTGTCGAGGGCGTCAACCGGATTCGCAAGCACACCAAGGTCACGTCGAACACGCGCGGCGCGAAGACCGGCGGCATCGTCACGCAAGAGGCGCCGATTCACGTGAGCAACGTGATGGTCGTCTGCCCCGAGTGCGAAAAGCCGACCCGCATCGGCAAGCGCCAGGACGTCGTCGACGAGGAGACCGGCAAGACGCGGCCGGTTCGCATCTGCAAGCGCTGCGGCAAAGAAATCTGATGGGCAGGGAGATTCAGCGATGACCGCCACTGTCAGCGAGCGCGCGACCGCCGCGCCGCGGCTCAAGCAGCGCTACCGCGACGAGATCACCGGCGAACTGCGCAAGCAGTTCGGCTACGCCAACGTCATGCAGACGCCGGGCCTGGTGAAGGTCGTCGTCAACATGGGCGTCGGCGACGCCGCCCGCGACTCCAAGCTCATCGAGGGCGCGGTGCGCGACCTCGCCACGATCACCGGCCAAAAGCCGCAGGTCACCCGGGCGAAGAAGTCCATCGCGCAGTTCAAGCTTCGCGAGGGCATGGCCATCGGCGCGCCCGTCACGTTGCGCGGTGACCGGATGTGGGAGTTCCTCGACCGGTTGCTCACCCTCGCGTTGCCGCGCATCCGCGACTTTCGCGGGCTGTCGCCCAAGCAGTTCGACGGGCGTGGCAACTACACCTTCGGTCTCACCGAGCAGGTCATGTTCCACGAGATCGACCAAGACAAGATCGACCGGTTCCGCGGCATGGACATCACCGTGGTGACCACGGCGACGACGGACGACGAGGGGCGCGCGCTGCTTCGGCTGCTCGGCTTCCCCTTCAAGGAGAACTGATGGCGAAGAAGGCCCTCATCATCAAGGCGGCGGCCAAGCCGAAGTTCGGCGTCCGCGCTTACACGCGGTGCAGCCGGTGCGGCCGGCCGCACTCGGTCTACCGCAAGTTCGGCCTGTGCCGGGTGTGCGTGCGCGAGATGGCGCACCGCGGCGAGCTTCCCGGCGTCACCAAAAGCAGCTGGTAATCCTCTGACGCCGAAGGTCTGCGGGAGCTGATCCCGTGCGAAACCACGGCGAGAAAGGCCGAGTGGCCAAACCATGATGACCGACCCGATCGCGGACATGCTCACTCGCGTGCGCAACGCGAACAACGCCTATCACGACACGGTGCCGATCCCGCACTCCAAGATCAAGGAGCATGTGGCGCAGATCCTGCAGGAGCAGGGCTACATCGCGGGCTGGCACGTCGAGGACGTCGAGGGGCACGCCGCGGCGAAGACCCTCGTCATCGAGTTGAAGTACGGCCCGAACCGCGAGCGCTCGATCGCCGGCGTGCGTCGCGTCAGCAAGCCGGGCCTGCGGGTGTACGCGAAGGCGACCAACCTGCCGCGGGTGCTCGGCGGCCTCGGGATCGCGATCATCTCGACGTCGAACGGCCTGCTCACCGACAAGCAATGCGCGAAGCGCGGCGTGGGCGGCGAAGTCCTCGCCTACGTCTGGTAAGCCCAAGTCTGGTAAGGGAGAACAACTATGTCCCGGATCGGGCGGCTTCCGATTCAAGTCCCGAGCGGCGTCGACGTCGACATCAACGACCGCGTCGTCACGGTGAAGGGCCCCAAGGGCACCTTGACCCACACCCTCGTCGACCCCATCTCGATCGAGCGCGGCCAGGACGGCGCGCTCGTCGTCACGCGGCCCGACGACGAGACGCGCAGCAAGGAGCGGCACGGCCTCGAGCGCACCCTGGTCGCCAACATGGTCACCGGCGTCACCGAGGGCTTCGCCAAGACGCTGGAGATCGTCGGCACCGGGTACCGCGTGCAGGCCAAGGGCTCCGACCTGGAGTTCGCGCTCGGCTTCAGCCACCCGGTGCTCGTGCCGGCGCCCGACGGCATCTCCTTTGAGGTGCAGGCGCCGACCCGCTTCGTCGTCCGCGGCATCGACAAGCAGAAGGTCGGCGAGGTCGCCGCCAACATCCGCAAGCTGCGCAAGCCCGAGCCGTACAAGGGCAAGGGCGTGCGGTACCAGGGCGAAAACGTCCGCCGCAAGGTTGGAAAGGCAGGAAAGTAGCGCGATGGCCTCCGGTTCCTCACAACTGCTCAGCCGGCGTCACGCCCGGGGTTCTGGCAAAGCGCCTGCGCTGGCGCGGCGGCACTTCCGGGTCCGCAAGAAGGTCAGCGGCAGCGCGGCGCGTCCACGCCTGGTCGTCAACCGGTCCAGTCGGCACGTGTTCGTGCAGATCGTCGACGACGGCGCCGGGCGCACGCTCGCCTCGGCGTCCACCCTTGAGGCGGAGCTGCGCGGCTTGACCGGCGACAAGACGGCGAAGGCGCGCAAGGTCGGCAACCTGATCGCGCAGCGCGCGTCGGCGGCCGGCATCAGCGCCGTGGTCTTCGACCGCGGCGGCTACCAGTACCACGGCCGGGTCGCGGCGGTCGCCGACGGCGCCCGCGAAGGTGGGCTGACCCTCTGATGACAACTTCGATTTTCCGCACGACCGTTCACGAGATGGGAAACCTCTGATGCCAGGACCTCAGCGCCGCGGACCCGGCGGCGGCAGTGGCGCCGGCGGTGGCAGTGGCGAGCGCCGCGGGCGGCGCGACGACCGCAGGGGCCCCGAGGGCGCCGCGGAGAAGACCGCTTACGTCGAGCGCGTGGTGACGATCAACCGCGTCGCCAAGGTCGTCAAGGGCGGACGCCGGTTCAGCTTCACCGCGCTGGTCGTCGTCGGCGACGGCGACGGCATGGTCGGCGTCGGCTACGGCAAGGCCAAGGAGGTGCCGGCCGCGATCGCGAAGGGCGTCGAAGAGGCCAAGAAGCACTTCTTCAAGGTGCCGCGCATCCAAGGCACGATCCCGCACCCCGTCCAGGGCGAGGCGGCGGCCGGGGTGGTGCTGCTGCGCCCGGCCAGCCCGGGAACCGGCGTCATCGCCGGCGGTCCGGTGCGCGCGGTGCTTGAGTGCGCCGGGATCCGCGACGTGCTGAGCAAGTCGCTCGGCTCCGACAACGCGATCAACATCGTGCATGCCACGGTGACCGCGCTGAGGTCTCTCGTCCGCCCCGAGGAGGTCGCCGCCCGTCGCGGCCTCCCGCTCGAGGACGTCGCGCCAGCCGCGCTGCTGCGGGCGCGCGCCGGAGCGGGGGCCTGAGCATGGGACGGTTGAAGGTCACCCAGGTCCGCTCGGAAATCGGCGGAACCAGCAACCAGCGTGACACGTTGCGCACCTTGGGTCTGAAGCGGCTGCGGGACACCGTGGTCAAGGAGGACCGCCCCGAGATCCGCGGCATGATCAAGACGGTTTCGCACCTGGTCGCCGTCGAGGAGGTCGACTAAGCAGTGCCTGCCAACAGCAAGACCACTGACCGCGCCGAGGACGCCGACCGGCCGGCGACGCGTTCGGCGTCCGTGCTCAAGGTGCATCACCTGCGCCCTGCGCCCGGCGCCCGCACGCCAAAGACCAGGGTGGGTCGCGGCGAAGGCTCGAAGGGCAAGACCGCCGGTCGCGGCACCAAGGGGACCAAGGCGCGCTATCAGGTGTCGGCCCGGTTCGAGGGCGGCCAGATGCCGCTGCACATGCGGCTGCCGAAGGAGAAGGGCTTCACCAACCGGTTCCGCACCCAATACCAGGTGGTCAACCTCGACCGGCTCGCCGCGCTTTACCCGGAGGGTGGCGAGGTCACCGTCGAGGACCTCGCGGCCAAGGGCGCGGTGCGCGGCGGCGAGCTGGTGAAGGTGTTGGGCGACGGCGAGGTGACGGTGGCGCTGCAGGTGCGCGCGCACCGGTTCTCGGCGTCGGCGAAAAGTAAGATCGAGGCCGCCGGCGGGAGCGTCGCCGCGCTGTAGCGGCCCGGCCCAGCGGGCCGGTGCGTTACAGTCGCGGAGCGCCCGCTGACGAGCGTCCACACCGGAAGAACACCGCGCCACCCGCCAGCGGGGCGCCGCAGGAGGAACAGTGCTCACCGCTTTTGCTCAGGCGTTCAAGACGCCCGACCTGCGCAAGAAGCTGCTGTTCGTCCTTTTCGTCTTGGTGCTCTTCCGCATCGGCAGCTCGATCCCGGCGCCCGGCGTGTCGGTCAAGAACATCAACTACTGCGTGAAGTTCGAGACGTCCAACGGCGGCGACATCTACACGCTGATCAACCTGTTCAGCGGCGGCGCGCTGTTGCGGCTGTCGATCCTGGCGCTCGGGATCATGCCCTACATCACGGCGAGCATCATCATTCAGCTGCTCGTCGTGGTGATCCCTCGGCTGGAGAAGCTGAAGGAAGAGGGCCAGGCCGGTCAGGCCAAGATGACCCAGTACACCCGCTACCTGACCATCGGGTTGGCGGTGTTGCAGTCGGCCGCGTTCGTCGCGCTGGCTCGCTCGCCCGGCCAGATCTTCAACCAGTGCAACGATCCGGCTACCGGCGCGCCGATGAAGATCATCACCGACGACAGCTTCGGCGTCATCGGCATGATGGTGCTGACGATGATCGCCGGCACCGCGGTCATCATGTGGCTCGGCGAGCTCATCACCGACCGCGGCATCGGCAACGGCATGTCGATCCTGATCTTCACCCAGATCGCCGCCCGGTTCCCCTCCGAGCTCAACTCGATCCGGCTGACCAAAGGCAACATCCTCTTCGGCGCCGTCATGATCGTCGGTGTCATCATCATCGCGGCGATCGTCTTCGTCGAGCAGGCGCAGCGGCGGATCCCCGTTCAGTACGCCAAGCGCATGATCGGCCGACGAATGTACGGGGGGACGTCGACCTACCTGCCGCTGAAGGTCAACCAGGCCGGTGTCATCCCCGTCATCTTCGCGTCGTCGCTGCTCTACATCCCGTCGATGGTGACGAGCCTGAACAAGAGCGTCGGGTTCCAGACCTGGATCAACAACTACCTGTCGCCGAACAACCCGCACGTCACGTACCTGCTGACCTACGCGGCGATGATCATCTTCTTCACGTTCTTCTACGTGGCGATCACGTTCAATCCGGACGACGTCGCCGACAACATGAAGAA
>DASVDW010000072.1:0-7455 GCA_036380925.1 Acidothermaceae bacterium
CACAGCCGGGCGTTCGACGCCAAGCCGTGCACAAGCAAAAAGGGTCGACGCGCGCCTTCGGCGACGCGCACGGCGAGCCGGACGCCGCTGGGCAACGTCACGTCGTCCTCGATCAACTGCGACATGCGCCCACTCTAAGGCGGCGGTCAGACCAGTTCGGCGGCCTGCGACGGCGCGGAGACTGCCAGGCCCGCGACCAGGCGCTGCCACAAGACGAGCAGCAGCAGCGCGAGCGCGAGGGCGAACGGCATCAGGGTCCACACGCCTGCGCCTTGCGCGATCGCGCCTGACAGCCAGGAGAACAGCGACCCGCCGATGACCGATGCGCCGTTCATCGCACCGATGGCGGTCGCCACCAGTCGCTTTTCGGTGAGCCGGGGCGCCATCGCCATCGCGGTGGGGAACAGCGGGGCGAGGAAAAAGCCGAGAAGCACGAACCCCGCCGCCGCGACGGCCGCGATCGGCGACGCCCAGATGAGCAGCGCGCTCAACGCCACGCCGACCAGGCATCCCATCGACGTCGTCGCGGGCGAGACACCGAGGCGGGTCGACAGCGGGCTGATGACGAACCGGCCGATGGTGAGCCCGAGCCAGTAACCGCTGATGGTGTACCCCGCCAACAACGCGGCTTGATCGAAATGGCCGACGAGGAAGCTGAATCCCCAGTTGCCGACGCTGATCTCCAGGCCGACGTAAACGGCCAGGAACAGCGAGCCGAGCACCACGCCGCGGCTGCGCAAGGCGTCGAGCAGCAACCCTCGCGGCGGCTTCGCAGTCCGCGGGCCGCGTCTCGCCTCAGAGACGTCGCGGCTCGCGGCGAGAAACCCGACGACGAGCACCGCGGCCGCGCCGGCCAGCGCCAGCCAGACCGCGGTCCACCGCATGGACTGCAGCATCCACGCGGCGAGCGCCGGACCGATGAGCGCGCCCGCGCCGAAGAACCCATGCAGCCGGTTGAGCAAGGTCGCCGGTTCAGGTAGCTCGCTGAGGTAGGCGTTGAGAACCGACTCAAGCACGCCGATGCCGTAACCGGCGACGGCTTGAACGGCGACGAACGCGGCGAACGGCGGGCGAAGGCCGGTGTACATCGCCGCCAACGTGAACGCGCCACCGCCGACCGCGATCGCCTGCGCGATGCCCAGCCGATGCACCAGCCGACCGACGCTCGCGCCAGCCGTCATGAATCCCGCGGAGAACGCGAAAAACGTCAAGCCAATGGTGGCCTTGTCGACGCCGTAATCGGCGATCTGCGCGGGAAGCAGCACGCCGCCGACCCCCGCGCTGACGCCGACAAGCACGAACAACGCGTAGGCGGCGACGATCGACGGCCGGTACACCCGCTCCAGCGCCACCGACTCGCTCCTCGACGCGTCTGCCGTCACCGTGTGAGTCGCCGGGTGATTCGCAGCGACTGCGGCGAGCGTAGAGGCAGGTCGAGGTCTCGGCAACGCGAATGGGGACGTTCGGAAGTTTCAGCGGTGACGGGGTCGGACAGCTAACTGTTCGAGGATTCGCCAGCCTCGATTTGCTCGCCGGATTGCGGCGATTGGGACGGGCCGTGCACTGGGATGCGTCGACGTTGCGATGCCTTCGTCTTCGGCAACCGCAGCGTCAAGACGCCGTTGTCAAGATCGGCGTCGCACCCTTCGCTGTCGACTTCCCCGGGCAAGCCGACCCGATAGTCGAATCGGCCGGAGCGACGCGTCTGGCGTCGCAGCACACCCTCATGCTCACGCTGCTCAATCTCCGCACTGATTCGCAACTCGTTGCCGTGCACGTCCACGGACACGTCCTCGGCTTTCACACCAGGCAGGTCAGCTTCGACGACGTAGGCGTCGTCCGTCTCCTCCACGTCGACCGGGGGCGACCATGCGTTCACGCTGATCCGCGACGCGTCGGGGAAGGCTGTGGTGAGAAGCCGGCTCATCTCTTCGTACAGGTCGTTGAACCCAGCGAACGGATCCCAGCGACCCGCCGGACGCCGGTCGTGACGGGTGATTGTCATGGTGTTCCTCCTTCGGCGGCACGCACTTGGTGAATTCCCGGCGCACCAGCGAGGATTCGCGGAAAGCCATGATTTCTTGGGGCCGGCGTTGATCACACCGCCAGCGGGTAAGATCAACGCGATGCCAACGATCCCAGACTCTCATCGCGATCTTCTTGACGCCGACGTCGCCACCCTCGCCACCGTCGGCCCCAGCGGGCGTCCGCAACTGTCGGAGGTGTGGTTTCTCGCCGAGGGCGACAAGGTGCGCTTCTCCTTGCACACGTCTCGCCAGAAGACCGCGAACCTTCGGCGCAACCCAGCGTGCTCGGTCCTGATTCTTGACCTCGCGAATCCGCATCGCTACTTGGAGATTCGCGGTGACGCGCAGCTGCGCTCCGACGACGGTTACGTGTTCGCCGACAAGGTCAGCGCGAAGTACGGCGCCGACCTGCGCGCGATGGACGGCGGGGAGCAATCACGGGTGGTCGTCACCGTCGAACCGCGCCGGATCAACGCGGTCGACATGAGCGGCTGATCACTGAAGCGGGATGACGTCCTTGCCGAAGTCGGACGACGGACGCGGACCGAAGATCCGGCGCTCCGACTCGGTGATCTTCAGGTCGTTGATGCTGGACTCACGTCGCCGGTTGAGTCCGTCGGAGTCGTACTCCCATAACTCGTTGCCGTAGCTGCGCCACCACTGCCCTTGGGGGTCGCGGCTCTCGTATTGGTAACGCACGGCGATGCGGTTGTCGCTGAACGCCCACAGCTGTTTACGCAGCGCGTAGTCGAGTTCCCGCTCCCACTTCTGCCGCAGGAAGGCGATGATCGCGTCGCGGCCGACGATGAAGGCGTCGCGATTGCGCCACACCGAGTCTTCGGTGTACCCCAGCGCCACCCGCTCGGGGTCACGGCTGTTCCACGCATCCTCCGCGCCCTGCACCTTCTGAACCGCGCTTTGCTCGTCGAAGGGGGGAAGCGGTGGTCGCTGCGTCATGCCCGGCTCCTATTGCGCGGCTACGTCTTCGGCCACCTTACGCTCGGGCTCGGGACGGTCCGATCGGCGCACATGAAAGGGCGCCCGAGGCGAGACTCCCCGTCTTGCGACGATGGGTCAATCACGGCGAGTGTCGCTGCCGTCTCTGTCATGTCCGCCGCGGGCGCCCTGCCGGCGCCGGCACCGTCAACATTGCCGCAACGCGGCCAGCCCAAACAGTGCCGAAAGGCCTGCGGCACAGGCCCTTCGGCGCCCATGCGCGCACCGCATTGGAGCGGTTCACGTAGCCCAAGTCGTACCAGTTCAAGCAAGCGGCGTGCCGAACCACCACGTGGCGGCGCCGCCCCGCCCCTGGCGGTTTGGCGGCTGGCTGCACAGCACCGGCCGGCCCCACTCGGGCGGCGCAGCGTAACCCGCTTCACCGAAAGCGGTGACGCAGATTCCACGGCCGCGGCGAAACGCGAGCACGTCGGGGCGCCCGGTGTCGATCCAATGCAGCGGACCCTGGAACAACCGACGGCGCAGTGCGAGCGCGGCCCGATACATGCCCAGCGTTGAGTTCGGATCGTTGTCTTGCACCGACACCGCGAACTTCCCGTACCAATCCGGCTGCGGGAGCCACGGCGGCGAGCACGGCTGCGAGCTGAATCCGAACGCGGGCGGGTCCGGCGACCACGGCAGCGGGACACGACTGCCGTCGCGACCATGCTCCCGTTGATTGGAGCGGCGCCAGATCGGGTCGCGCCGGGCGTCGCCGGGCAGCTCGAGCACTTCCGGCAGGCCCAGTTCTTCACCTTGGTAGAGGTAGACCGAACCGGGTAGCGCGAGCAACAACAACGCGGCGCCGCTGGCCCGGCGCAACCCGAGCTCGACGTCGACTCGCCCACGCATCCTGGTGTGACGCGCGTTTGCGTCGTCCGTCACCATTGGGTCGGCCGACACGAGTCCGTACCGCGTCACCATGCGATGCACGTCGTGGTTGTTCAACGTCCAGGTCGGCGCCGCGCCGTCGGGAACACTGCGCAGCGTCCCTTGGATGGCTGAGCGGAAGGCGGCGGCGTCCCAGGGCTGAAGCATCAGATCGAAGTGGAACACCTGATGCAGCCGACGGGATTGGACGTATTCCGCAGCCTTTGTCGGCGGCAGCCATACCTCGCCGACCAAGGTCAGCTCCCGGTCATAGGAGTCGGCTATGGCGCGCCAGCGCGAGAAGATGTCGTGAACGCCAGGCTGGTTCCACATGTGTGGGTTGTCGGTCGGGTCGTCCGCGTCGGGCAACCCGTCGCGCTTGACCATGGCGTAGGCGGCTGATCGTGCTCGGGGGTGAGGGCGTCCATCTCGCAAACGTCGCCGCTGACGCCGTCCGGGACGGGATCCGGCAAGAGCGCGATCCGCGCGCCGGACCGTTGAAGACGCATGTTCTCGAGGGCGACACCACCCAGTGGTGCAGGGGCGCGGCCGTTCTCGCGATCCAGACGTACGTGTTGGCCCAACCCGCCTGACGATCCGCACGCGTCCGGGGCAGGCGCTCAGCGGCGTCGTCGGCGGACCGCCGCAGGCGAGCACCGCGCCGTCCCACCGGAGCGAGCGCTGCCGCCGATGCCCAACATCAGGCCGAGCACGTAGCCGACGTCGTACCAGTTGCCGTTGTTACGCACCTCGTACACGTTGACGCTGTCGGTGAAGAGCGAGATCACAAATGTCACGGGCGTGATGAGCCCATGCCAGAGCCCGAGCCAGAAACCCGCGTTGCGCGCGTCGTGCGCGACGCCCGAGTTCTCTCCTGCGGCACAGGCGGAGACGGTCAAGACGACCATCACCGTCAACAACAGAAGCCTGCCGCGCCAGCCGCTTGTCACTGCCACCACCTCCGACGGCCAGCAGACGACGTCGCAGACGGCTGCGGCCAGATTCGAAGGTCACTGATTGGCGGCTTTGTCGCGCCTCGAACAGCTCAGCGCCGGCTCGCGCCCGTGTCGCGAGGTTGCTCGCTCCTCAGTCCGAGCCGACCGCGCGGACCGCTGAGACAACGGGCGAGGCGAGATTCTCTTCGTCCTTTTGCAGGTCGTTGTCAAGGGTCGGGCGAGCGACCGCCATGCGCGCGGCGATTCGCAGGTGAGAAAGGTATTCGTCGCCCAGCTGGCGGTACCGCTCGAGGGGCGCCGAGATCGTGTACGCGCCCAGCAGGAAGGGCCCTTCGGCGATCGGCACCGAGAGACAGGCGACGCCCTCGCAGAACTCCTCCTCCTCCGACGCAAAACCCCGGGTCGCCACTCTCTCGAGCTCGCGCGCGAACGCGGCGGGATCGGTGATCGTCCTCGGTGTCAGCTTGTTAAGCGGATGGCGTGACAGATAGCGCTGGCGCTGTTCGATAGACGCAAATGCCAGCAGCACCTTGCCGGACGCGCGCGCATGCGCGCCACCGTGATATCCAGGGCCGAGATCCATCACGCGGACCGCCCTCGTGCCCGCGAGCTGCGCGAAGATCTCCAGATCGCCATCGCGCCAGCCGCTCAGGTACGCCGACTCTCCGGTCGACTCGGTCAGCCCGCGCAGGGGCGCGATGAGCTCCTCGCTGACCCGCTGCTGGCTGTAGTAGGCGGCCGCGAGATGTCCCACAGTGACGCCGAGGTGGTATCGACGCCGCTCGTCGCGAGTCAATAGCTTGACGTCGACAAGCGTGTTGAGCAGGTGATACATCGTCGGGACAGTGGTGCCCAAAGCCTTGACCAGACTCTTGACGGTACGTTCGTTCTCCGGCATGGACGCGATCGCGACCAGCACCTGAGCCGCCCGCTCGACCGATTGCACACGAGTTGGACGACCGGCTCCCCCATTAGGCATCGCTGGCACCGAGCTCTCGACATCTAGCATGACCGAAACGCAAACTGACCCGACTTCGAGTCTCCATCGTGCCCCCTCGCCCTCGTCGCTTAATGAAAAGCGGACGACTGATCAAATTCGCACTCCGCCATATTAAGGCCTTCTCATCTCAGTCGCCCGCCCACGCAGGTCGGGGTAGATGCGTGACGTCCTTGTAATTGGCGACAATCTGCAATTCAGTGCATGCTTCCAGGGCCGCGAGCCCATGCATGCGCCCAATGCCGCTTTGCTTGAAGCCGCCGAATGGCATGGCGACATCGGATGCGCCCGCCCGATGAACATTTCGGAAAACGGTGCCGCACTGCAGCTGGCGCGCCACCGCCATGGCGTGGGCGTCATCGTCCGACCACACCGAGGCGGCGAGGCCGAACTCGGTCCCGTTCGCGGCAATCACCGCCTCGTCGTCGTGATCAAACGCGATGATGGGCACCGCCGGACCGAATTGTTCTTCCGCGATCAGCGGCGCCGAGTCCGGCAACCCGGTCACGACGTGCGGCAGCAGGAAGTAGCCCTCCGGCCATGACGCCTCGTCTGCCTTGCGGCCAAGGGCGCGCACCTCCGCTCCCCTGTCTTGCGCGTCCTTGAGCAGTCCCTGTACCCGCTCGTACTGCCGTCGATTATTCAGCGGACCCATGCTGACCGATGGATCCAGTCCGTTCCCGACAACCAGCCGATCGACGGCGTCACAGTACTTTTCAACCAGCGTCGGCCAATGACTGCGGTGCACGTAAATGCGTTTCACACTGAAACACACCTGCCCGCTGATGGCGAAGGCGCCGAGCATGAGTTCGGTGACCAGGTCATCGGAAATCGTGGCGCTTTCGAGCACCACCGCGGGGTCGTTGCCTCCCAATTCGAGGCTCAGATTCTTGAGCGTCCCGGCGGCAGCCCTCATGATGCTGCGGCCGGTCTCGGTGCTTCCGGTGAACAGGATTTTCCGGACCTTTGGGTGCGCCGCGAGCGCGGCGCCGGCCTCGCCGGCGCCGGGCACGACGGAAAGCACGCCGGGCGGTAAGCAATCGGCAAGGGTGGAGGCCATTTCCGACAGCGCGAGCGGCGCCAACTCAGACGGCTTGACCACAACCGTGTTGCCGCCCGCCAAGGCAGGGCCGATCGCCAGAAATCCGAGATAGGCAGGGCTGTTCCATGGAACGATCACGCCTGCGACGCCGATCGGTCGGCGGCCTCGCCAAACAGTGCCGTGCTCGTCGGCACGGAAGATGTCGTCCGTGTCCAGTGCCCGGGACAGTTCGGCGTAATAACGCAATACCGACACCGCGCCCGCGACGTCGGCGCGCGCCTCCCACAGTGTCTTGCCCTGCTCCCTGGTGAGCAGTTCCGCCAGGCTGTCGATGCGTGGCGTGAGCGCCGCCGCCGCAGCGTCTAGAAAATCAGCCCGGTCGGATGCACGAATGCCAGCCCATGTCGGCGCCGCGCCGATCGCCTCAGCAACAGCCGCGTCGATGTGCGCCGCCGTCCCGAGCGCCACATGCCCGACGACCTCGCTGGTGCGGGCCGGGTTTCGCACGACGTCACGCCCCGCGGGAAGACTCTTCCCCGCGATATAGACGTCCGCGCTGGCCGCGCC
>DASVDW010000073.1:0-4026 GCA_036380925.1 Acidothermaceae bacterium
CCGACGAGGCGGACGTAAAGGTCGAAGCCGACCGCGGCGATGTGGCCGGATTGCTCGCCACCGAGGAGGTTGCCCGCGCCGCGGATCTCCAGGTCTTTCATGGCGACCGCCATGCCCGCGCCGAGGTCGGAGTTCTGCGCGATGGTGGCGAGCCGGTCGTGCGCGGTCTCGGTGAGCGGCCGCTCCAGGGGGTAGAGGAAGTAGGCATACGCCCGCTCGCGGCCGCGGCCCACCCGGCCGCGCAACTGATGCAGCTGCGACAAGCCGAGCAGGTCGGCGCGTTCGACGATCAGCGTGTTGGCGTTGGGGATGTCGAGCCCGGACTCGACGATCGTGGTGCACACGAGGACGTCGTACGAGCGCTCCCAGAAACCGACCATCACTTGTTCAAGCGCGTCTTCGTTCATCTGGCCGTGCGCGACGGCGATCCGCGCCTCGGGCACGAGCTCACGCAGCCTGGCCGCCGCGCGCTCGATCGACTCGACGCGATTGTGGATGTAGAAAGCCTGGCCTTCGCGCAACAACTCTCGGCGCACCGCCGCCGCGACCTGCCGGTCGTCGTAGCCGCCGACGAACGTGAGCACGGGATGGCGTTCCTCAGGGGGCGTTTGAATCACCGACATCTCCCGGATGCCGGTGATGGCCATCTCCAATGTTCGCGGGATCGGCGTGGCCGACATCGCGAGCACGTCGACGTTTGTTCGCAGTTGCTTCAGCCGCTCTTTGTGCTCGACGCCGAACCGCTGCTCCTCGTCGATGACGACCAGCCCGAGGTTCTTGAACGACGTGCCCCCGCTGAGCAGCCGATGCGTGCCGATGACGACGTCGACGCCGCCCTCGGCGACGCCGGCCATGATTTCCGCTTCTTCTTTCTCGGTGTTGAAGCGACTGACCGGCTTGATCGTCACCGGAAAGCCGCCGAACCGCTCCGAGAAGGTGGCAAAGTGCTGCTGCACAAGCAAAGTGGTGGGGCACAACACGGCCACCTGCTTGCCGTCTTGCACCGCTTTGAACGCCGCGCGCACCGCGATTTCGGTCTTGCCGTAGCCGACGTCGCCGCAAATCAGCCGGTCCATCGGAATCGGCTGCTCCATGTCGGCTTTGACCTCGTCGATGGTGCGCAGCTGATCGGGCGTCTCGACGTAGGGGAACGCCTCCTCCAACTCGCGCTGCCACGGGGTGTCGGGGCCGAACGCGTAACCCGGAGCCGCGGTGCGCGCGCTGTACAGCCGGATGAGCTCGGCGGCGATCTCCTTGACGGCTTTGCGCGCGCGGCCTTTCCGCTTGGCCCAATCCGACCCGCCGAGCCGGTCGAGGCTCGGGTTCTCGCCACCGATGTAGCGGGTCACCTGGTCGAGCGCGTCGGTGGGCGCGTAAAGCCGGTCGCCCGGCTGGCCGCGCTTGCTTGACGCGTATTCGATGACGAGGTACTCGCGGGTGGCGCCGGCGACCGTGCGCTGCACCATCTCGACGAATCGCCCGACGCCGTGCTGCTCATGGACGACGTAGTCACCGGGCCGCAACTGCATCGGGTCAATGGACTTCTTGCGGCGGCTCGGCAGCTTCGCCATGTCTTTGGTCGACGCCCGCTGGCCGAACACGTCGCTTTCGGTCAACACCACGAGCTTGGACGACGGGAACGCGAAGCCCGCGTCAAGACCGCCGCAGGTGACCACCACGGCGCCGGGCTCGGGGGCCGATCGCAGCTCCAGCTCGAGCCGCGCGGCCACCCCCTCGCCGCGCAGCACCTCGGCGATGCGTTGCGCCGGCCCGTGCCCGGCTGTGACGAACAAGACGCCGTTCTCGTCGGCGACGAAACCCTTCACATCGGCCACCACGGCCTGCGTGTCACCGCGATAGGAGTCGACGGCGCGGGCGTCGAGAACGCAGACGTCCGACTCGGGTTCTTCGGCCGCCGCGAGCGGCGAGATCGACCACCAGGCCAGGTTGAGCGCGAACGCGCGAGCGCGCACGTCGGCCAGCGGACGCAGGGCCGCCGCCGACAAGTCGATGGGCGCCTTGCCGCCGGACGCGGCGCCAGCCCACGCCGCCTGCAAGAACTCCTCCCCGGTGCGGACGACGTCGGCGGCCCGGGTGCGCACCCGTTCGGGATCGCACAGCAACACCACGGTGTCGGCGGGCACTTCGTCGATGAGCAGGTTCATCTCGTCGACGAGCACTGGCGCGAGCGACTCCATACCCTCGACCGGCACGCCGTGCGCGACCTTGCCCAAGATGTCGGCCAGCGCAGGGTGCTCGTCGGCCAGCCGGGCAGCGCGGTCGAGCACCTGCGGCGTGAGCAGCAGCTCACGGCACGGCGGAGCCCACAGCCCATGCCGGGCCGGGTGGTCGTCGCCAAGGCTGCGCTGATCGGCCGCCTTGAAATAGCGGATCTCATCGACCTCGTCGCCGAAAAACTCGATTCGCAGCGGATGGTCCTCGGTCGGCGGGAAGACGTCGAGAATGCCACCCCGGACGGCGATCTCGCCGCGTCGCTCCACCAGGTCAACTCGGCTGTACCCGGCGGCGACCAGTCGCTCGACGACGTCGTCAAGCGACGCCTCGTCACCGGCGTTCAGCGCGACCGGCTCGAGGTCGCCAAGGCCGGCGACCTGAGGCTGGAGCAGCGCGCGCACGGGCGCGACGACCACGCGCAGTGGTTGTCCGTCGGGGTGGCGCAGCCTTCTTCGGACCGCGAGGCGGCGGCCGACGGTGTCGGAACGGGGAGACAGCCGCTCGTGCGGCAAGGTCTCCCACGCCGGATACTCGGCGACCGAGTCGGGCGGGAGCAACGACTGGACGGCGGCGACCAGATCGCTGGCCTCCCGGTCCGTGGCGGTCACCGCGAGCACCGGGCGGCCGGGCCCATCCGGCGTGGGCGCGGCCAACGCCGCCGCGACGACCGGCCGCACCGCGCCTGGCGCGCCGAGATCGACCGTGGTTCGTTCGGCGTCGCCCGCGTAGGCGAGAGCACGCGCCAGCGCGGGATCGTCACGCAGCGCGGAAAGCAACGGGCGCAAATCCATCAACCGATTCCTGACCACAACGAAACACCCGGACCACCAGGGCCCGGGTGTTCGAGACTACGTGATGCGGACGACGCCTATGTTCAGGCCGTCGGCGGCTGCTCTTGTTCTGCTGACGCGTCGACCGCGGCGGCGCCCGCCGTGGCGGTCTGCTGCCGACGACGAGTCGCCGCGACCGCGGCGACACCGGTCGCGACCAGGCCTGCGCCCAGTGCCACCGCGCCGGTCACCGGCACCGCCGCGCCAGTGAAGGGCAGCGTCGCGGTCGGGTCTTTGCGCGGCGGCGGCGGGTTCTCGAAGCTGATGCCCTGAACCGTCGGCTCCACATTCGGCTTCGTGACGTCGTGGGTCGCGGGCGGAGGCGGTGACGACGAACTCGGTGGCGGCGGAGGTGGAGAGACCGGCGTGCCAGGCGGCTGGGGTGGCGGCGGCGGGCTCACCGGCCCACTGGCGGCCTCGGCCGCGTTGTGGCTCATCGCCAACACTTGGACGGCGGGCACGCTCCACACCAAGGCGCCCCCGACGATCGCACCGCGCTTTAGCGCATCACGACGGGTCAAGCCAGTCGGCTCGGCGCCGTCTGCAACATCAGCCATGTCCACCCCTCCAGGCACTGTCGCCCAGCCACGCGCGCGATCGTCTCGAGCGCGAGCCGATGCTATCGGCACGCCGGCTCGTCGGTAGGCTATGAGACCACGTGACATGGACTTGTCATAGCGCGCGACGATCCGCATGTGCATAGCCACGGCAGGTTGATGATAGGCCAGCGAGGCATCAAGTTCTATGAGCCAGTCGTCCTATTGACCCGTCTGGCCTAACTCGGTAAGCGACCTAACGCCACAAAAGGAGCACATCGTGCCCACCGTTGGTCCACCGGCTCCGGGGGTGCGATGGCAAGACCTCGACGACCGCGTCGTCGCGTTCAACCCGGCGACCGGCCGGGCCGCCGCGCTCAACGAAACCGCGACACAGATCTGGAAACTGGCCGACGGAACCCGCG
>DASVDW010000074.1:0-9699 GCA_036380925.1 Acidothermaceae bacterium
TACCGAGACGCGGCTACAAGCTCTGCGATTTGCACAGCGTTTAAAGCCGCCCCCTTACGAAGGTTGTCATTACTGACGAACATCGCCAGGCCACGGCCGTCGGGGACACCTGGGTCGACGCGCAGCCGCCCCACGAAGCTCGGGTCGACACCCGCCGCCTGAATCGGGTTCGGGACGTCGGTGACCACCACACCCGGCGCCGAGCCCAGCAGCTCGAGCGCGCGCTCCACCGACAGCGGTGACGCGAACTCGGCGTTGATCGACAACGAGTGGCCGGTGAACACCGGCACCCGCACGCAGGTTCCGGACACCAGCAGCGACGGGATGCCCAAGATCTTGCGGCTCTCGTTGCGCAGCTTCTGCTCCTCGTCGGTCTCGAAACTGCCGTCGGCGACCACCGAGCCGGCCAGCGGCACCACGTTGAACGCGATCGGCCGCACGTACTTGACCGGCTGCGGGAAGGTCACCGCGGAGCCGTCGTGCGTGAGGTCGGCCGCTCGGTCGAACACCTGGCGCACCTGCTTGTCGAGCTCGTCGACGCCGGCCAAGCCTGATCCCGACACCGCCTGATACGTGCTGACGACCAGCCGCGTCAGACCTGCCTCGTCGTGCAACGGCTTGAGCACGGGCATCGCAGCCATCGTGGTGCAGTTCGGGTTGGCGATGATGCCCTTGCGCGCCTCGCGCACCGCCTCGGGATTGACCTCGCTGACCACGAGCGGGACGTCTGGATCCATCCGCCAGGCCGAGGAGTTGTCGACGACGGTGACGCCGGCCGCGGCGAATCGCGGGGCGAGCTCGCGCGAGGTGCCGCCCCCGGCCGAGAACAACGCGACGTCCAGCCCGGACGGGTCGGCGACGGCGGCGTCCTCGACGACGACCTCGCGGTCGCCCCACGGCAGCGTCGTCCCGGCTGACCGCGCCGACGCGAAGTACCGGATCTCCGACACGGGGAAGTCGCGCTCGGCGAGAATCCGGCGCATCACGCCACCGACCTGGCCGGTGGCGCCGACAACGCCGACCCGTAACCCGCTCATCGCCCGGTACCTCCGTACACCGTCGCCGCTCCGTTGGGATCGTCCAGCTCGAACGCATGGTGCAACGCCGCCACGGCCGCCGGTAGTTCATGCTCTCGGACGACGACGGAGATCCGAATCTGCGACGTCGAGATCATCTCGACGTTGATTCCCGCGTCGGCGAGGGCGGTCAGGAACTTGGCCGTGACACCCGGGTGCGTGCGCATCCCCGCGCCCACGAGCGACACCTTGCCGATCTGGTCGTCGGACTGCAGCGACTCGAAGCCGATCTCGCCCTGCGCCCTCGTCAGCGCGCCGACCGCGTTCGTCAGGTCGGTGCTCGGCAGCGTGAACGTGATGTCGGTGCGGCCGGTCGCGACCGACGAGACGTTCTGGACGATCATGTCGATGTTGACGCCGGCCTCGGCCACGACGGTGAAGATCTTCGCCGCCTCGCCGGGCTTGTCGGGCACCCCGACGACGGTGATCTTGGCCTCACCCCGCTCATGCGCGACGCCAGAGATGATCGGGGCTTCCATCTGCTCCTCCGCGGGGATGTCGACGATCCAGGTTCCGGGCTTCGTGGAGAACGACGACCGCACATGGATCGGGAGACTGAACCGGCGCGCGTACTCCACGCACCGCAAGTGCAGGATCTTGGCGCCGGCCGCGGCCATCTCCAGCATCTCGTCGTAGGAGAGCTTCCCGATCTGCCGCGCGGTGGGCACGATGCGGGGGTCGGCTGTGAACACCCCGTCGACGTCCGTGTAGATCTCGCACACCCGCGCGCCGAGCGCGGCGGCGAGCGCGACCGCGGTGGTGTCAGAGCCTCCGCGGCCGAGGGTCGTGACGTCCTTGGTGTCTTGGGCGACGCCCTGGAAGCCCGCGACAATGGTGATCCGGCCCTTGTCGAGCGCGTCGCGGATGCGGCCGGGCGTGACGTCGATGATCTGCGCCTTGCCGTGCCTGGAGTCCGTGATCACGCCGGCCTGGCTGCCGGTGAACGACCACGCCTCCATGCCCAAGTTCGCGATCGCCATCGCGAGCAACGCCATCGAGATGCGTTCGCCAGAGGTGAGCAGCATGTCGAGCTCGCGAGCCGGCGGCATCGGCGACACCCTGGCCGCGAGATCGAGCAGATCATCGGTGGTGTCGCCCATCGCGGAGACGACGACGCACACATCGTTGCCGGCCTTGCGGGTGGCGACGATGCGTTGCGCGACCGCCTTGATGCGGTCAGCGTCGGCGACGGACGAACCGCCGTATTTCTGGACGACGAGGCCCACGGGCGAACAACTCCTAGGCAGGGGAGACCGCCGGGAAGTCTACCGGGGCTCGTTAGGTTGGCTTTCGTGGATTTCCGCACACGCGCGTTGGCGCTCGTGGGGCTGGTCGGCCTGGTAGCGACCAGCGGGTGCACGTCGAGTCATCAGAGAAAGCAGCCGGACGACGGCAGCTCGGCGAGCTCGGCGAGCGCGTCGGCTGCCGCCGCCGCGCTCGCCGAGCTGCAACGCCAGGCCTCCTACGGGGAGCAGCTGTCGTTCACGGCCACCTACCGAGCGCAAGGCAGCAATCCGGCGCGGAGCGGCACCGTGACGGTCTTTCATTCGCCGGTCGCCACCCGGATCGACGTCGGCGAGAGTGGCGCCAACGTGCGGATCCTGGTCACCGACAAGGGCACGTTCTCGTGCAAGTTCGCCGGCACCAATAAGACCCCGCTGTGCGTGACACTGGCCGGCCCGGGCGGGACCGTCCCGCCGTCAGTCGATCCCGGCCTGCAGCACCTGTTCACATCCGCGCTCGACGAGATCACCAACGGCTCGGGACTGCGCGTCGAGGCGGCGCCGCCGCAGACACCGCCGGGCGGCGCCGACCCGGCCTCTTGCTACGCGATCACCGCGGCGCCCTCAAGCGGCGACCTTGTCCCGGGCACCTACTGCTACCTCAACGGGGTGCTGGTGAGCGCCGAGTTTCGCTCCAGCTCGCTTCGGATGACGAAGATGGAGGGCGCGCCAAAGCCGTCCGACTTCGCACTGCCGGCGCCGCCCGCTCCGCTGGCGAGCGCGAGCCCGAGCACTACTCGGAGCTGACGTCCAGCCGAGCGTGCGCGACCACCGAATGCAGGGCGCGCAACACGGCGCCGGCGTGGGTGCCCCAATGTGACAGGTAGGAGAACTGCCACCACCACAGCGCCTCAATGGCCCGGCCGGCGCGAAAGTGCTGCAGCCCGTGGATGAGGTCGGCTGTGACGTCGGCGATGTCGTCGGAGATCACGAAGGTCGCCGCGCTGGCCGGGTTTTGATACGGGTCGAAGATCTCGACGTAGCGGTCGATCGGCCCGAGGACCTTGGCCAGCCGCTCCCGCAACTCGTCGATGTCGGGGTCGGGACCGGCGTCCGGCTCGAACCGCTCGGTCGGGACGACGTCGCCAATGGCGCCCAGCCGACCGCCGGCGAGCATCAGCTGCGAGACCTCGAGCAACAACAGCGCGACCGCCCCGCCGGGCTCGTCGCCGCGCGCGATCTCGCGCACGGCGATGACGAAGCTCTCCACCTGGTCCGCGATCTCGGCGGCGAAGTCGCCAAGATCGTCGGAGTGATTCTCGACCACCAGTTCAGACATCGAGCTGCCTTCTCCCCTCGAACGCTCGACCGAGCGTGACCTCGTCGGCGTACTCCAAGTCGCCGCCGACCGGCAACCCACTGGCGAGCCTGGTGACCCGCAACCCCATGGGTTTCACCAATCGGGCGAGATATGTCGCGGTGGCCTCGCCCTCCAAGTTGGGATCGGTGGCGAGGATCAACTCGTTCACCGTTCCATCAGCGAGCCTAGTCATCAGCTCGCGCACCCGCAGATCGTCAGGGCCAACGCCCTCGATCGGGCTGATGGCTCCGCCCAGCACGTGGTACCGGCCGCGGAACTCTCGGGTTTTCTCGATCGCGACGACGTCCTTCGGCTCCTCGACGACGCAAATCACCGACGGGTCGCGCCGCGGATCGCGGCAGATGCGGCACTGGTCTTCCTCCGCGACGTTGCCGCAAATCGAGCAGAACCGCACCTTCTCCTTGACCTCGAGCAGCACCTGCGCCAGCCGTTTCACGTCCGCCGGGTCAGCGGCCAACAGGTGGAACGCGATGCGCTGGGCGCTTTTCGGCCCGACGTTCGGCAACCGACCCAGCTCGTCGATGAGGTCTTGGACGACGCCTTCGTACACGGCCCGCTGTCCGTGTCAGAAGGGCAGGCCCGGCAGGCCGCCGCCCAAGCCGCCCAGCCCCTTGGTGAGCGGACCCATCTTCTGCTCCTGCAGCTGCGCCGCGTTTCCCGTCGCGTCGCGGACGGCGGCCAGGATCAAGTCGGCAAGCGTCTCGGTGTCGTCAGGATCGACCGCCTTCGGGTCGATGGTCAGCCCGACGAGCTCGCCGCTGCCCGTCACCGTGGCGGTGACCAAACCGCCGCCTGCGCTGCCGTCGACGCGCGTCTCGGCCAGCTCCGCCTGGGCGTCCATCAGCTGCTGCTGCATCTTCTGCGCCTGTTTGAGGAGCTGCTGCATGTTCGGTTGGGGGCCGGGCGCCATCGGACGTCCTCCTCGTGATGTGTGACCGAGACACGAGCCTACGGCGTCTCGGCGTGCGAGCATGGCGGGCGTGCCGCCGCCGCTTCGCCGATTCGCGCGCCCGCTGCCCGTTGTTAGGGCGCGCGCGGCGGCGTCCACCCGCCCGATCACCTGCGCGATCTTGGTGTCCGCAGTTCTCATCGTCGCGGGCTGCTCGACCGCCGCGCCGAACAGCGCGCCGGTCAGGTCATCGATCGCTCCGAGCGCGCCTCCGGCCGCGACGAGCATGCAATCGCCCAGCGCGGCGCCGTCGTCCGAGACACCGCCGGCGCCGACGCCGACGAGTCCGTCACCGGCAAAGACAACGCGCGCGGCCGCCCCCGCGTCGTCCACGTCGTCCAAGAAAGCGGTGGCGCCGGCGCCGGCCAAACCGCCAACACCGACGCCAACGCCCCCGGCGCTGCCGCCGACCCGGCCGGGCACGCTCACGGGCAAGGTGATCGTGCTCGACCCGGGTCACAACCTCAACCACAGCAGCTCGATCAACCAGCTGGTCAACGCGGGCAACGGCGTCATCAAGGCGTGCGACACGGTCGGCACCTCGACCAACGGCGGCTACCCCGAGCACGCGTTCACCTGGGACGTCGCCAACCGCGCGGCCGCGATCCTGCGCTCTGAGGGCGCGACGGTCATCCTGACCCGGTCGTCCGACAGCGGCGTGGGCCCGTGCGTCACCACGCGCGCGCAGATCGGCAACGACGCTCACGCCGACGCCTTCATCGCGATTCACGCGGACGGCGGGCCAACCAACGGCCACGGGTTCTTCGTCATGCAACCGCCGCCGAACAACCCCAACGTCAATCCGGGCGGCGCCGCCCGATCGCGGGTGCTCGCCACCACGATGCACGACGTTTTCCACGCCAGCACGGGAATTCCGTACTCGTCGTACATCGCGAACGGCTACTACCCCGACAGCACGACGACCGGCACGATCAACCTCTCGCACGGCCCGGTCATCACCATCGAGTGCCTCGACATGCGCAACGCCGGGGACGCCGCGATCGCGACCAACTCCGGGTGGCGGCAGAAGATGGCTGCCGGGATCGCTGCGGGAGTCAGCGCGTTCCTCACCCGCTAGCGCCGAGGGTTACCGTTGGGCCCGGTGACGAGGGCGCACCAGCCCTAGCCAGCAAGCGCTTCTCGGCGGTAGAGAAGACACGCGCGGTGGTTCACCAGCGCACCTCGACGATCGGGACGATGGGAACGCCATGCTGCAAAACGACGCCCGCGAGTACCACAGCTCCGGCCGGCCGGGAAAGATCGCGATCGCGATCACCAAGTCGTGCGCGACCCAGCACGACCTTTCGCTCGCCTACACCCCGGGCGTCGCGGTCCCCGTGCAGGACATCGCGCGCGACCCGCACGAGGCGTTCCGCTACACCGCACGCGGCAACCTGGTGGCAGTGGTGACCAACGGCACGGCAGTCCTCGGGCTCGGCAACGTCGGCCCGCTCGCCGGCAAGCCGGTGATGGAGGGCAAGGCCCTGCTGTTCAAGCGGTTTGCGGACGTCGACGTGTTCGATATCGAAATCGACGCGACCGAGCCGGACGACGTGGTGCGGGTCGTGAAGGCGCTCGAGCCCACCTTCGGCGGCATCAACCTGGAGGACATCAGCGCACCGCAGTGCTTCGAGATCGAGGAGCGGCTGTCCAAGATCATGGACATCCCCGTCTTCCACGACGACCAGCACGGAACGGCGATCATCAGCGGCGCCGCGCTACTGAACGCGCTCGAGATCGCGGGCAAGGACATCGGCCAGGTGCGGATGGCGGTCAACGGCGCCGGTGCCGCGGCCATCTCGTGCTGCGAGTTCTTCGTCAGCCTTGGCATGCGGCGGGAAAACATCGTGCTGTGCGACACCCACGGCGTCGTCCACCGCGGCCGCAGCGAGGGGATGAACCCCTACAAGGCGCGCTTCGCGTCAGACACGTCGGCGCGCACCCTCGCGGAGGCCATCGAGGGCGCGGACGTGTTCCTCGGGGTCTCGGCCGCCGGCACGGTGACCAAGGAGATGGTCCAGTCGATGGCGGAGCGGCCGATCGTGTTCGCGCTCGCCAACCCCGACCCCGAGATCAGCTATCCCGACGCGACGGCGGCCCGCGGTGACGTCATCATGGCCACCGGCCGGTCCGACTACCCGAACCAGGTCAACAACGTGCTCGGCTTCCCGTTTATCTTCCGGGGTGCCCTCGACGTGCGCGCGCGGGCGATCGACGACGGCATGAAGATCGCGGCTGCCCGGGCGCTCGCCACGCTCGCCAAGGAGGACGTGCCCGACTCGGTGCTGCGGGCCTACGGTGTCGAGCGGTTGACGTTCGGGCCCGAGTACCTGATCCCCAAGCCGCTCGACCCTCGAGTTCCGCTTCGGGTGGCGCCCGCGGTGGCCGGCGCAGCGATGGCGTCGGGCGTGGCGCGCAATGTGATCGACCTCGACTCCTACGCCGAGCAGCTCGCGAATCGGCTAACCCGGGGCCGCGAGGTGATGAGCGTCGTCACTCGCAAGGCGCAGACCGCCCCGAAGCGGATCGTGTTCTCGGAGGGCGAGGAGCGCAAGATCATCTTGGCCGCGGCACGCTTGCAACAGGAGCGCATCGGCGTGCCGATCCTAGTCGGCCGCGAGTCGGTGATCCGCGCCACGATGGACGAACTTCGGGTCGCGGCGCCGATCGAGATCGTCGACCCAGCAAACTGCGACCAGCTGTCCACGTACGCGCAGGCGTTGTTCGAGCGGCGGCAACGCAAGGGCATCACCTTGCGGGAGGCGCAGGCGCTGCTCGACCAGCCCAACTATTTCGGCGCGATGATGGTGCACTCCGGGGACGCTGATGCCTTCGTGGCCGGACTCACCTACCACTACCCCGACGTGATCCGGCCGGCGCTCGAGGTGATCGGCCCGGCACCGGGCGTGTCGCGGGTGGCCGGCCTTTACGTGATGATCACCGACGACGGGCGGGCCGTCGTGATGGCCGACCCCACGGTCAACTTCGATCCGAGCGCGGAAGAGCTGGCCGACATCGCCGTCATGGCGGCCGACCGGGCCCGCGGATTCGGGCTGCAGCCGCGGGTCGCACTGCTGTCGTTCTCGAACTTCGGGTCGACCCGTCATCCACGCTCGGCGAAGATGGCCGCGGCCACGGCGTTGGTGAAGAAACGCCGGCCGGATCTCATGGTGGATGGCGAGATGATGGCCGACATCGCGCTGTCACCCCCGCTGCGTGAGGACGACTACTCGTTCTCCAGCCTGGTCGGCGAGGCGAACGTCTTGGTGTTCCCGAGCCTCGAAGCAGCGAACGTCGCGTACAAGCTGCTGCAGCATCTCGGCCGCGCGGTGGCGATCGGGCCGATCCTGGTCGGCATGGACAAGCCGGTGCACGTCCTGAGCCGCGGCGCCGACGTCACCGACATCGTGAACATCGCCGCCATCGCTGTCTCGGAGGCGCAAGACGTCGAGCGCGCAGCGGCCGGCTAGGGCTGGGAGGAGCCAGCCTCCATTCCCTCGGCGCCGCCTTCACCACTCACGTCGTTCTTAACTGGCTGACGATCCAGCGAACGCCGCGAAGCCGCGGCGTCACCTGGGCGATCGCGTAACCGGCGACGACCGCTCCCAATATCGCCAGGGTCGCCGCCACTCCGAAGGTGGAGACACCAAGCGGCGCGACGAGCGAGCCGATCACGATGCCTCCGATCGACGCCGGCACCGCGACTCCATACGCGCGCCCGAACACCGACTCGTCGAGCAGCCGCTGCAGCCCGGTCTCCATCAAGACTTCCACGATCACCGCGCCCGAGCCGCTCACCGCCGTCAACGCGAGAGCGATGACGACGGAGGAGCTGACGGCGAGCAACGGCAGCGGAAGCGCGACGGCGCACAGCGCGATCGCCAGCACCGCCGACTGCCGCGGCAGTCTCAGCACGCGCCCGGCCAAGAAGGCGCCGGTGATCCCACCGATCCCGAATCCGGCGAGCAGGTAACCGAAGCCGTTGGCGCCAAGTCCGAGCCGGCCGGACACCAGCACCAGCAGCACGGTGCAAGACCCGTACACGAAGCTGCACAAGACGTCGGCGCCCACGAGCCGCAGGGCGCCGGGCGTCGACCGCAACGCGGCCAGGCCCGCGCCGAGGTCTCGACCGGGCTCACGCGGTGCGGCGCCGTCACGCGCCGGCGAGAACGCCGGCCCGGCCGGGATGGCGAGCACGGCCAGCGCGGACAGTCCGAAGCTCACCGCGTTGACCGCGAACGAGACCGCAGGCGAGGCGACGACGAGCAGCAGTCCGCCAAGCGCCGGCCCGGCGACGACGCCCACTTGGGTCACCACGCTGCGCAACGCGTTCGCGGCCGGCAGGTCGTCGTCCGGCACCAACCGCGGCGTGGTGGCCGCGACGCTGGGCAGGTAAGGCGTCGCGGCCGTCGTCGCGAGCGCCGCGATGACGGGGACGGCGATCACCGGCAGGTCGGTCGTGGCCACGACGGCAAGCGCGGCCATCAACGCGGCGCGCGCGACGTCCGCCCAGATCATCAACCAGCGCCGGTCGAAGCGGTCGCACAGCGCGCCGCCGAGCGGGCCGAGCACGACGACCGGCACGACGCGGGCCGCCGTCGTCGCGCCCACCCACGCCGCCGAGTGCGTGCGGTCGAACATCAGGACGACGAGCGCCAGGTTGTAGAGCCAGTCGCCGACCTGGGAGACCGCGAGTCCGGCCAACAGCCGGCGAAAGTCCCGATGCCGCAACGCTGCTCGCATGGCGTGCCGCCCTTCCGAAAGTCACCGCGCTGCCGAATGTCGGCGTGGCAACGACGATCGGGCTAAGGGGTGGGCGGGCGGATCGGAGCGGATGCGTATTCACGGCGTCCAAGGCGCTTATTTGGACGACGTGTGGTCGGGCGCCGCCTTAGCCGAGGTCGGTCAGGATCCCCAGTCGGTGCGCGACGGCGGCCGCCTCCACGCGGCCGCTGACGCCGAGCTTGGCGAGGATGTTCGACACGTGGACGCTCGCCGTCTTGGGGCTGATGAACAACTCACGCGCGATCTCCGGATTCGACCGGCCTGCGGCGAGCAGCCGCAGCACCT
>DASVDW010000075.1:0-18676 GCA_036380925.1 Acidothermaceae bacterium
TACACCGACAGCGCGGTGACTCCGGCCAATGCGACGCGCACGATCAGCTTCACCGTCGTCGACGCCGGCGGAACGACGAGTAACACCGCCGCGCGCACCGTGACGGTCACCGACACCGATCAGACCCCGATCGTCACAACCGGCGGCACAACCGCGATCCACACCATCGGCGGCACCGCGACCGTTGTCGACTCCGGTGTGACGGTGAGCGACCTTGACACCACGACGCAGGCGTCGGCAACCGTCGCGGTCGCGACCGGCTTCAGCGCGGGCGACACGTTGGCCTTCACCAACGATGGCTCGACCATGGGCAACATCACCGGCTCCTACGACGGCGTCATGGGCGTGCTGACTTTGACCAGTGCTGGCGCCACTGCGACGAACGCGCAATGGGCGAACGCGCTGAGCTCTGTCACCTTCAGCACGACCAGCCCGACGACGGGCGACCGCACGATCAGCTTTGCCACGAACGACGGTACGAAGACGTCCTCCGCGGCCACTGACACCGTGACGGTCAAGGCGGAGCCGGTCATCGCGCCGCCAGGCCCACCGACGCACACCGGTGTCGCGCGCGTCGCGGGCCCGGACCGGATCGCGACGTCGGTCGCGGCGAGCCAGCGCGAGTTTCCCGGCGCGCCAAGCGGCTTCACCGCCAACGCGGTCGTCTTGGTCGGCGCCTCTGACGCGATCGACGGGCTGACCGGCGCGCCGCTGGCGGCCGCCGTTCGCGCGCCGCTGCTCTACACCGGCGTCACCTCGGCGCCCGCGAATGTCGTGGCCGAGATCCAGCGCCTGCTGGGAGCTTCAGGCAAGGTCTACCTGATAGGCGGCACCGCGGTCATCGGAGGGTCGGTCGAGACGCAGTTGCATCTCCTCGGTTACACCACGCAGCGCGTTGCCGGCGCCGACCGATACGCGACGGCCGTCGCCATCGCGAACGAGGTCGTCAGCATCGAGGGCTCCGCGAGCGCCGTCTTCGAGGCGACCGGGCTCGACTACGCCGACGCGCTAGTCGCCGCGCCAGCCGCGGCGGGCGCCGGTGGCGTCGTCCTCTTGACCGTCGGGACGGGGCAGTCCGCCGCGACCGTGGCGTGGCTCACCACGCACGCCGGAAACACCCGATACGCGGTCGGTGGTCCGGCGGCAGCCGCTGACCGTGGCGCCACGGCCGTGAGCGGCGCCGACCGTTACGCAACGGCGGTGGCCGTCGCGCAGCAGTTCTTCCCGTCGGCGGGCGTCGTCGCGTTGGCCAATGGCATGGCGTGGCCGGACGCCGCTGTGGCGGCCACCGATAGCGCTCTCGATCAGGCGCCGCTGTTGCTCGTGACCGCCGACGCGTTGCCCGCGGGCGTGCCGACGTGGCTGCGCGCGAACCCGCTGACCGCGGTCACCGCGTTCGGCGGGTCGACGCGCATCGGCGACGGCGTGCTGAACTCGGTGGCCACGCTCACCGGCTTGCCGCTCGACTGACGGTTCAGCGGACGCCGGGCTCGACGAGTCCGTGCTCGTAGGCGAACACGACCGCCTGCACCCGGTCGCGCAGGCCGAGCTTGGCCAGCACCCGCGCGACGTGGGTCTTCACGGTGGCTTCGCCGACGAACAGCTCCGCGGCGATCTCGGCGTTCGACAAGCCGCGCGCCAGCAATCTCAGCACCTCGTCTTCGCGGGCGCTCAGCTCGGCGACGCCGGGCGCCGCTTCCGGCGAAGGGCGGGCGACGTACCGCTCGATCAACCGTTTGGTGATGGCCGGCGCGAGCAAGGCCTCACCTCGGGCCACTGTTCGCACCGCAGTGACCAGCTGCTCGCGCGGCGCGTCCTTCAGCAAAAACCCACTCGCGCCCGCCCGCACCGCCGCATACACGTACTCGTCGAGGTCGAAGGTGGTGAGCACGAGCACCCGCGTTTCGGGGCGCGCCGCGCGGAGTTGCCGGGTGGCCTCGATGCCGTCGACCTCGGGCATTCGCACGTCCATGAGGACGACGTCCGGCGCCAGCTCTTTCGCCAGCCGCACGGCCTCGCGGCCGTCGACCGCCTCGCCCACAACCTCAATGCCGTCAGCCAATTCGAGAATGAGCCGAAACCCTGAGCGCACCAGCTCCTGGTCGTCGGCCAGCAAGACGCGGATCATGCCTGGGTCGCGTTCGGGCCGAATGGCAGCGACACGCGAAGCGCGAAGCCGTGCGCGCGGGGGCCCGCGACGATCGACCCGCCGAGCAGCGCCACGCGTTCACGCAGGCCGGTGAGCCCACGACCGCTGCCGCCCCCAGTGCCTGACCCGTCCCCGTCGTCCAACACTTCGACGTCAACCGAGGCGCCGCCGTAGCGAATCACCACATCGACCCGCCGGGCGGCCGCGTGCTTGCGCACGTTGGTCAAGCCTTCCTGCAGCACCCGGTAGGCGGCGAGATCCAGCGCGGGCGGCAATGCTGTGGGCTCACCCTCGATGCGCAAGTCCACGACCAGGCCGCCGGCTCGCGACTCCTCGATGAGCTTTGCGGCTCGGGCCAATCCCGGCTCCGGCGCGAGATCGGCTCGGTCGTCGTCGCGTAGAGCGCCGACGACGCGCCGCATGTCGGCGAGCGCCTCGCGCGCGGTCTGCCTGATCGCGACCAGCGGGCGGCGCACCAGTGCCGGGTCGTGCTGCAAGGCGCCCTCCGCCGCGTCGGCTTGGACGGCGATCACGCTCATCGCGTGCGCCACCTCGTCGTGCAGCTCGCGGGCAATCCGGGTGCGCTCTTCGGCGGCGGCCGACCGCGCGCGCTCCTCGCGCTCCCGCCTCAACTGCTCGGCCAGCTCCTCGAGCGCCTGCGCACGTAGCCGTTGCTGGCGAACCCAAAGCCCTGCGAACACAGGGGAGACGGCGAGCGCGGCGTCACCGAGGAGCGCCAGCGAGTGCTCGTGCTGCGGCCCGACCCACGTCCAGACGCTCACCCCGAGAATCGCCCCGACGCCGGCGATCAGCCGTCGTCCGCTCTTGGCATGCGAGCCGAGCGAGTACTGCGCGAGGACCAGCGCGAGCAATTCGGGCACCGAGTCGTGATAACCGCCGACCGCGACGTCGATGAGATCGGCGGTGGCGACGGTGAGCGCGACGCCGAGCGGGAAGCGGCTGCGCCAGGCCAGCGGCAACATCCAAAACGGCGCGGCGACGTAGCTGACCACACCGCCGCCAGGCTGCCATCCCAGCGACAGCGACAGCAGCTTGAGCACGAGCAGGCCGAGCGCGATCGCCGCGTCGTTGCGCGGCGGGACGCCGAGCCTTCTGAGCACGGGTGAAACCTACCAACGGCGACCCGTGCCGGCATCCACCTTGCGGCGGATTCGCCGAAGGGGGCAATCACCCACGCGGCGGACCACAAACGCTCCTAAGCCGGACGACGCGCGCGGCGCGCGAGCCTAACTTCGTGTCGCTGGTGAATTCAGTGCCCTTAAAGGAGAACTCGATGAGTGCAACCGTCGCGTCAGCGACCACCGTGTCGTCGTCCAGTAATACTGCCTCCGCGCTACGCCGCGCTCTCGCGGCGCTCTACGTCGGTGTCGCGGCAGCAATCGCGCTCGCCGGGATCACAGCTTTCGTCACCACGACGCCCGACGAAGGCGATTTCCACCACATTGGCGACTACTTCCTGACCGCCACCGGCATTCCGTATGTGGTCGCCCTGGTCGTGCTGCTTCGCGCGATGCACGAACTTCAAGACCGACGTGACGGACGGATCGGCATGGTGGGAATGGCGTTCGCCGGCGTTGGATCCGTCGCGTTGCTCGCGATCTTCGTTTCCGGGCTCGTCGCCGCGACGAGCAGCTCCTGGGGGCCGACGTATGTGCTCGCGTCGCTGGCGACAATCATCGGGGTCGTGCTGTTCGCGATCGGTTCGCGGCGCGGGCAGCTGCTCCCGAAGTGGCTGCTGGTCGTGTGGCCGATCGCGTGGGCCGTCGGAAGCATGTTGCCCATCTCCGGGCCAGGGCCGCTGCTGCTCGCCGCGGTTTACATCGCGATGGCCGTGGTGTTGCGCAAGCGGCGTTAGTTGTCGCGCGACGTCGCTTGGCTGAGGTAAATCAGCGGCGGGACCGCAGCGAAGGCCCGTAACCTCTACCGGTGAGTTGTGTCGACATTCGGTTGTGCTTTTTCGGTGACTCGTATGTCGCTGGCTTCGGTGACGGCGCGGCGCTTGGCTGGGTTGGCCGGGTGGTGAGCCGCGCGCGTGTGTCGGGTCAACGGCTCACCGCGTACAACCTTGGCATACGTGGCAATACGACGGTCGACGTCACATCGCGGCTGCCAGCCGAAGCGCCGCTGCGGCTGGCAGACGGCGATGTCGTCGGCGTCGTCTTCTCGGCCGGCGTCAACGACACGATGATGGACGACGAGGGGCAGCGGGTGCCGTCCGCGGGCACGTTGAACGCGCTTCGTTCCAGCCTGGAGTTCTGTGCGAACGCGCATTGGCCGGTGCTGGTCATCGGCCCGCCGCCCATCGCCGATGAGCAGCACAACCGCCGAATCGAACGGCTCTCCAACGAAATCGCGGCGCTGTGCCGGGAAACCGGTCACGCGTTCGTGAGCACGATCGACCGACTCGCCAATGATGCTGTGTGGCGCGCGGAGGTGGCGGCCGATGACGGCGCGCATCCGGGCGCGGAGGGTTACGCCCGTCTCGCCGACGTGGTTTGGCCGCCCTTTCAGTCTTGGCTCGCGCGGCTCACCACTGTTTGACGCGGCGACTTCGTGACGTCAGCGGTAGAAGCGAAAGACCGGCTGCGCCACGCACGCCGGCTTCTCGCTGCTGTCACATTCGACGATGGCGTCCAACGTGAGTTGCACGCCGCCGGAGACCTCTTCCACCGACGCGAGACTCACGCGTAACCGCACTTTCGAGCCGACCGGCACCGGCGACGGGAAACGCACTTTGTTGAGCCCGTAGTTCAGCTTGTTCCGCACCTCGCGCACGTCGAGCAGTTGCGTCCAGAGCGGGATGATGAGCGCCAGCGTGAGATAGCCGTGCGCGATCGTCTTCCCGAACGGACCGTCCTTCGCGCGCGCCGGGTCGACGTGAATCCACTGGTGATCGTCGGTCGCGTCCGCGAACGTGTCGATCCGCTGCTGGGTTATCTCTAGCCAATCGCTGACGCCGAGCTCGCTGCCGACCAGCGGCGTGAGATCGTCAAGCGTCTCCACGATCATGTGCTTGTCTCCTCGGAGTGAAAGGCCGCCCGCAGGTCGGCCCGGCGAATCTTGCCGGTCGCGCTGCGCGGCAGCTGCGCGACCACCCGCAGATGCTTTGGCGCTTTGAATTTCGCCAGTTTCGCCGCCAACCGCTCGCGCAGGTCGGCCTCGTCGAGCGCGAAGCCTTCGCGCAGAACGACGTAGGCGGCGCCCACCTCGCCCCAGCGGTCGTCGGGGACCGCGATCACCGCCACGTCGAGCACCTCGGGGAACGAGGCGATCGCCGCCTCCACCTCGCCGGGGTAGATGTTCTCCCCGCCCGAGATGATGAGGTCTTTCACCCGGTCGACGATGTAGGCGTTGCCGTCGGCGTCGAGCCGCGCGATGTCGCCGGAGCGAAACCATCCGTCGACGAACGCCTGCGCGCTCGCGTCGTCCTGCCGCCAGTAGCCGGCGAAGACGTTCGGCCCGCGCACCAACAACTCGCCGGCACCGGATGTTTGCGACATCGCGCCGCCGGCTGGGTCGTGGACCGCGACGTCGGTGAAAAAGTGCGGCACGCCGGCGGAGGTCGGTTGGTCCGCAGGGCGGTCCGGCATCTCCATCGTGACCCCGGGCGACGCCTCGGTCATGCCATAGCCCTGGACGACGCGCACGCCGCGCGCCAACCACGCCCGCGCCACCCGCTCGAGAACGGAAGAGCCGCCGTAGTTCACATACCGCAGGCTGCTCAAGTCGGCGGAGTCCCACTCCGGGTGGTCGACCAGCATCTGCAGCATGGTGGGGACGGCGGAGAACGCGGTGACCCGCAACTCGGAGATGGTCCGCAGCAACCAGCTGGGGTCGAACTTCGGCGCGACAATCACCGTGCCGCCTTTGAAAAGCGTCGGCAGGCTGACCTGGCTGAGGCCGGTCGCGTGGAACAGCGGCGCCGTGCACAACACGACGTCGGTGGAGAGCACGTCGATGTGCGCGAGCTGGTTGACCGTGTTGAAGGTCAGATTCTGGTGGCTCAGCACCACGCCCTTGGGCCGGCCGGTGGTCCCCGAGGTGTAGAGAATCACCGCGGGATCGGCGAAATCCACCTCCACGTCGGGGCGCGGACGATTCGACGACGACACCAGCGCCTCGAAAGGCTCGGCGTCGGCCATCTCTTTGGCGTCGGCGTCGATGACCACCAGCGGCACACCGGCCATCGCGGCGCCCGCCAGCGTGGCTGACTCGGCGCCGCACACCGCGAGCCGCGGTTGCGCGTCGGCGACCAGGTCGCGGATCTCCGGCGCCGCCAGCCGGTAGTTCAGCGGCACGAAGACCGCGCCCAGTCGCGCGGTCGCGAAGAACGTCTCGAAGGTGGCGATGTCGTTCGGCCCCAGGTGGACGACGCGATCACCGCGACCGACCCCGCGCGCGGCGAGTCCGCCGGCGAGCGCGTCGACCCGGTGCGCCAGCTCCCGGTAGCTGAGCGATCGGGGGCCTTGCCGAAACGCGACGCGGTCGGGCGTCATCCGGGCGCGGCGCGCCGGCCACGAGCCGACACCGACGTCGGTCATGGCGCCAACCCCAGCATCCTCACCGCGTTCTGCTTCAGAATCAGCGGTCGGACGTCGTCGCGGAGCTCCAGCTGCTCGAAGTCGGCCAGCCAGCGCTCCGGCGTGATGACCGGGAAGTCAGAGCCGAACAGCACCTTTCGCTTCAGCAGCCCGTTCGCCGCGCGAACCAGCTGCGGGGGGAAGTACTTCGGCGACCAGCCGGACAAGTCGATGTAGACGTTCGCCTTGTGCGTCGCGATGGAGATCGCGGCGTCCTGCCACGGCACCGAAGGATGCGCGAGCACGATGGTGAGCGACGGGAAGTCGGCGGCGACGTCGTCGAGCAGCGTCGGATCGGAGTAGCGCAGCTTGATGCCGCGACCGCCCGGCAGTCCCGCGCCGATGCCGGTCTGCCCGGTGTGAAACACCACCGGCACGCCAGCGTCGGCGGCCACCTCGTACAGCGGGTAAAAGGCCGTGTCGTTGGGTGAAAAAGCCTGCAGCGAAGGGTGAAACTTGACGCCCTTCGCTCCGGCGGAGAGCAAGTCGCGCAGCTTCGCCACGGCGTCGCGGCCGCCCAGCGGGTCGACCGAGCAGAACGGGATCAGCACATCCGCGTGCTCGGCGGCCTCGCTGACGATCTGCGCGCTCGACAACGGCGGATGCCCGGTCGCGGTCTGCGCGTCGACGGTGAACACCACCGCCGCCAGCCGTAGCCGCCGGTAGTGGTCGGCGATTTCGCGGAGCGTGGGGGCGCGGTTGTGATCCGCCTTGAAGTACGCCGCCGACGCGTCGAGCAACTCCTGGTCGAGCGAGAAATGGCCGTGGCCGTCCGCCTCGACGTGCACGTGCACGTCGATCGCGTCAACGCTGGAAAGGTCGATCACCGAGGTGGTTCTGGCAGTTGCTGGCCGACTGTTTGCTGATGCGCGGCGAACGTCGACGGCCACACCGCGGCGATCGCGTCGGCCGACCACCCCCCGTCGTCCGAGAACTTGACGGCGACCTCGCCGGGGTGCGACCACAGCGCCAGCCGGTCGCCGCCGACACCGATGACCTGGCCGGTGATGCCGGCGGCGGCGTCCGAGGCGAGAAAGCTGACGACGCCCGCGACGTCGTCCACGGTGCCGAAGCCGAGCTCGCGGCGGGCGAACGGCGGCAACGGCTCGCCGGCCTTCAACGCGTCGATGTACGGCTTCAAGAACGGCACCGTCTCGGTCATCGCGGTGGCCGCGACCGGCACGACCGCGTTGACGGTGATCCGCGCGCGGGCCAGCTCGAGCGCCCAGGTGCGCACCATCCCGACGATGCCGGCTTTCGCGGCGGCGTAGTTGGTCTGGCCGAAGTTGCCGACCTGGCCGGTCGGCGAGCCGATGCAGATGATCCGGCCGCCGGAGTCTTGCTCGCGCATTCGGATCGCGGCCGCCCGGGTGCAGGTGAACGTGCCGCGCAGATGCGTGTTGATGACCGTGTCGAACGCGTCGTCGGTCATCTTCCACAGCGTCGCGTCGCGCAACACGCCGGCGTTGTTCACCAACACGTCGAGGTGGCCGAATTCCTTTGCCGCTCGGTCAACCAGCGCCTGCGCGACCTCACTCGCGCCCACCGGCGCGATTTCGGCGACCGCCGTGCCGCCGCTTTGGGCGATCTCGCGGACGACGTCGCCGGCCGCCTGCTCGTCGACGTCGTTCACCACGACCGACGCGCCGCGGCGGGCCAGCTCGAGCGCGTACGCGCGGCCGAGCCCGCGGCCGGCGCCGGTGACGATCGCGACCTTGCCCGACAGATCCACCCTGGTGCTCCTCGCGTGCGGTGCGTTGCTCGCGTGCGGCGACGCGTGATCCGGTAACGCACTATACGGTCTGACGACCGCAAGTAAAAGTGTCGACTATTTGGTCCGGGACCTCGGCCGCTTCCGCGAAGTGTGATGACGCGCCAGCCGGACCAGCTCCGGCGCGTGCTCGCCGAGAATCTCGCGAAACCGCGTCTCACCGAGCGGGCCGAGCCGGTCGTAGATCTCGACGAAGACCTGGTGCGCCTCGACCCTGGCCCAATCGTCGGGCAGCAGCTCTGGCGGCAGGTCGGGGTCGTCGCCGGGGAAGCCGCGCCAGATGTCCATCGCCTCGGTGCGCGCCACCAGCGCCTCCGCCGCGCTCACCCGCCCGGTCCGCGCCCTGTCGCGCATCGGCGCGAACCGCGCGACGAAGTCCTGGTAGCTGCGCCTCAGCGCCTCGACGTCCCACGCCGTCGCGGGATCGCCCGGCAACCCCGTCGGGGGAAACGCCGCGGTGGCGCGAAACACGGTGGCCTGCTCGATGCCGAGCCGCTCGAGCTCGAAGCCGACGTCGTCGACCGAGCCGCGCGGGGAGACCCACACCCCGTCGTAGAGCGCGGCGAAGCCGAGCCACCGCAACCGGGCCCGCAGCAGGTGGCGCAGATGCCGCTGGTCTTCCGGAACGGAGAACGCGACGACGGTCCACGCGCCGTCCCAGGCGGCGGCCGCGGTCGCGCCGAACGACAAGATCTTGTCGCGGTTGCGCTCCAGCTCGCGCTGGGTTTGCTCGCACATCGCGTAGAAGGTGCGGCGGCCGACGCGCGACAACGACAACAGGCCGCGCCTGGTGAGCCGGCCCAGCGCCGCGCGCGCGCTCGTCTCCGTGATGCCGAATTCCCCGGTGAGCGCAAGCAAAGCGGACGACGGGAGCGGCTCGGCGCGGCCGAGCCAGTAGTCGCCGAGCAGCGTCACGATCAGATGCTGCGGGGTGGGACCGGTCTGCGCGCGCGGCAGACTCAACCCGTCATCGGTGGCGTGCGACGCGCGGCTCACTTTGCCGGAGCCTACCCGGCGGTCTGGGCGCTCGGTGGGCGTGTTCGGTTGTGCCGCGCGCTCCTGGGCAGGATGAGACGATGCGACTGGTCGCCTCATGTCGGATCGCTGTCGGCGCGGCCGCCGTCGTCGCGCTGCTGGTCGGATGCACCTCGAAGCCCGAAAGTCCGCGGTCGGTGGGCGCCGACGCGGCGCCGGCCTCGACGACGTCGTCATCCGGGCAATCCGCGACGCCGCCGGCGCAGCCCGCGACGTCCTCGGCGCGGCCCACGACGCCGTCCGTCAACCCCGCCGCGGTGCGCCCGACCGTCGCCGCAACGGTCGCGACCGGGTTGAAGACCCCGTGGGGCCTGGCGTTCTTACCGGACGGCTCGGCACTGGTGTCAGAGCGCGACACCGGCCAGATCAAGCGGATTCCGCCCGGCGGCGGCGTGAGCGCGATCGGCACGGTGCCGGGGGTGAAGCACGGCGGTGAAGGGGGGCTGCTCGGCCTCGCCGTCGCGTCGACATTCGCGCAAGACCGCTGGCTGTACGCCTATCTCACCGCGGACGACGGAAACCGCGTCGTTCGGATGAAGGTCGCCGGCGACTTTCGGCTCGGCGCACCGCAACCGCTGCTGACCGGCATACCGGCTGGGCCGATTCACAACGGCGGGCGGCTGGCGTTCGGCCCGGACGGGTTGCTTTACGTGACGACCGGCGACGGGTCGAGCCGGTCGCGCTCTCAGGACAAGCAGTCGCTGGCCGGCAAGATCTTGCGCGTGACGCCGGACGGCAAGCCGGCGCCGGGGAATCCGGCCGGCTCGCCGGTGTGGACCTACGGGCATCGCAACGTGCAAGGCGTCGCGTGGGACAGCCAGGGCCGGATGTGGGCGGACGAGTTCGGCCAGGAGACATGGGACGAGCTCAACCTCATCAAGCCGGGCGCCAACTACGGCTGGCCGATCGCCGAGGGCAAGGCAGGGAAGGCGGGCCTCGCCGACCCGGTCGTGCAATGGCGTCCGTCGGAGGCGTCGCCGAGCGGGATCGCGATCGCCGCGGGGTCGGTGTGGGTCGCCGCGTTGCGCGGCGCCCGGCTTTGGCAGGTGCCGCTCACCGCGGACGGCGTCGGCACGCCGAAGCAGTGGTTCGTCGGCGAGTTCGGTCGATTGCGCACCGTGGCGGCCGCTCCTGACGGCTCACTGTGGCTGGTCACCAGCAACACCGACGGCCGCGGCTCGCCGCGCGGCGGCGACGACCGCATCGTGCGGATCGTGCTGTCGGGCGGGTGACGCGGCCCGCCGGTCAGCCGGCGGTCATCGCCCTGCGCACCGCGTCGACCGAGCGGCGCACGTCCTCGCCGTCGGTCGTCCAGTTACTCACCGACACGCGCAGCACGTCGCGCCCGCGCCACTTCGACCCCGACATCCAGGCGGTGCCATCGGCGATGAGTCGCCGGGTAACCTCCCGGGTGCGCTCGTCGGAGCCGAACGCCAGGCACACCTGCGTGTAGACGACGTCGTTCAGCACCTCGACGCCGTCGATTTCGGTTACTCCATCGGCAATTCCACGAGCGGCGCGCACCAACCCGTCGACCAAGCCCACCACGCCGGCGCGTCCCAACGACCGCAGCGCGGCCCACACGGGAACGCCACGAGCCCGGCGCGACAGCTCGGGCACCTTCTCGTGCGGGTCGCCGGGCCCTCCGACGTCCGCGACCAGATAGCTGGTGTGCACGCCCATCGCCGCGCGCACCGCCGCGGAGTCGCGGACGATCGCGATGCCGCAGTCGTACGGGACGTTCAGCGTCTTGTGCGCGTCCGTCGTCCAGGAGTCAGCGCCGCTGAGGCCGCCGACCAGCGATTGAAGCGACGGCGAGGCGGCGGCCCACAACCCGAACGCGCCGTCGACGTGCACCCAGGCGTTTCGCTTGCGCGCAAGGGAAACCGCCGGTTCGAACGGGTCGAACGCGCCACTGTGCAAGTTGCCTGCCTGCAGCACCACGATGGTCGGCGCGTCGTCGGGAATCTCGTCGAGGGCGGCGCGCAACGCCTCGACGCGAACGCGACCTTGCTCGTCGGCGTCGACGATCGTCGGCCGGCCCAGCCCCAGATACCGCAGCGCGAGGTCGACGGTGTCGTGCCGCTGCGCGCCGACCAACACCCGCACCCGAGGCGCGCCGGTCAGGCCGTCGGTGTCGACGTCCCAGCCGGCGTCGCGCAGCGCGCGACACCGAGCCGCGGCCAGACAGCTGAAGTTCGACATCGTCGCGCCCGTCACGAAGCCGACGTCGCTTTCGCGGGGCAGGTCGAGCAACTCGAGGATCCACCGCCCGGCGGTCTCCTCCAGCGCGACGACGCCGGGCGTCGCGTAGCGCATGCCGGCGTTCTGGTCCCACGCGCTGACCAGCCAATCAGCGGCGAGCGCGGCGGGCAGCGTGCCGCCGATCACCCAGCCGTAGAACCGCCCGGAGCCCATGGCCATCAGGCCGGGTTCCGCGGTCTTGGCGAGCAGGTCGATCACTTCGGTCGGGTCGGTCTCGGACGACGGGAGCGGGTCGCCGACCGCGGCCGTGATCTCGTCGGCCGTCACGCGAGGTCCGACCGGCCGCTCGTTCACCGAGCGCAACCAGGCGCGGGCGTGCTCGGCCGCGGCGGTCAGCGGCTTGTCGTACTCGTCGCCTCGGTTGGCCATGCCTCAGTGTGCCGCGGGGCGGCCGCCGCTGGAACCCTCAGCACCGCTGGGCGCGAGCCCGCTCGAGGCGGCGGGTCTGCTCGGCTTTCTGCCGGCGTCGCCAGTCCCGCGTCCAGCGGTCACGGTCGAAGGTGTGTTCCGGCTCCTTGCCGTCGAACATCGGCCAGCCGTATCCCCACCAGTTGTCGTTGCCTGGCCGGACGTCGAGGTGGGCCGGATAGCGGCGGTATCCGCGATCGCGGCGGTTTGCGTCGTCCTCGTCTTCGGGTTGGATCTCGACGCCGTCCTGGTCGAGGACGGCGAGCCGAAGTCCGGTGGCGGCGAGCAGGGTGGCCACGTTGCTGGCGGTGGCTTTGGCGGGCAGCCGTTCGACGCGGGCCACGGTGCTTTGGGGCACGCCGGCCTTGTCGGCGAGTTGGCGTTGGCTCAAGTCTGCGCGGTGGCGGGCGGCGCGCAGGTAGCGATCGGCTGGAAAGGTCACGCGGGCTAGCTTGGCGGCTGGGCCGTGGCTTGGGCGGGCTGCCGGTTGTTGTGGTTGATGGTCGGATTCGGGATTGTGGATAGCGGTGTCCGCGTGGGGCTCTGCCCTGCCCGCGGGTCGGGACCGCTTCGGAAAACGGGGTCGGGACCACTCTTGGAGAGCCGGGGGCGGACCACTCTTGGAAGCGCTTTGCTCTGAGTCATGGGTTCTGAGTCACCCCGCTAGGTCTGAGTCACCCCGCTAGGTCTGAGTCACCCCGCTAGGTCTGAGTTACGCCACTGGGTCTGAGTCGCGTCGCTGGCTTTGAGTCGCACCGCCAGGTCTGAGTCACCGCGCTGGCTCTGGGTCACCCCGCTAGGTCTGAGTCGTGCGGGTGCGACGCCCGTTGAGCTGCCGAGCGTGACTCAGAACAAATGACTCAGAGCAAAGCGGCTGGCGAAGAACACCTGTCGGGCCGACCGGGCGCGGGCCGATGAGAGGTGTCAGTTCAGTTCTGGGTGGCGGCGCGGGTTCTCGCCGGGCGGCTACCGGCTTGAAAGGTGCGATCGGCCGGCGTTGCGGGCTCGGAACGCGGCGACGTTCACCCGGTTCGCGCAGGTCGTCGAGCAGTAGCGGCGCGAGTGGTTCTTGGACAGGTCGACCAGCACGTCGGCGCAGTCGTCGGCGTCGCACACCCGCAACCGATCAAGCTCGCCCTGCCGCACCACGTCGACGAATGCCATCGCCGCCTCGACCGCCATTCGATCGGCGAGCGGGGCGTTGGGCGAGGTCGCGTGCAGGTGGTAGTCCCACCCGTCATGGCGGACCAGCTGCGGCAGCGCCCGGAAATCGCGCAGCATGGCGTTCACCAGCGACACCACGTGCTCCTCGTCGAGGGTCCACAACTGGCGCAGCCGCGGTCGCAGCGCGCGGACCGAGTCGAGCTCCCTGCGGGTGCGCTGGTAGGAGCCGGTCCACCCCCACTCCTTGACGAACGCGTCGAGCGCCGCGATGTCAGGCAGCCGCTCGTCGTCCGGTTGGTCGGTGTTGACCAAGGCGGCGGCGGCCTGCAGCGCCATCTCGGTGTCATGGGCGAAAACCAACTTGACCCCTTACGCGTTCCGGCGTTAACGTCGTCCCGGTTGTCAGCAGTGTAAGTGTCGAACGGTCATTACAGGAGGCGGACGTGAAGGCGAACGCCGGGCTGGGCCTCGCGCTCGCGTCGTCCGCCACGTTCGGCACGTCAGGGTCGTTCGCGACCAGCCTGATCCGCACGGGGTGGACGCCGGTGGCCGCCGCGACCGTTCGGATCTGCGTGGCCGCCGCCGTCTTGACCATCCCCGCCATGCTGCAGCTGCGCGGGCGGTTCGCCGAGCTGCGGCGCGGCGCGAAGCTCACTGCCGCCTACGGCGTGTTCGCGGTCGCCGCGGCGCAGGTCTGCTACTTCAACGCGGTCGCGCACTTGTCCGTTGCGGTCGCGCTGTTGCTCGAGTACTCGGGGATCTTGCTGGTCATCGCCTGGTTGTGGCTCACCCGCGGCCATCGCCCCCGCCGGCTCACCGTCGCCGGCGCCGCGACCGCGTTGATCGGGCTCACCCTCGTGCTCAACTTGCTCAGCGACCACCACCTCGACCCCGCGGGCGTCGGCTGGGCGGTCGGCGCCGCGATCGGCCTCGCCGTCTACTTCGTGATGTCGGCCAACACCGACGACGGCCTGCCGCCGCTGGTTTTCGCGTGGGGCGGTCTCGTCGCGGGCGGCGCCGCGTTGCTGATCGCGGACGTCGTGGGCGCGCTGCCCTTTCACGCGCCACGCGCCGCCGTCACCCTCGGGGGCGCCACCATGCCGTGGATCGTCCCCGTGGTCGGGTTGTCCGTCGTCGCGGCGGCGATCGCCTATGCGACAGGGGTCGCCGGTGTGCGCTTGCTCGGAGCGAAGCTGGCGTCGTTCGTCGGTTTGACGGAGGTGCTGTTCGCCGTCGTCGTCGCGTGGTGGCTACTCGGCCAGTCGCTCACCGCCGCGCAACTGCTGGGGGGCGCGCTGGTGGTCGCCGGCATCGCGCTGGTCCGCCTCGACGAACTCCGCGCGGGCTACCTCGGCCAGTCGAGCTCGGCGGTCTCGCGCGCCCGGTCGAGCGAGGAGATGCCGACAACGGTGGAGTCGATGAACGGCGCCTGACGCGAGAACCGTTCATTCACTCGGCAGCACCAAGCGCCCGTCGACCCGGCGTGGAATGTCGACCGGCCCGTCGCGCAACTCCGGCGGCAGCACGTGCTGCGGGGCGTCCTGCCAGCTGATCGGGCGAAGGAACCGGCGGATCGCCGTGGCGCCAACCGAGGTGTGCCCGCTGGTCGTCGCCGGCCACGGACCTCCGTGCTGCATCGCCCAGCTCACGGCCACACCGGTCGGGTAGCCGTTCCAGATCACCCGACCCACCGACGCGCGCAGCACCTCGTCGAGCCGGGCCGCGAGCGGGTCGTCGGACGACGCGTGGATCGTCGCGGTCAGCTCTCCCGGCAGCTTGCGCAGCGTGTCGAGCAACGCCGACTCGTCGGCGTAGCGGACCAAGACCGTCGTCGGCCCGAAGCATTCGTCCGCCACCGCGCTCACGTCGTCCAACGCCGTCTCGAACAGCGCGCCGCGCAGGCCGGAGGGCCCGCCGCCCTCGGCCGCCTCGGCGACCAGCGCCGCAGTGGCGCCGAGCCGCTGGACGCCGGTGGTGTAGGCGTCGGAGATCCCGCGGTTGAGCGCCACCCCGGCCGGCTTGCCGGTGAGTTGCTCGGCGGCCGCCTCGCGAAGCCGGTCGCCGTCGGCGCCGACCGGGACGAACGCGAGACCGGGCTTGGTGCAGAACTGACCGGCGCCGAGGGTGGCCGAGTCGACGAGTCCGCGGCCGATCTGCTCGGCGCGCTCGGCCGCCGCCGACGGCGTGACCACCAGCGGGTTGACGCTGGACAGCTCGCCGTAGAACGGGATGGGATCGGGCCGGCTCACCGCGAGGTCGAACAGCGCGCGGCCGCCCGCGAGTGACCCGGTGAAGCCGACCGCGCGAATCGCCGGATGCGTGACGAGGGCGCGGCCGGCGGCCACCCCGTGCACCAGCGCGACGACGTCGTCCGGCGCGCCGGCGCCCGTCGCCGCCGCGCGCATCGCCTCGAACACCCGCACGGACGTCGCCGGATGCGACGGATGGGCCTTCACCACCACCGGGCAGCCGGCCGCCAGCGCGGACGCGGTGTCGCCGCCTGCCACCGAGAAGGCCAACGGGAAGTTGCTCGCCCCGAACACCGCGACCGGGCCGATCGGCACCAGCATCCGCCGCAGATCGGGCCGCGGGCCCATCGGCGTCGGCCCGGCGTGGTCGATTGTCGCCTCGAGATACGAGCCTTCGTCGAGAACGTCGGCGAAAAGCCTTAGTTGGTAGGAGGTCCTGCCCAGCTCGCCGTTGAGCCGCTGCGGACCGAGGCCGGTCTCGCGGTCGGCGAGCTCGACGATCGCCGCGCGGTCGTCGTCCAGCGCGTCGGCGATCGCGCGCAGCACCGCGGCCCGGCCGTCGCGTCGCATGGCCTCAAACGCGGGCGCGGCCTCGGCCGCCGCCGTGCACACCGCGGCGACGTCCTCCGCCGTCGACTCGACGGCCACTACTCCGACGGATTCGCCGGTGCGCGCGTCGACGCTGCTCACCTGGACGGTCACAGTTGATCCTTTCCGCGGACGACGGTGTTGACTAGCCTGCCCACTCCGCTGATCTCAACGCTGATCACGTCGCCGGGCAGCAGGGTGAACGGAAGGTCCGGCACCAGGCTGGTGCCGGTGGAAAGCACGACCCCGTCAGGGAAATCCTGCTCGCGGAACAAGTAGCCGGCGAGCTCGTCAAAGCCGCGGTGCAAGCTCTTGGTGCTCGCGCTGCCTTCCCAAGCGATCGCGCCGTCGCGGGTGATGACGCAGTTGATCGTCAGCGCGTAGGGGTCGGGGACCTCCCACGCCGGCCTGATACCCGGCCCAAGTGCGCAACTGCCGGCGTAGATCTTCGCCTGCGGCAGGTACAGCGGGTTCTCGCCTTCGATCGAACGCGAGCTCATGTCGTTGCAGACGGTGTAACCGACCGGCTCGGCATGCGCGTTGTAGACGACCGCGAGTTCGGGCTCAGGCACGTTGACCTCGGAGTCAGCGCGGATCGCCACCTTCCCGCCGGGCCCGATCGCGCGCCACCCGACCGACTTGAAGAACAGCTCGGGACGGTCGGCGTCGTACACCCGGTCGTAGACGTCGGCCTCGTGCTGGCTCTCCGAGATCCGCGCTTCCTTCGAACGCTCGTAGGTGACGCCCGCCGCCCACACCTCGGTGCGGCCGTCGACCGGCGCCAGCAACGTGATGTCGGACGGCGAAACGGCTGCGCCGCGCTGCCGTCGCAACTCCTCACGCAGCTTCTCACGCAGCGCGAGGACCGGCTGGGCGAGCAGGCCGGCGAGCGTCGCTTCCGGATCGAGCGGGTAAACCGCGGGCCCGTCGACGACCCCGACACGGGGGCCGATCTCACTGGCGAACCGAACAAGCTGCATGTGCGCCTCGCGTCGTTGTGCCGAACTTTGAGTTGTCGGCAGCATTCAACCTGATGTCCCTCTTGCGCCTAGTCCGCGTACTCGGTTGACCGGGTGCGGCCGCTCAGCGCGTACCAGCCGGCCAGCGCGGTGCCCGCGCACAGCGCCGCGGCGCTCAGCCCCAACGACCAGTGCACACCGACCGCCGCACCGAGCATGCCGACGGTGAATCCGCTGCCCGCCCGAAGCCCGTTGGCCGACATGCCGTACACGCCGATCACCCGACCGCGATCTGCCGCTGGCGCCTCGAGTTGGACGATGGTCTGGCCGATCGACATCGACGCCAGGTTCGCGATCCCGCCGAGCAGCAGCATCGCGACGGAGAACGGGTAGTTGTCGCTGGCCGCGAACAGCAGGCTGGCCAGCCCGTACACCGCCGTGCTGATGACGGCGGTGTTGACCGTCGGGCGCAATCGGCCGGTGGCTTCGAGCAGCAAGCCTCCGATCACCCCGCCCAGGCCGTTGGCGAAAAGCAGCACGCCGTAGGCGGTCCCGGAACTCTTCGCCCCCAGGTCTTGAGCGAAGATCGGCATCACCGACTGCATCGAGGCGCCGACGAAGAACGAGCCGAGTCCGGCGAGCACGATCATCGACACCAAAGTGTGATTGGCGCGCACGTCTCGCAGCACCCGCAACGAGGCCATGACCCCGACGCGCGGGCGCCGCAAGGCGTCGTCGCGGATGTGCCCGGTGAATTTGGTGCGGAACAAGAACAGGGTCAACGGAAGATAGAACGCGACATTGACGAAGATGCCGGCGGTGGCCCCAAGTCCGAGCAGCAGCGCGGAGCCGACGACCGGTCCGAACAAGATGCCGAGGCTGCGAAACGTGGCGTTGAGCCGCACCGCGCTGGGCAATTCGGCGCGGCCGACGAAATCGTGCAGCATCAACTGCTCGCCAGGCCCCCACAGCGCGCCGGCGCAGCCGTGGAGCACGAGGAGCACGCAGGCTTGCCATATCTGCAGCGAGTCGGTGATGAACAAGACTCCCCACGCGGCCGACACCAGCATGAACAACGCCTGCGCGCCCTGGATGATGCGCCGGCAGTCGTGTCGGTCGGCGAGCGAACCGAAGTAGACCGAGAACAGCAAGAACGGCACCCAGTGGCTGATGACCTCGAAGCCGACCAGCGCGGGCGCGTGGAACTTCTGCCACAGCACCCAGTACGTGATCACATGCTCGATGTTGTCGGCCATCATCGACAGCCCGGCGCCGAAAAGGTACGGGCGGCAGTCACGGTTGCGCAGCGCGGCGAACTTCGGCGGCGCAGCGATCCGCGGAGCCGGCGGCGCGTCGACGACGGCGACCGCCTCGGGTTCGACGACGACGTGACTCGCGATGCCACACGCCGCGCACATGCTCAGCTGTTCCTTCGGGTGTCATTTGCCCGCGTCCAGCGGGCCCGGCCATCATAATTGCCCGGTGCG
>DASVDW010000076.1:0-27451 GCA_036380925.1 Acidothermaceae bacterium
ACGAAGAAGCTGCCGTCCGGGTTCGCCTTCTGCAGCGCGATGGCGTCAGGGAGGCCGAGCGCCGTGCCGGCGAGCTTGCCGGTCGCGACCGCCTGCGCGCGGACCGGTGAGTCGGGAATCGTGACGTACGTCGGCTTCACATCGGGGCAGGCCTTCGCGAAGTACAGCTTCATCAAGATGGTGTAGCCGCCGGTCTCGGAGTAGATCCCGACCTTCTGGCCGTTCAGCTTGGAGCAGTCCTTGTACTTGTTGTCCGCCACCCACACCACTTGGTTCTGGTTGCGTGACGTGATGATCTTGACGTCGGAGCCCGCCTGCACGGCCAGCGCGCCTTCGGGCAACGAAGCGCCGGTGAGCTGCCCCTGGTTGCTGCTCAACGCCTGGAAGGGCAACACCGAGCCGTCGAGCTGCTTGATGCTGATGTCATAACCGGCCGCCTTCATCGCGTCGATCGCCATCAGCTCGGGCAGATCTTGCTCTTGCGGCGTCGAGTTGAACACGAACACCGTCTTCGTCTTGTCGACCTCGGTCGAAGGGGCGCTACTGCCCGCGCTCGCCGCCGGTGAGGAGCTCGCGCCGGTCGTCGCCTGCGGCGTCGGCGTGCTCCCCGTGTCGGCCTTGCTGCCGCTGCTACCGCACGCGGCCGCCGCGGTCAACGCGAGCGCGCTCGCGGCGACCACGACGAACCGCCCGGGGTTCCAACGCACCTTGTGGAGCTTCATTGCGTCTCCTTTGTCGCTCGCGTCGCGCGAGACGTAGGCGCCCGCGCACGACGTGCCGTCGTTCGTTCGGGCGATCAATCCGCTGCGCGAAAGGCCGGGGCGGCCGCTCCTCACCCGCAGTTTCGGGATATCGTATGCAGTATTCGGGGCATGTCAACGGAACCGCGAGGCACGTGACAACACTGTTACCCGGCCGCGACGCGAAGCGTCCGACGTCTCGCCACCCGGCTCAGATGTGCGCGCGGGTGAAGGCGTCCATGCTGGACTTCGCGCCGCCGCCCTCGGTCCACGCGTTCTTGACGACCTTGATCGCCTTCATCTCCTCACGGAGCAAGCCGGCCGCGGGCATCGGCAGCTTCACCTCGTCCGCGTACTGCATGACGATCCGCATGTCGTCCTCGGCCCATGGCATCGGCCGCGAACGCAACCAGGTGTCAAGCGCCCAGTTGGCGCCGCTGCTGAGCAACAACGCCTGCCGCAAGGGCTCCAGATCGACGCCGAGACGCGCTCCCAGTCGCATTGCCTCGTAGTTGCCGACGACGCAGCTCCACAGCAGGTAGTTGTTGAGCATCTTGCCGACCTGACCAGTACCGACGTCGCCGAGGCGGAAGATGTTCGCGCCAACGACCTCGAGGGCCGGCTGGATGCGATCGAGGGCAGCGCTGTCGCCACCGCACATGAACAGCAACGTGCCGTCCTCCGCGGCCGGCTCGCCCAGACACATCGTCGCGTCGACTAGCTCGACCTCGTGCTTCCTGGTGATCTCGGCCAGACGGATCGAGGTGTTCGGCTCGATGGTGCTGCAGATCGTGATCACGTAACCGGACTTGGCGCCCGCCAGCAAACCGGCGTCCTCGGACGTCACCACCTGCTCGACCTCGTTGTCGAATCCGACGACGATCAGGGCGATCGCGGTGGACGCCGCCGCCGACGCGGGGCTGTCGACGATGTCGACGCCGACGGCCTTCGCGGCCTCGCACGCCGCCGGGACCGGGTCGTAGCCGCACACCCGAAAACCCGCGGTACGCAGGTTTCGCGCCATCGGCAGGCCCATCTTGCCGAGACCGATGACGGCGATGCCGTCGTCCTTGCCAATGCCGCTCATGAGGCGCTCCAATCGCGTTGCTTCCAGTCCGTGAGTGCGAGCCGAGCCAGCTCTTTGAGTTCTTCTTCCGTCGCCGTGCGCGGGTTGTCCTGCCACATCGCGCGTCCGGCGGTGTCCTTCGCGATGAACTCCAGATCGTCCTCGTCGCAGGCGTTCCATGGCAGCCGCGACGGGGCGCCCAGTTCGTCCAGCCAGCGCACCAAGGTGTCCAGCAGCGCGCGCGCTCCGGACTCGGCGTCGAAGTCGCGGCCGCGATACTCGTCAAGATCTGCGGCGAGGTCGGCCAACTTCGCGGCGGCCGCCGGTCGGTTGAAGTCGACGACCCACGGCAGCAAGACGCCGTGCAGCATGCCGTAGGACACCGACTCGTAGCCCTTCTTGTGCGAGACGCCGGTGATGCCCTTGTTAAGGCCGTGCACCAGGCCAAGACCGGCGTTTCCGCACGCGAGGTTGGCCATCGCCGAGGCGACCAACATCTCCCCGAGCACGTCGGTGTCCGAGGAGCCCAGCGACTGCGGCAGCTTCTCCACCAGCACCTTGAAGGCCGGCCGCGCGAGCGCGTCGGTCAAGACGGTCGCCCGCTTCGACCAGTACGCCTCCAGCGCATGGGTCATCGCGTCGATGCCGGACGCCACCGCCTGCGAGCGAGGAACGCTGACCAACAGCTCCGGGTCGAGCACCGCCAACCTCGCCGCGACGCTCCATCCGCGCACGCCGCTCTTCTCGCCGGTCTGGTCGTCGGTCAGCGTCGCCTGTCGCGACACCTCGCCGCCGGACCCGGCGGTGGTCGGCACCGCGACGTTCAACAACGGCGGGGCGTCGGCTCCGCCCTTCGCGATCTCGCGCACCGATTTGGTCGACGGCGCGCAGACGCCGGCCGACCGGCCGGCCGCGAGCACGCTGCCGCTGCCGAGTGAGATCACCGTGTCGACTCGCTCGTCGCGCACGTGGCGAACCAGCGCCTCGACGTCCCCGAACGTGGGGTCCTGCGGCACGGACGTCCACGCTGGCGCAAGAGAGACAGCAGGCTGGCCGTCGAAGACGCTCGCGACCTGCTCAACCAAGCCCGCGCCCGCGATCCCACGGTCCGCGACGATCAACGCGCGTGACCCACCAAGTCGAGCGATCGCGCCCGGCAGCTTCTTGCGCGCGCCGGCGCCGAAGACGATCTCGGTCGGCGCGCCGTACTGGAAGTCCTTCATCGCTGGTTTCTCCGGGTTTCCCTGGCGGCCAGTCCGGCCGTCCGCCTTATCGGATATTGAATACACCATTACCGGCGGGTTGTCATGTCGCCGCCGCGGTCACGAGCTCCGGCCGGCCACCTTGGCGGGCGTGGCGGCTGGCGCGCCCTCGTCGGCGCCAACCGGCTCGCCGAGTGCGACGACCCACTGCGCGCCAACGGTGAGCGTGATCGGCGTGTCGAGCGACACCGCGTCGAATCCGTGGGCTTGCGACTGGAGCACGACCCCGCCCGCCTCGACGGCCAACTCGGTGTGCGCGCCGGCGAAATCGGCGCGACGCACCCGACCGGTGATCGTGTTCGAACCTGGGATCGACGGCGCGACGCCGTCGTGGCACACGTGCAGGCTCTCTGGCCGAATCAGCAGCCGAACCCGCGCGCCCGGCGTGGCGCCCGCGCCAGCCAGCGCGGTCAGCACGCCGAGTGGCGACTCCACGGTCACGAAGCGCTGGCCCTCGGCGGCGTCCGGCGGCGCCGTCGCCGCGCCGGAGACCTGCCCCGGCACCAGGTTCGCCTCACCCACGAACTCCCCGACGAACAGGTCGGCGGGAGTGCGGTAGATCTGCTCAGGGGTGCCGACCTGCAACACCCGACCGTGCCGCATGACGGCGATCCGGTCGGCCATCATCAACGCTTCGATCTGATCGTGGGTGACGTAGATCGCGGTCACGCCGAGCTCGGCGGTGATGCGGCGCAACTCCTTGCGCATTGACGCTCGCAGTCGCGCGTCGAGGTTGGACAGCGGCTCGTCGAGCAACAACACGTCTGGTTTCGCGACGACCGCGCGGGCGAGCGCGACACGTTGTTGCTGCCCGCCTGACAGGTACGTCGCACCACGGTCGACGAGGTCGGCGAGCCCGACCACGTCCAGCACCTCGAGGACGCGCGCGCGAGCGGCGGAGCCGCGCATCGAACCGGATCGCGCGTGCCGCAACGCGAACTCGACGTTTTCTCCGACGGTCATGTGCGGCCAGATCGCGTAATCCTGAAAGACCATGCCGATGTTTCGTCGCACGGGTGGGACCGAGCGGCTGCCGGCGGCCACCACGGCGCCGCCGATCGCGATTTGGCCACCGGTGATCGTCTCGAGCCCTGCGACGCACCGCAACAAGGTCGTCTTGCCGGAACCCGACGCGCCGAGCAGGACGAAGAACTCCCCCGCGGCGATCGACAGGTCGACCCCTCGCACCGCGGCGACGCCGGAACCGCTTGCGTCGGCGTACGTCTTCTCGACGTTCGTCAGCACGACGTCCTTCATGTTGTGCGTATCTCCTTGTGCGAGGTGAACCGGCGCACGGCGACGGTCGCGCCGACACTGACCGCCGTGAGCAAGAGGCCGAGGGCCGCCGCGGTCTGGACGTCGCCGAAGTTCCAACGGGTGTACAACTCCACCGCGACAACGCGGTTCTTCGAACTCGCGAGGACGACGGTGAGCGTGAGGTTCGACAACGCGTAGGCAAACGTGAGCACCCACGCGTTCGCGATGGCCGGCGACATCAGCGGCACGGTGATGCTACGCAGTCGAGCGAGCCAGCCGGCGCCGCACATCTCGGCGGCGTCTTCGAGGTTGCGATGGATCTGCCCCATGCCCGCCGTCGTGATGCGCGTGGTCAAACCGAGGCAGACGATCACCATGCCGATGACCAGCAACGGCATGGAGCCATACAGCCCGAGGTGGAAGTGGGAGTCGGTCGTCAAGGACACGAACAGCAAGCTGACGCCGAGCACGACTCCTGGGATGCCGTGCGTGACGAAGGCGAACACATCGGTGAGCTTGCCGAAAAATCCGCGCCGGCGCAGCAACAGCCAGCTGTTCATCGTTCCGACAACGCACACCAATGTCGCCGACAAGGCCCCGAGGATCAACGTGTTGCGAACCGTGCTCAAGAAAGCCGGCACGGTGAACACGCGATGGTATGCGTCGAACTCGACGCGGCCGAGGGCCGAGATGCTGGGGGTGGCGTAATACGGCTGCACGCTCATCCAAAGCAAGATGAACAGCGGCAGCAAGACGACGAAGACCACGTAGCCGCCGAGGCCGGTGAGGGCGGCCCACTTCGCGACGCCGCTGAGCGCCACCGGCCGCCGACGATACGACTTCCCGGTGATGACCGCGAACCGTTCGGACCGGCCGACCATCCGGTAGTACCAGTACATCGGGATCAACGCGAAGATCAGCAGCAACACCGACATGCCGTTCGCGAGCCCGTAGTCGGGCACCCCCACCGCCGGGCTCAACGCGCTGTAGATCGCGGTGCTGAAGACCTTGGTTCCTTTCTCCAGACCCAGCACGGCCGGGATGTCAAACGCCTGCGCCGCCGTCACGAACTGGTACACCAAAACGGCGAGCAACCCTGGCGCCATCAGTGGAGCGACGATTTTCGTTGTGCGAGCCCAGGTGCCCGCGCCCGTGACAGCGGCCGCCTCCTCCAGCGCGCCGCTTGTCGACCGCACCACCGGCGCGACGAGCAACAGCGAGAACGGCACCAGCATGAACCCCTCGACGACCGTGATCGACGCGAGCGAGCCGGCGTTGAGCGGACCAGGTCCGTTCACGCCCGGTATCCACCGCAGCATGTGGTTGATGAGGCCGACCCGCGGATCGAGCAACAAACCCCATGCGATTCCAGCGACCACTTGCGGCATCGCGACCGGCGCCACGACGAGCGCGAAAACCAGATTCCGGAACGGCAGCGACGTGCGCTCCAGCAACACCGCGATACCCGTGCTGATCGACAGGCCGACCGCGAGCGAACCCACCACGAAGAAGATCGTGTTGAGCACCGGCCCGACGAGGTCGCCGTCGGTGAACACCCGCCGATAGTTCGATATCGAGAAATGCGAGCCCGCGCCAAATGGCAGGCCGGTCTTGCTCACCGAGAAGCTGCTCCAAAGCAAGACCCCCAGCGGGACGCACACCAACACGAGAGTGACGATCCCCGCGAGCGCCGCCGGTGAAAGTGATCGGGACCGCGCCTTTCGCTGCCTCGCCAACGGCCCTTGCTGCCGTTGGCGAGGCAACGTGTCAGTGCGCGGTCCCGACATCACCATGAGATGCTTCCCGCCGTTTCACGCGGGTGTCACCCGCCGCCGAGCGCTTTCACGATCTCCGGCGTCACCTTCGCGACCAGCGCGGCCTCCTCTGGCGTCGAGTAGGTGACGACCTTCTTGCCAGCGGCCTCCTCCGGCAGCTGGTTGGTGCGATGGTCGAGCTTGTCGGTCAGAACCTGGCCGCCGTCCTTGGAGGTGAACCAGATCGCGAACAACATCGCCGCGTTCTTGTCCGGTGCGCCCGCCGTCAGGTACCACAGCGTGTCTTGCACGATCACCGGTTCTGGAATCACATAACCGAGCGGCGCGTTCTTCGCCAGCTGGGTCTTGACGTCCTCAAGCGCGGCCGGTCGCAACGCGTGCGCGCCGGCGGAGAGCTTGACCAGTCCGGCCGTGGAACCTTGCACGAGGTCCGGGCTGACGTCCGACTTCAGCTTCTTCACGTAATCCAGCGTCCCCGACTCCCCGAGAGAAACGGCGAGGATGTTGAACGGGAACCCGCGCGGGTCGACGCTGACCTTGCCCTTCCACTTGGCGTCGTCGAGCGCTTGCCACGTGGTGGGCACGCTCGACGCGTCCTTCACCAGGTTCTTGTTGTACGCGAGCGCGTACACCGAGCGGTACTCAAGCAGGCCGCCGTCGTCGCTGATGATCGAGCTCGGCACACCGTAGTCAGCCCAGTTCGGCTTCTGATCCACCAAGCCGGCCTGGGTGATGGACGGCATGAACTCCTTGCGGCCCTGGATGAGGTCCGGCAGCGGTTGACCGGCCGCCTTCGCGGTCGTCAGCTGCGTCGGCTGCTTGTCAGGGTTGACGGCGGTCGTCTCCAGCTTCAGGCCGGGGTACGTCTTGCTGAACTCGTCAAACGCCTGCTTCAGCTCGGCGGGGTCCTCCCCGCCCCACAACACGATCTTGCCTTCCTTTTTGGCCGCCTCGTACAGGCTTTGCAGGTCGGCGCCGCCACCCGAGGAGGCGGACGCCGACGGCGCGGCGGCGGAGCCGCCGCTCGACTGGGTGGGTGTCGGAGAGGTCGTCGAGCTGTTCGACGACCCACTGCCGCACGCCGCGCTCAACGCGGCGAGGGTCGCGGTCGCCGCCGCGAGCCAAGTACGTTGGAATCCGCGTGACGCGCGAAGGGCCGTTCTCGCCATGGCCGGTTTCCGTTCTTGAGCTGGTGGGGGTCCGCGATGGCCTGGCGGGCCTCGCCGGCACTCGATAGCGCGAAGTTGTATCAAGGATTCAATCTAGGGTCAACGATTCTGCGCACGTCCCAGCCCGACGGAGACCAAACCGCAACCTGGCGGTAAGGAGGGTCCCGCGCGCCGCCGTCCGCGAGCTTGACCCCAGCGTTGTATACAACATACGTTCCGTCAAAACGACACCGAGACCGAGGTGCCCAGATGCCGACGACCAGCGGCCAGCCCCCGAAACCGCGCTCCACCCCCACGGCCGTGCACACCAAGGTCCGCACGCACCCGTACGAGGTGATGTTCCAAACCTTCCAGCACCGCCGACGCATGGCCGAGACCGGTCGCGTCGTCATCAAGGGCAACGAGCTGCCCTGGCAGCAGTCGCGACAGGGCCGCAGCATGTACTACCTGCACATCGAGGCGGACGACGTCGCGGTCCGCGACTGGATGGTGTTCCGCAAGGAGGTGCTGACCGAGTCCGGCGCGCACACCCATCAGGGCGGTCTGGTCATCTACGTGCTGCGCGGCCACGGCTACAGCGTCTTCGACGGCGAGCGGCTGGACTGGAAGACCGGCGATCTGCTTGTGCTGCCGATCAAGCCAGGCGGCGTGGAACATCAGCATTTCAACCTCGATCCGACCGGCAGCAGCGAGTGGATCGCGTTCGTCTACCTGCCTTTCATGCACGCGACCGGCTCGATGCTCACGCAGGTCAAGGAACAGACCGGTTGGGACGCCGAGAGCGGCGAGGAGGCCTCGCGATGACGTTGTTCGAGAACACCGTGCGCGCCGCGGCGACCGAACGCGCCCGCCGGCTCGCCGGGGCGAATCTCCTGACGCGCGACGGCGCCACTCTCGAGACCAACCCGATGGGCATCATGCGCTGGTACCTGCATCCAGACCTCGACGGGCCCAGCACGCGCTCGCTGTACTGCCACGAGCTGGAAATCCCGGTCGGCTCGCGCACCGGCCGGCTGCAGTGCCAAGGCGGCACGTTGCACTACGTCTTGGAAGGCAGCGGGTGCACCGACCTCGACGGCGTCCGTCATGAGTGGTGCGCCGGTGACGTGATCGCGATTCCGATCAAAGAAAGCGGCGTCACCTACCAGCACCTGAACACCGGCGACGACGTCGTCCGGATGCTTGTGGTGAACCCGAACCTCGACTCCGCGCTTGGTCCTGAGGCAGGGGTGGAGTTGAAGGTGCTGGAGGAGTCGCCAGACTTCACGGCGCAGCGAGCATGATCGAAGCCGCCCACACCGTCTACCAACTCGTCATCGGACGACGGCGGCTGCCGCTGCGCAACTGCCTGCTGCGCGGCGGCGACGACACCGCGGTCAACTTCGCCTACTCCTTGTGGGTGGCGATCTCGGACTCGTCGGTGCTGCTGGTCGACACCGGTTTCGACGAACCGGTCGCGCGCCGCCGCGGCATCGACTTCGAGCGCGGCGCGGTCGCGGCGTTGCGCGAGCTTGAGCTGGAGCCGTCCGACGTCTCGACCATCGTCTTGACCCACCTGCATTTCGATCACGCTGGCGGGCTTGACGCGTTCCCGAACGCGCGGGTGCACGTGCAACAAGCGGATCTCGACTTCTACACCGGGGCGTTCATGCGCTTTCGGCTGTGCTCAAGCGCGGTCGAGGACGCCGACATCGCCGCCGTCCAAAAGCTGCGGGCCGACGGCCGGCTCGAACTGCTGTCCGGCGACGCACGGATCGTCGACGGCGTCGACGCGCTGCACATCGGCGGGCACACACCCGGTATGCAGGCCGTGCGGCTGCGCACCGCCTCCCGCGACCTGGTGCTCGCCTCCGACGCAGCGCACCTGTACGCCAACCTGGAGGCCCAGGTGCCGTTCCCGGTCTTGCACGACGTGCCGACGAGCTGCGTGGCGTTCGAGCGCTTGGCCGGGCTCGCCGAGGGTGGTGCGACCGTGGTGCCGGGCCACGACGGTGCGGTGATGGACCGGTTCGAACGGCTGCCCGGACGACGCGGGGCGTTCGCCGCCCGGCTGGGCTGACCGGCTGCGCTGATCGGGCGGGGTTGAGCGGCTGGGCCGGGCGGCGGGCCATCCGCCTGCGGGCACCCCGCCGGACGGGCGAACGAAGCGCCAGGACGGAACCACCCGATTGGCCCAGTCAAGGTGGAGGGGGCGACAAGCCGATCCTCTGAACGCGGGCGGAGTTGGCCGAACCACTGACGGCCACCCCCGATGCGACCGGTTAATCCGTGACAGTGGAGGTGGACGTGGCTGCCGCACCCTATTTCGGCCAACCACCGACCCCTGGCGTCACGCTGCGCCCGGGCGCGGTCGCGGTGCCCGCGCTGGCGAGCCAGGTGCGTCCCGCTCTGGTCCTTCCCGAGCGGGAGACCCGCGAGCTGATCGCGGCGGCGCGGGCGGACGACGTCGGCAACGGCGGCAGCTTCGCGGCGGGACCGGCCGGCGTCCAGGTCTGGAGCGGCGCCTTCGACGGCCCGGGCGGCACCAGGGGGCACGCGCTGCACCTGGGCTCGGTCGACTGGAGCTACAACACCCCGGTCAAGCACTACGCCACCATCTACCGCGCCATGGTGACCGCCGACGGGGTCGCTTACGGCGAGACCACCGCGTCGATCTTGGCTCGAGTGCTGGCGCTCACCGGCTTGTCGATGGACGGCACGCGGCTGTCACTCGCGGCCCCGCCGGCGCGCGACCCGTTCCGCCGCCGGGTCTGACCCGGCCGGCGCCGCCGCACTACGGATAACGCGGCCGGCGCCGCCGCACTACGGATAACGCGGCGGGCGCCGCCGCCAGGGAAACGCGCTGAGGATCACCGCCAGCAACGCGGCGCCGGACAAACCGATCGCCACGTAGTACAGCCCTGGGCGGGTGAGCAGCAAGCCCACTCCGACCAGGATGGCGGCCACGAAGACGGCGGCCCCCGACAGCTTGATCACGAGCACCGCACGGCCGCCCGCGACGTGGTCGAGCCGACGTCAGCCATGCGTGGGCGGAACCTCAGGACCCTCGTCGACCTCGAACCCACCTGCGGGCGCCTGCTTGGGCGGACCGCTGGGGCCGTCGCCGCCGCCGAGCGGCTCGGATGCCGGCGGCTGCGGCGCGCCCGGAACCGGTGGCGCCGAGACAGGTGCGAACGGGCTGGCCGGACGAGCAGGCGGCTGCACGCCAGGCACCGCGGGGCCGCCCGCGCCCTGGCCCGGGGCGCCATGCATCGGCGGCGGATTCGTCGCGCCGGGACCGCCCGGACCGCCGGTCGGCCCGCCAGGCGCTCCTGCGGGGGCGACGGTTGGACGAGGCGGCGGCGGGGCGCTCTCGCCCCGGCCCTCGAGGTCGCGCAGCTGGCCCTCGAGGTAGGACTTCAACCGCGCGCGGTACTCGCGCTCGAACGAGCGCAGCTCCTCGACTCGGCGCTCCAGCTTCTCCCGCTCGGAGTCAAGGCTGCCGACCACGGCGCGGTGCCGCTCGTGGGTCTCCCGCTCCAGCTGCTCGGCCTTGGCGCGCGCCTCGGCGAGCAGCTTGTCGGCGTCACGGCGTGCCTCCGCGACCGTCTCGTCGGCGGTCTTTTGGGCCATCGCCAGCATCCGCAACGCCGCCTCCTGGGAACCCTGGGCGGCGGCCGGCGCGGCTGGCGCGGCTGGCGCGGCAGGTGCGGCCGCGGGCGGCCCAGCGGGCGGGGCGGTGGCCGGCGCAGGTCCGGCCGGCGCACCGGCTCGGGCGGCGTCCGGGGAGAACGCCGGCGCTCCGGACGGCGTCGGCGGGGCGGCCGCCGCTTGCCGGGCCGCCTGCTCGGCGACCTGCAGCCGGGCGCGCAGGTCAGCGTTCTCGCGATAGAGCCGGGTCAGCTCGGCTTCGACCTCGTCGAGGAAGTCATCGACTTCTCGCTCGTCGTAACCGCCCTTGAATCGGCTGTGCGTGAACTCCTTGTTCTTGACGTCCTCTGCGGTCAGCGGCATCAGGTCACCTCGTCGTCACGTTCGAGCCGGCAGGGCAGGCAGGGCAGGGTCGGTGCGTCTGGATCGGGAGAGCAGGACAGATCATAGGGACCGCACCACCGTCATCAGGATCAGCGCGCTGATGAGCAGCGCGATCCAGGCGATGTCGAGGCTGACTCGGCCCACCCGCAGCGCGGGCACCCAGCCGCGCACGGTGCGCAGCGGCGGGTCGGTGATGGAGTAGCAGATCTCCAAGACGACGAGCACGCCGCCTCGGGGCCGCCACTCGCGGGAGAACATCTGCACGTAGTCGAACACCAGGCGCACGATCATCACGATCACGAACGCCAACAAGACGTCGTAGACGACCTGCCAGAAGATTGACACGGGGAACGGCCGCCCTTAGACCCGATCTGACGCGCTAGCTCTGATTGAAGAACCCGCCTTCTGCGAGCCGCTGCTTGTCTTCAGCGGTCACCTCAACATTGTGCGGCGAGAGGAGGAAGACTTTCGCAGTGACCCGGTCGATGCTGCCATGAAGGCCGAAGATGAGGCCAGCCGCGAAGTCGACCAACCGCTTGGCGTCCGCGTCGTCCATCTCTGTCAGGTTCATGATCACCGGCGTGCCCTCGCGGAAGTGCTCGCCGATCGCCCGCGCCTCGTTGTACGTCCGCGGGTGCAGCGTGGTCACCCGCACCGACGGAACGCCGTCGGACCAGCCCAGCCGGGTCGGCGTCGGGGCCGGCGCAGTCGCGAGCGCCGATCGGGACGCCGGATAACCCGCCGACCGGTCACGCGCGTCATGCCTGCCCTCGCGCTGGTCAAGGCGGTGGTCGGGGCCGCGTCGGCCGTAATCGAGGTCGACCGCGGTGTCGTGGGCGCCAGCGCCGCCTCGGCGGCCGGAACGGGCGGCGGGAGCGGGCGCAGCCTGCGACTCGTACTCGTCGTACGCGTCGTACTGCTCGTCGTACTGCTCGCCGTCCTCGACCAGGCCGAGGTAGACCGCCGCCTTGCGCATAAAGGCCATCGGTGTCTCCTCGCGTTGTGCAGTCGGCTTCGTCGCAGCCGGATTCCGTTTCGGACCCTACCTAGCATGCGGTCGGGAACCGAGTAACGCGGCTCCGACACGCAGGTGAGTCGCGCCACAGGCGATCGCCGCCTCGAGGTCGCCGCTCATCCCCGCGGACACGACGGTCGCCTCGGGGTGGTCGCGGCGCAGCGCCGCGGTCACCGCGGCCAGCCGCTCGAACGCCCGCCGCGGGTCCCCGCCGAGCGGCGCCACCGCCATCACACCGTCCAGCTGCAAGGCGGACGACGCGGCGATCGCGTCCGCGATCGCCGGCACGTCGGCGACCGGCGCGCCCGAGCGTCCCGGCTTCGGATCGATGTCGAGATCCACCTGCACCAGGCATCGCAACGGCGTCGCGCGACCCTGCGCGGCGCCCGCCAAGGCGTCCACCAGCCGGGGACGGTCGACCGAGTGCACCAGGTGCGCGTAGCTGGTGACCGAGCGGCACTTGTTGGTCTGCAGTCCCCCGATGAAATGCCATCGCACGCGCGCCTGCGCCGGCTCCCCCCAGCGTTGGGTCAACGCGGCGACCTTGCCGCGCGCCTCCTGGTCGCGGTTCTCGCCGATGTCGGTGACGCCGAGGTCGGCCAGCAGCTCGACGTCGGACGACGGGAACGTCTTGGTCACCGCGATCAGCGTCAACTCGGCCGGGTCGCGGTGGGCGAGGTCGCACGCCACGGCGATCCGATCCCGCAGCGCGCGCAGGCTCCCCGCCAGCTGGCGTTGCCGTGCCGCCGGATCGAGGACGCTCACGCCGACCGCCACACGATCGCCGCCATCCGCCCGGTCACGCGGTCACGCCGGTAGGAGAACAGGGCTGGGTCCTCACGTGTGCAACCCGCGACGTGCCGGACGAGCTCGACGCCCTCGCCGGCGAGTTGCGCGGTGATCCCCGCCGCGATGTCGATGGCGAACCGCCCGTCGCGGGTGCGCGCTCGCGAGGCGGGAACCGCGCGCCACACGGCTTCGGCCAACTCTCGCGGAACCTCATAACACGACGCGCAGACCGACGGACCGATCGCGGCGCGGATCGACGCGGCCCCGAGATCGCGCAGCGCGCCAACCGTGTTCGCGACGACACCGGCGGTCAGGCCGGGACGGCCGCAATGCGCCACGCCGATCACGCCGGCCCCGGGATCGCCGAGCACGATGAGCGCGCAGTCCGCCGACAGCGCGGCGAGCGGGAGGCCGGGTTGCGCGGTGACCATGGCGTCGACCTGCGGCACCCCAATGTCGGGGTCGTCGACCTCGACGACCTCGCCACCGTGCCGCGCCTTCAGCCACACCGCGCCGGGCAGACCGAGCCGGTCGAGCACCCGCCGCCGGTTGGTCGCGACCGCGGCCGGATCGTCGCCGACGTCCAAGCTCAGGTTCAACGAGTCGAACGGCGCGCCGCTCACCCCGCCGGCCCGGGTGGTGAACGCGTACCTGACCCCGCCGCCGATCCCGCCGAGGGCGAGCACTCCTATTTCAAGAAGTCGGGGACGTCGAGCTCGTCGGCGTCGTCGTCGAACACGATCGTGCGCCTCGGGACGACCGGCTCGCGGCGCACCGGAACCTCGTCGTCCAGGCCGAGCCTGCTGTGCGCGGCCGGCACGTCGACGTGCTGCGGCTCGGCGCGCGGCTCGGTGCGCTGCGGGTCGATCCGGGGCGAGGACGACGGCGCCCCCGGCGAGGTGCTGATGTTGATCGCCTGCTCGACCGGGTCGGACCGGCCGGGCGTGGTTGGCCGCGCCGCCTCCGCCTGCGCGCGCCGGGCCTGCCGCGCGGGCCGCGGCGCGCCGCCGTCGAAGCCGGCCGCGATCACGGTGACCCGGACCTCGTCGCCCAGCGCGTCGTCGATCACCGCGCCGAAGATGATGTTCGCCTCGGGGTGCGCCGCCTCCGCGACCAGCTGGGCGGCTTCGTTGATCTCGAACAAGCCGAGGTCGGAGCCGCCGGCGACCGAGAGCAACACGCCGTGCGCGCCCTCGATCGACGCTTCCAGCAACGGGCTGGAAATCGCCATCTCGGCGGCGGCCACCGCGCGCGCCTCACCGCGCGCGGAGCCGATGCCCATCAAGGCCGAGCCGGCCCCGGCCATGATGGACTTCACGTCCGCGAAGTCGAGGTTGATCAAGCCCGGCGTGGTGATCAGATCGGTGATCCCCGACACGCCCTGCAGCAGCACCTGGTCGGCGGACTTGAACGCGTCGAGCACGCTGATCTTGCGGTCGGATATCGACAGCAGCCGGTCGTTCGGAATGACGATGAGGGTGTCGACCTCGTCGCGCAGGTTTTCGATGCCGAGCTCGGACTGCTCGGCGCGGCGCCTGCCCTCGAACCCGAACGGGCGGGTCACGACGCCGATCGTCAGCGCGCCAAGGGAGCGGGCGATCCGGGCCACCACGGGGGCCCCGCCGGTGCCGGTGCCGCCGCCTTCGCCGGCGGTGACGAAGACCATGTCGGCGCCCTTGAGCACCTCCTCGATCTCCTCGGCGTGGTCTTCGGCAGCCTGCCGGCCGACCTCGGGATCGGCGCCTGCCCCGAGGCCGCGAGTGAGCTCGCGCCCGACGTCCAGCTTGACGTCGGCGTCACTCATCAGCAGCGCCTGCGCGTCGGTGTTGATGGCGATGAACTCGACGCCTTTGAGGCCGACCTCGATCATCCGGTTGACGGCGTTGACGCCGCCACCCCCGATGCCCACAACCTTGATGACCGCGAGGTAGTTCTGCGGTGCTGCCACGGCCTATTCGCCTTGCCTTCCCTAGAGTCCGGCCCCTGCGTGCTCGACCCGTGATCGCACGTCGTCGACGGAGGCGCGCTCCGCGGTTCACGCGGCGCCACGCCCCCACGGCGGGGGCAGCTGGGTGCGGCGATGATGCGGGGAAGCCACCACCGACGGTCACACGTGCAGAAACTGCTGGTGCGAGGGCCCGCTTTCCCGGACCCTCACCCTCAGGTAGACCCTTATAGTTATGTCAACCTGAAAGTGCCAAGGAGATTAGGGCCCGCCCTTGGCGAGGTCAACGACGCCCCCGGCGTGTTACGAATTTCTCGGCCGGCAAACCGCCGCGAACACCGCGAACTCCGTCGAACCGGCTCAGGGCGTCGCCGACCCGTGAGCCGGTTCGACGGAGCGCGGGTCGACGGAGCGCGGGTCGACGGAGCGCGGGTCGTTGACGGCGGCCGCGGGGTCGCCGGGTGCGGGCGCTGGGGGGTCGGCGCGCAGCGCGTCGAGCACGGCAGGCGCGAGCATCGCGACGTCGCCGCCCGCGCCCATCGTGATGACCAGATCACCAGGTCTCGCGCGAGCGGCAAGGTGCGCCGGCACCGCCGACCAGGACGGCTCGAGCACCACGTGCTCGGGCGGCAAGGTGACGTGCGCGGCCAGCGCCGCGCCGGTGCCGCCGGCCAGCGGTGTCTCCCCCGGCGCGTAGACCTCCATCACCACGACGTCGTCGGCGAGCCCCAGCGCGGCTCCGAATTCGGCGCAGAAGTCGGCGGTCCGGTAGTAGTGATGCGCCTGAAACGCGACCACGAGTCGGCCCCCAGGGGCCACTGTTCGCGCCGCCCGCAGCACGGCGGCGATCTCGGTCGGGTGATGGGCGTAGTCGTCGAACACCCGCACTCCCCCGACGACGCCCTTGGGCTCGAACCGCCGGCGCGCGCCGGTGAACGCGGTCAGGCCGGCCGCGAAGTCGGCGAACGCGACGCCACACCCCAGGCCCACCGCGATCGCGCCCAGCGCGTTCAGCGCGTTGTGCCTGCCGGGGACGTTCAACACGACGTCGCCCAACCGCCGGTTTCCCGCGACGGCGGTGAACGACGAACCGGTCCCGGCGACAGTGAGATTCTCCAGCCGCAGGTCGGCGCCGGGCGACTCGCCGTAGAGCCGCACGTCGATCCCGGCGGCTTGCGCCGCGCCCGCCAGCCGGCGCGATCCCGGGTCGTCGGCGCAGGCGACCAGGAAGCCGGCCGCGTCGAGCCTCCCGGCGAACTTCTCAAACGCCTGGTGGATCTGCTCCAGGTCGGCGTAGTGATTGAGATGGTCCGCCTCGACGTTGGTCACGATCGCGACGTGCGGCGACAGCAGCAGGAAGCTCTCGTCACTTTCGTCGGCCTCTGCCACGAAGAGGTCGCCCGCGCCGTCGTGCGCGTTGGAGCCCGGCTCGTTGAGGTCGGCGCCGATCGCGAACGACGGGTCGAACCCGCAGTGCTGGAAGGCCCGCGCCAGCATCGACGTGGTCGTCGTCTTGCCGTGGGTGCCGGCAACGGCGATGCCGCGTCGTCCGACCATCACCGATGCCAGCGCGGCGGCCCGCGGCAACACCCGCGCGCCGCGGTCGCGGGCCGCCACCAGCTCCGGGTTGGACGCCGCGATCGCGGTGGAGACCACCACCGTGTCGTCCGGGCCGAGGTGAGCGACGTTGGCCACGTCGTGCCCGACGCTCACCCGCGCGCCGAGCACCCGCAGCGCCGCCAGCACGCGCGAGTCTTTCGCGTCGCTGCCGGACACGGTGACGCCGCGGGCCAGCATGATGCGCGCGATGCCGGACATGCCGCCACCGCCGATGCCGATGAAGTGCACCCGGCCCAAGTCGCCGGCCGCCGGGGTCGTGTCGTTCACGTCCGAACGCCTGCCGCCTGAAAAATCATGTCCACCAGTTTCTCGTCGGCGTCGCGGCGGCCCAACTCGGCCGCCCGCGCCGACATCTCCGCTAGCCGCGCCGGGTCATGCAACAGCGGGATGACGCTCTCGCGCAACCACCGGGCGGAAAGCTCGGCGTCGGCCACCATCAGCCCGCCGCCGGCCGCGACGATCGGCGCCGCGTTGAACCGCTGCTCGCCGTTGCCATGCGGCAGCGGGACGTAGACGGCCGGCAGCCCCACCGCGGACAGCTCGGCGCAGGTCATCGCGCCGGCGCGGCACAGCATGAGGTCGGCCGCCGCGTAGGCCAACTCCATGTGGTCGACATACGACAGCAGCAGATACGGCGGCTGCCCGTCGGCCAACGGCGGCAGCTCCACGTCGGCGATCTGGGTCGGACCGGCGACGTGCAAGACCTGCACGCCGGCCGCCAGCAGGTCCGGCGACGCGGCCGCGGCGGCGTTGTTCAGCGATCTGGCCCCCTGCGACCCCCCGGACACCAGCAGCGTCGGAGCGTCCGGCAGCAGCCCGAACTGGGCTCTGGCCTGCGCCCGCAGCGCGGCGCGGTCGAGCGTGGCCACCGCGCGGCGCAGCGGGATGCCGAGCGGCACCGCCTGCGGCAGCCGCGCGTCGGCGACGCTGCTCGCGATGTACGGCGTGAACCGCGCGCCCCACCGGTTGGCCAGGCCCGGCTTGGCGTTTGCCTCGTGGACGACGAACGGCAGCTTCTCCGCGCGTGCCGCGAGGTACGCGGGCAGCGCCACGTAGCCGCCGAAGCCGACGACGACGTCGGCGCCGACGCGGCGCAGGATCGCGGCGGTCTCGCGAACCGCCGCGCGCATCCGGGTCGGGACGGTGAGCAGCGCGGGCGTCAGCGAACGCGGCAGGGGCACCGGCTGGATCAAGGCCAGCTGGTAACCGCGGGCCGGCGCCAGGCGGGTTTCGAGTCCGCGGGCGGTGCCGAGCATGGTGACGCCGATCGACGGATCGCGTCGGCGCAACGCGTCCGCGACCGCGAGCGCGGGCTCGACGTGCCCGGCGGTGCCCCCGCCGGCGAGCAACACGTGCACCGCTCACCGACCTCGTCGCGGCCGCGCGCCGTGGCTGCCCGAGTCGTGGCTGAGCGAGCCGTGGCCGAGCCCGCCAACCCGCGCGACCGCGCGCCTGATCGGCCCCGGGCGGCGGGCGGCGAGCGCCGCGGCAGCCCGCGGCTCGTTGCGCGCGAGCGCCATCAGCATGCCGAGGGCAAACATGGTGAAGATCAGCGACGAGCCTCCCGCGGAGATCAACGGCAGCGGGATGCCGGTGATCGGCAGCAACCCGATCACCGCCCCGATGTTGACCAGCGCCTGCACCATCAGCCAGGCGACCACCCCGGCCGCGACGAGCCGGGAGAACGTGTCGCGGCTGCGCTGCGCGACCCGGATTCCGGCGTAGGCGAGCACGGCGAACAGCAGCAGCACGGCGAGCGTGCCCATCAGACCCAACTCCTCGCCGATGATGGCGAAGATGAAGTCGCTGTGCGCCTCGGGGAGGTAGCCCCATTTCTCCCTGCTGCCGCCGAGGCCGACTCCCCACCACCCGCCCGACCCGAGCGCGTAGATGCCTTGACCGGCTTGCCAGCCGGTGTTGTGCAGGTCCTTGAACGGGTGGCCGAAGTTGAGCAGCCGCTGCATCCGGTACGGCTGGCTGATCGCGAGCAACGTGACGCCGGCGACCACGAATCCGACGAGCAGGCCGAACAGCCGCCCGGGCGCGCCGGCGAACCACAACAACGCCAGCACGATGGTGATCACCACCATCGAGGTCCCGAGGTCGTGCTCCTTTTCGATGAGCGCGAGCACCACCAACGTCACCGGGACCAGCGGGATCAGCATTCGCCGGTAGGTGTCGAACGTGCGGTGCTGGTGCTTGCGGGCGAGCAGGTCGGCGCCCCAGATCAGCAGCGCGAGCTTGGCGAACTCCGACGGCTGGATGGTGAACGGACCGCCGAGGTCGAGCCAGCGCCGCGCGCCGTTCAGGGTGACGCCGAGGCCGGGCACCAGCACCGCCATCAGCAGCACGAGCGCCCCGAGCACCGCCGGGTAGGCGGCGAGGCGAAACGCCCTCACCGGCAGCCGGCTGGCGAGCAGCAGCAGCGGCAGGCCGATCGCCACCCACAGCGCCTGCTTTTGCACGATCGCGAAGGACACCTTGGAGTCGGCGCCGCTGGTCTCGACGTAGGACGACGACCAGACCATCACCAGGCCGAACGCCACCAGCAGCGCGGTGCTCGCCACCAGCAGGTAGTACGACGCGAGCGGCCGGGCGAGCAGCGGAACCGAGGCGGCGCGGGTGGGCAGCGGCGTGACGCTCGCCGCCGCGCTCGACTTGCCCGCCGACGTGCCCGTCGTCCTGCCCGTCGATTTGCCCGTCGATTTGCCCGTCGGGCGGGCCGACCTGACCCGCGCCTCTCCCGCGCTCGCGGTCATCGACGCCTCCGGCCCGGCGTCACGACGTCCGCTCCGCGCGCAGCCGCCGCACGGCGGCCGCGAACTCGTCGCCGCGGTGCCGGTAGTCGCGGAACATGTCCATCGACGCCGCGGCAGGAGCGAGCAGGACGACGTCGCCGGGCCGCGCGAGTTCGGCGGCGCAGGCCACGACGGCGTCGAGAACGCGTTGCACGTCAGCAGTCTCCGGCTCCGCCACCTCCACGACCGGGACCTCGGGCGCGTGTCGCGCGATCGACTCGTGGATCTGCGACCGGCAGCTCCCGAACAACACGACCGCGCGCAACCGAGGCGCCGCGGCCTGCACCGCGTCGTCGAACGGGATGTCCTTGCCGAGCCCGCCGGCGATCCACACGATCGAGTCGAACGAGGTGAGCGAGGCGGAGGCCGCGTGCGGGCTGGTCGCCTTGGAGTCGTCGACGTAGCGCACGCCGCCGATCTCGCCGACGTCGGCGATGCGATGACCGGCGGGCCGGAAGTCGCGCAACCCGGCCGCGACCGCGTCCGGCGAGACGCCGTGCGCGCGGGCGAGCGCGGCGGCGGCCAGCGCGTTCGCCACGTTGTGCGGTCCGGGCACGGGGATGTCGGACAGCGTCGCGAGCTCGACCGCTTGGTTGTCCGGGTCGGCGACGAACGCGCGGTCGATGAGCAGGTCTTCGACCACGCCGAGCTGTCCCGGACGCGGGCTGAGCAACGTGAACGCGACCCGGCGTCCGGGCGCGCGCGCCAGCAGCCGCACGGTCTGCGGGTCGTCGGCGTTGCCGACCGCGGTGGTTTCGGCGTGCGCGAAGGCGAGTCCTTTCGCGGCGGCGTAGTCGGCGAACGAGCCGCCCCACCAGTCCAGGTGGTCGGGCGCCACGTTGAGCACCGCCGCCGCGGGAGGCGCCACCGACCGCGACCAGTGCAGTTGGAAGCTGCCGAGTTCGACCGCGAGCGCGTCGTACGGGCCGTTCGCGACGTCGACGAGCGCGGTGCCGATGTTGCCGGCGGACGTCGTCCGCAGCCCGGCCGCCCGAAGGATCGACTCGAGCATGAGCGTCGTGGTCGTCTTGCCGTCGGTGCCGGTGACGACGAGCCACTCCGGCGCGCCCGGGCAACGAAGCCGCCAGGCGAGCTCGGGCTCCCCCCACACCGGGAGGTCGGCCTTCGCGGCGGCGACCAGCAACGGCGCCTCGCGTCGCCAACCCGGCGAGGTGACGACGAGCTGCGCGTCGTCCGGCAGCGTCTCGCCGTCGGCCAGCCGCACCGCCACGCCGGACGCGCGCAACTCCTCCGCGACCGCGACCTCGGCGGCCCCCGAGCGCGCGTCGACGACGGTGACCTTGGCGCCGAGCGCGCGCAGCGCCCGCGCGCACGCCGCGCCGGACACGCCGATGCCCGCGACGCACACCGACAACTCCGGCCAGGCCGAGTCGTGGGTCGCGTTCGCCAACCAGCGCGGTGAGTCGGTCATGGCTGCCAGGTGATCCACTCGCCGTAGAAGACGCCCAGTCCAAGCGCCACCGCGAGCGCGGCGATGATCCAAAACCGAATGACGATGGTGACCTCGGCCCAGCCCTTGAGTTCGAAATGGTGCTGCAGCGGGGCCATTTTGAAGACCCGACGACGAGTCATCTTGAAGTAGCCGATCTGAATGATGCTCGACATGGTGATGACGACGAACAACCCACCGAGAATCGCGAGGAGCAGCTCGGTGTGGGTCATGACCGCCATGCCGGCGAGCGCGCCGCCAAGCGCGAGCGAACCGGTGTCACCCATGAAAATCCTTGCCGGAGCGGCGTTCCACCACAGGAAGCCGGCGCACGCGCCGGCGAACGCCGCCGCGACGATCGCCAGGTCGAAGGGGTCGCGCACCTGGTAGCAGCCCGGCGACAGCTTCGACAGGCAGTCGTTGCGCCCTTGCCAGAACGTGATGATGACGTAGGCGGCGAACACCATGCTGGAGGCCCCCGTGGCCAAACCGTCCAGCCCATCGGTGAGGTTCACGCCGTTGGACGTGGACGAGACCATGATCAGCGCCCAGACCACGAACCCGACCGCGCCGAGCGTGGCCGCCGAGTCGCGCACGAACGAGATGTTGGTCGACGCCGGGTGCACATTGGCGGCGTTCGGAAACTGCAGCGCGAGCACGCCGAACAGCACGGCCACCAGGATCTGGCCGAGCAGCTTGGTGCGCGCCCGCAGGCCGAGGTTGCGCTGCATGCGGATCTTGATGAAGTCGTCCAGAAAGCCGACCAGGCCGAGGCCGGTCGCCAAGCCGCAGACCAACAGGCCCGACGCGGTCGGGCCGCTGGCGCTCATCAAGTTGCCCGCGCCGTAGCCCAGCAAGGCGGCGAGCAAGATGACCGTGCCGCCCATCGTCGGCGTTCCGCGCTTGGTGTGGTGGGTGGTTGGTCCGTCGTCGCGGATCAGCTGTCCGTATCCGCGACTGCGGAACAGCGAGATGGCGAACGGAGTGCCGAACAACGAGACGATCAGCGCGATCGTCGCCGCCGCCAGAATCCCCTTCATGCCCGCGCCTCCGCGGATTGGTCGAGCAGCCCCTGCGCGAGCCGTTCGAGCGCCGCCGCCCGCGACGCTTTCACCAGCACGACGTCGCCCGGGCGCGCGGCCGCCAGCACCTCGAGCGCGCCGTCGACGTCCGCGACGCAAAAGACGTCGGACGACGCGAGGCCGTGCTCGGCCGCGCCGTCGGCGATGCCACGCGCGGCGGACCCCACCGCGACGAGCTTGTCGACGCCGGCCTTCGCGACCGCCGCGCCGACCTCCCGATGCGAGGCGGCCGAATGTGCGCCGAGCTCGGCCATCTCGCCGAGCACCGCCCAGCAGCGGCCCTGCCCGCCTGGCGGGCGCATGGCGACGAGCGCGTCGACGGCCGCGCGCATCGACTCGGGGTTGGCGTTGTACGCGTCGTTGACCACGGTGACGCCGTCGGGGCGGTCGCGGACCTCCATCCGCCAGCGGCTGGCTGGCTCGGCCGCGTTGAGCGCGGCCGCCATCGCGGGCAGCGGCACGCCTTGTTCGAGCGCGACCGCCGCCACCGCGAGCGCGTTCGACACCTGGTGGGCGCCGTGCAGCCGCAACGCGACATCAGCCCTTTCGGCGGCCCTGCCGGGAGCGCTGGGACAACACAGCGCGAACCGCGGGCGCGCCGCGCCGTCCAGCCGAACGTCAGCCGCGCGGACGTCGGCGTCCGCGGAAAGGCCGAAGGTCACCACCCGAGCGCGGGTGCGCGAGCGCATCGCGAGCACCAGCGGGTCGTCGGCGTTGAGCACGGCCACACCACCGTCGGCGGCGGTTGGCAGCGCCTCGACCAGCTCGCCCTTCGCCTGCGCGACGACCTCGCGACTGCCGAACTCGCCGAGGTGCGCCGCGCCGACGTTGAGGACGACGCCCACGCGCGGCGGCGCGATGCCGCACAGGTACGCGATGTGCCCGACGCCGCGCGCGCTCATCTCCAGCACCAGGAAGCGGGTGTCGGTGTCGGCGCGCAAGACGGTCAGCGGCACGCCGACCTCGGTGTTGAACGATCCGTGCGGCGCGACGGTCGGCGCGGCCGCGCCGAGCACGGCCGCCAGCAGGTCCTTGGTGGACGTCTTGCCGCTCGACCCGGTGACGCCGACGACGTCGGCGGACAGTCGGCGCAGGTAACCGTGGGCGAGCCGGCCGAGCCCGCGAACGGTGTCGTCGACCAGGACCGTGGGCGCGTCGACCGGACGCGACGCGAGCACCGCGGCGGCGCCGGCGGCGACCGCGCTGGCGGCGAAGTCATGCCCGTCGACGCGCGCTCCGGTGACCGCCACAAACAGCGAACCGGGCTCGACCTGGCGAGAGTCGGCGACCGCGGGACCGTTGACGACGGTCGCCGGATCACCGTCGGCGGCGACCGCGCCACCGGTTAGCGAGGCGATCTCGCCCAAGGTCAACGGGATCATCGAGGCGCCCCCGCGAACCCATGCGCGGCCAGCTGCGCCCGCAACTCCCGGCGGTCGTCGAACGGGTGGATCACGCCGGCCACTTCCTGGCCCTGCTCGTGGCCCTTGCCCGCCACGACCAGCACGTCGCCCGCCCGCGCGCGGGCCACCGCGACGCCGATGGCGGCCGCGCGGTCGATCTGCACCACCACCTCGCCACGCTGCTCCGCGGCGACCGACTCGGCGCCGGCCGTCACCTGATCGAGGATGGCTTGCGGATCCTCGCTGCGCGGATTGTCGCTCGTGAGCACCGCGAGGTCCGCGAGGCGCGCGGCGGCGGCGCCCATCAAGGGCCGCTTCGCCGCATCGCGGTCGCCGCCGCAACCCAGCACGACGATCAACCGGCCGGACGGCCTCGCCACGGTGGAGCGCAGCTCCTGGAGCACGGCGGTCACCGCCTCCGGCGTGTGCGCGTAGTCGACAAACGCGGCGAACGGCTGGCCGGCGTCGACCGGCTCCAGCCGGCCTGGCACCCCGCGCAGCGCGGCGATCCCGGCGGCGGCGGCCCCCGGGTCGACGCCGGCGGTGACCAGCATGGCGACCGCGGCGAGCGCGTTGGCCGCGTTGAAGCGGCCGGCGAGCGCGGTGCGAACCGACATTGCGAGGCCACCCGGACCGTGCGCGGTGAACCGGGAGCCGGCGGCTTCGACGACGACGTCGCTGGCCCGCCAGGCCGCAGCGGGGGCGCCCGCGAGCGAGAAGCCCAGCGTCTCGATGCGAGGGTCGGCCAGCAGCCGCCGCCCGCGCTCGTCGTCGGCGTTGGCCAGGCCGATCGCGGCGAAGGACGGCGCGAACAGCCGCGCCTTCGCGGCGAAGTAGTCGTCGAGGTCGGCGTGGAAGTCCAGATGGTCTTGCGAGAGGTTGGTGAACGCCACGACGGCGAATCGGGTGCCGTCGACCCGTCGCAGCGCGAGCGCGTGGCTGGACACCTCCATCGCGACCGCGCCGACGCCCCGCTCGGCCATGGTGGCGAGCAACGCCTGCAGGTCGCTGCCCTCGGGGGTGGTCCGCGCGCTCGGGACCGACTCCTCGCCGATGCGGGTCTCGATGGTGCCGATCAGCCCGGTGGTCGCACCGGCCGCCCGCAAGCCGGACTCCACGAGGTAGGAGGTGGTCGTCTTGCCGTTGGTGCCCGTCACGCCGAAGCAGCGAAGCCGCCGCGACGGCTGTCCGTAGACCTGCGCCGCGACCGGGCCGAGCAGCGCGCGCGGGTCGGCGACGACGACGGTCGGCAACCCCGCGTTCGCCGCGTGCGCCGCGCCCGCTGGGTCGGTGAGCATCGCGACGGCGCCGAGCCGGGCGGCGTCCGCGGCGAACGCCGCGCCATGCGCCCGCGCTCCCGGCAGGCCGGCGTAAAGGTCGCCCCGGCGCACGGCGCGGGAATCATGCGTCACACCGGTCACCATCGGGTCGTCGCCGGCCTGCGCCCCATCGTCGAGCGCGCCCACGGCGAGCGCGATCTCGCGCAACCGCCGCGGTTCGACGTGCGCGGGACGCAGATCAGGTGCCGACACGGGCCGCAACCCTATCGAGGGCGCGGTTCGCCGAATCGCTCACCGGGTCGCGCGCGGGGTTGCGCACGGGGTTGCGCACGGGGTGGCTCATGGGCGGCTCACTGCGTCGTGAGCTTGACGACCGGCGGCTTGGTGCCGGTGGGCGGGATCTTCAACGTCTCCAGCGCGAACGACGTCACGTCCTTGAACACCGGAGCGGCGACGGATCCGCCGTAGTGTCCGCGGATCGGATTGTCGAGCACGACCAGCGTCACCAACTGCGGGTCGTCGGCGGGCGCGAAGCCGACGAAGGACGCCGTGTACCCGCGGTAGCACCCGCAGTCGCCGTCGACCCGCTGCGCGGTGCCGGTCTTTCCGGCCACCCGGTAGCCCGGGATGCGCGCCGCGGGCGCGGTGCCCTGATCGGTGGTGACCGCCTCTAGCATCCGCTCGACCTGCTGCGCGGTCTCTTGTTTGACGACGCGGTGCCGGACCGGCGGCGCGACCGGCCGCAGGCTCCCGTCGTCCGACATGACGCCCTTGACCAGCGTGGGCGTCACCCGCACGCCGCCGTTGGCGATGGTCGCGTACACCGACGCGACCTGCACGGCGTTGACCGAGATGCCCTGGCCGAAGGGGATCGTGTAGCGCTGCGAGGCGTTCCATTTGCTCGGGTCGTCGAGCAATCCCTTGCTCTCACCGGGGAAACCGAGCCCGGTGTGCTGGCCGAGGCCGAACGCTCGCAGGTAGTCGTACAGGCGGGTGGCGCCCACCGCCTCCGAGGCGAGGATGGTGCCGATGTTGCTCGACTCGGCGAGCACCCCGGCGAGGGTCAGGTGCTCCTCGCCGTGCGCCTCGGCGTCGTGAAACACCTCACCCGCGCGGTTCAAGGTCGGCGGGACGTCGATCGGCGACTCGGGGGTGAGCACGCCGGCGTCGATCGCGGCCGCCATGGTGATGACCTTGTTGGTGCTGCCGGGTTCGAAGACGTCGCTCACGGCGGGGTTGCCGCGGTCGGCCGCAGGCACGGCGCCTGGGTTCGCCGGGTCGAAGGTCGGGGCGGTGGCCATCGCGAGGATCTCGCCGGTCTGCGGCCGCATGACGATGACGCTGCCGCCTTCAGCGCCGGTCTGCGCGACCGCGTCGGCGAGCGCTTGCTGGGCTTTCCACTGAATGTCGCGGTCGATGGTCAACGCGACGTCGCGTCCGGGCACCGCGGCGCGACCGTTCGCACCGCCGTCCGGGATGACGGTCCCGTTGTGCCCCACCTGCTCGGTGAGCTTGCCGTCCGTGCCCGCGAGGGTCTGCTGGAACTGGTACTCAAGGCCGGCCAGCCCGTCGCCGTCGATGCCGACGAAGCCGATGACGTTCGCGGCCAGATCGCCGTTCGGGTACACCCGCTTCATCGCCTTCTCCGCCCGCACGCCGGGCAGCCCGAGCTTCAACACCGCCTCCGCGGTGGCTGGCGACACGCCCCGAGCCAGATAGACGAACTGCCCCTTGCCGGTGAGGTCGGCCGCCAGTTCCGCGCGGTCGACGCCGAGCAGCGGCGCGAGTTGCTCCGCCATCGCGCCGGGGTTGGTGGTCTTCGACGTCTTGGCCAGCAGCGGATCGGCGGTGATGTCGCGCGCGTCCACGCTTTGCGCGAGGGGCGCGCCGTTTCGGTCGACGATCTCGCCGCGCGGCGCCGGGATCGTCACGCTTTGCAGGTACTGCTTGTTCGCCTCGCTCGCGTAGACCGACGAGTCGACGCCTTGCAGCTGGAACAGCCGCCCGGTGAACACCACCATCACGAAGACGATGACGAGCAGCGCGGCGTGCAGCCGGCGAGCCGGCCGGCCGAGCCGCCCCGCGAGTCGTCCAGGCCGTCTCAGCCGCCCACGCGGCGGCCGGCGCGGCTGCCGGGTCGCCCGACCGGCCGGCTGCTGGCCGGCCACCCGCGCGCGAGCCGGCGGATAACCGGTCCGGGTGGTCACCCGTGGCTCCGCTGCGGGGTCGGTGACGCCTTCGCCGCCGGGGACTTGCCCGCCGCCGGCGACTTGCCCGCCGCCGGGGACTTGCCCGCCGCCGGGGACTTCGTGTCGCCGGTCGCCGACGGACTGGCGGTCACGGACGCGCTGGCGCTCGGCGTCGCCGCCGGGGGCTGGGGCGGCGACGCCGGGCGCACAGCCTTGCTCGCGACGCCGAGCACGGCGCCGTCCTTCGTCTTGAACACCGGGGTCGGCGCCGGCACCATGCCGAGCTCGGCGGCGCGCACCGCGAGCGCGTTCGGCGCGGACTTGGCCGCGATCTGCTGCGCGACGGCCTGCGCCTGGTTGCGCACCGTCGTCTGCTGCTCCTGCAGCCGCTTGACGGTGAACGACCCCTGCGCCAGCCAAGTGTTGATCAACAAGACCAGCACCAGCCCTCCCCCGAGGATTGCCGAGACAAGCAGCACGAACGGCGCGCGCGCCGGCGCGCGGCGCGGCGGGACGACGCGCAACGGCGGTCGCTGCTGCGGCGACCGCCGGGTCGTCGGGGTCCCGGGGCGCGCGGGCGCGGCCGAACCGACCCGC
>DASVDW010000077.1:0-3001 GCA_036380925.1 Acidothermaceae bacterium
GTCAGCGGGTGCTTCCCGCGCGATTGCTCGAAGCGGGGTTCACGTTCGCCTACCCCCGGTTGGACACCGCGCTGCGCGCGCTGCTCGACTCGCAGTCCTAGGTCGCGCCGCACCACCGTGAAAGACGTCCCCGCACAGCGCCTACCTTGGCAACCAGGAGACCTTGCCAACAAGGTAGATGTAGCCGATGAAGCTGACGGCGTCCATGATGGTGTGCGCGACGATAAGCGGCAGCGTGCGACCGGTGCGTTGATAGACCCGACCGAAAATCAGCCCCATCACCAGGTTGCCGACGAATCCCCCGAAGCCTTGATAAAGATGGTAGGAGCCGCGCAGCAACGCGCTGGCGCCCAACGCCACGTTGTCGTGCCAGCCGAACTGGCGTAGCCGGTGCAACAGGTATCCACTGACCAAGACCTCTTCGTAGATGGCATTTTGCGCGGCCGCGAGCAACAGCACAGGAACCCGCCACCAATGCGGGCCCAGCGTTGTGGGCACCACCACGAGGTTCGCGCCGGCCGCATGCGCGGCGACGTAAAGCGCGATGCCCGCACCGCCGACGCAGGCGGCGAGCAAGGCGCCGAGCCCGACATCGCGCCCGAGGCGGGTGCGGTCGACGCCGATCGTGCGCAGCGACTCCTTTGAGCGGTGCAGCAAATACACGACGAGAACGGCCGGCACCAACCCGGTCGCGATGTAAAACAGCTGGAACGCGAGGTCTAGCCACGGCCGATCCGGCGTGATCGAGCCGTTCAACACGGCGTGCTGCGAGCTCAACGGCTGCTTCACGACCGTGAGGTCCTTGATGAGGTCGAGCAGCGCATTCAGCCCGCTGGCGCCGAGGCTGATGGCGAAGACGAGCCACACCTCGAAAACCAGCGTGCGCCGCCACCCGGCCGACGCCGCGCGGCGCGCCGAGGCCGCCTTCGCGGCGTCGCGGTCGAGGAGGCTCACCCGGCCATCATGACAACTCTTGCTGAGATCGCGGCAAGTGAACCGAGCGCCGCCCGCAGCCGTCGCTGCCGTTGACACGGGGCGTCAGCTAGCTGGGAGGTTCGACATGCGTGTGATCAGCGGGATTGTCGCGGCAGCGGTGGTGGGGGCGACGGTTGCCGGCACGACGGCGATGAGTCGGGGGCACGATGACCATCACAAGATCTTCAACCAGGCCGTGGTCGGGCTTCCCGCGGCGCAGAAAATCGCCATCGACGGCGTGCCAGCCGCCGGCGCGCCGTGGACGGTGGGCAAGGTGCACAACGCCAGCATCACGGCGCGCGGCGACCTCAAGCTCGATGTGAAGGGTTTGCTCATCACCGGAACGGGCGGTCCGAACGACGGGACGACGGGTCCGGTGAAGCAGGTCATCGCGACCCTTGCCTGCGCGAACGGCGACACGTCGTCCACGGCTCCTGTTCCGCTCGAGAGCGACGGCGACGCGAGGATCCGAGACCGCGTCACAATCCCGACCGACTGTCTCGCGCCCGTCGTGCTCGTGCGCATCTTCGGAAACGCGCCGACGAACCCATGGATCGCCGCCACCGGTCTGTGAGACCTCCTCGCGCGAAGCCCGGCCGCCGTCGACGCCAGTCCGGCGGCGGCCCGTTCGCCCGCAGTTGACGGCTATCGCTCACGCGGCGTCGATGGTCGCGATCTGCCACGAACCACCGGCTGTGGTGGCGCGAAGGCCGACCACCCACTCGCGTTCGCCCCGACCTGGTTGCCGACGCACCTGACCGTCCGCGTCGACGATTTCGTACGGCGGCAACGTGTCGCGGACGGCCAACTCGACGCTGGTCGGTGTCTGCGACCGAACCTCGACCGACACCAGCCGCAGCGCCAGCCCTCGCGCGCGCTGACCGGCGTCCGCCATCTGGTCAAGGGTTCGCCGGTCGGCGGCCAACGCGGCCGAACCCGCCACATAGACACCGCTGAGCTCGTCGACGTCGCCGTCGGCAAACGCGCCGTCGCGAGCGGCGTCGAGGGCGGCCATCACCCGAAGCCATGACGTGTCGGACGACGGCGGCGCCGCCGTCGGTTGCCCGCTTGCCGTCGGTCGCGCGCTTGCCGCCGCCGGCCGCTCGTGCGCCGCCCAGGCCAGCGCGACGAGCGCCGTGACCGCGAGCAGCCCCGCGGCCAGGAGGGGCGCCACCAACCGCCGGGCCGGACGGAACGGCCGCCGATCACCCACGCGAGCGTGGCGCGGCGCTCGCAATCCCCGGTCGGCGGCCGAATTCGCCGCGCCGAGCGGACCGGGCGGCCCGTCGGCGGACGGCTCGGACGGCGTCGGGTCAGGCGCAGCCGACCCCGTGGGGTTGAACGGCGCCGACCCTGCGGGGTTGACCGGCGCCGGCCCCGTGGGGTTGAGCCGCACCGCCCGCGGGGTGCACGCGGCGTACAGCGCGCGGGCGAAACCAGCGGCGTCCGGCCGCGATCGAAAGTCGGGATTCAGCGCCGCCTCGATCGCCTCGACGAGCGTCGGGGGCGTCCCGTTCGCCGCTGCCATCGGGCGGAGATCCGCGCCGCGCTCAGGCGCCGCGCCGGTGAGTGCCGCCTGGCACACGGCGGCCAGCGCGCGCACGTCGGCCGCCGGACCACCCGGCGCCACGTCCGCCGGGCCACCCGGCGCCACGGCGGCCTGGCCGGCCAGCCGGGCGACGCCGACATCGGCGAGCAGCGGCTTGCCCGACCGGTCGAACAGCACGTTGGCCGGTGTGATGTCGCCGTGCGTCACGCCGTTGGCATGCACGGTCGCCAACGCCTCAGCCAACGGGGCGGCGACCGCGACGACCTCGCCGGCGGTCAACGCGCCGCGAGCCGCCAGCAACGAAGCGAGACTGCCGCCCTCGGCGTAGTCGAAGACCAAGACGAGCCCCGCGTCGGTCGTTGTGGTGGCCCTCAAGCCGACGAGGTGCTCATGCCGCAGCGTCGCCAACATCGCCGCGTCTCGGCGCAACTGGCGCTGCGCCGAGACGTCGAGCGCCGTGACGAACCGCAGCAGCTT
>DASVDW010000078.1:0-5767 GCA_036380925.1 Acidothermaceae bacterium
AGAAGCAGCCCAAGCCGAGCCGGTCGCGCAAGGCGCCGCGCAAACTCGTGGTCGTCGCGGGTGGGCTCGCCGGCACCAGCATCAACCTCGGCGACGCGCCGGTCACCATCGGCCGCGCCAACGACTCCACGCTGGTGCTCACCGACGACAACGCCTCGACACGGCACGCGCGGCTGTATCCGCGCGACGGCGAGTGGTTCGTCGAAGACCTCGGATCCACCAACGGGACGTTCCTCGACCGCACGAAGGTCACCTCGCCGACACCCGTCGGGCCGCGCACGCCGATCCGCATCGGCAAGACCGTCCTCGAGTTGCGGCGGTGATCTGGTGACACTTGCCCTCCGCTACGCCGCCCGCTCCGACGTCGGCCTCATCCGCACCAACAACGAGGACGCCGTCTACGCCGGGCCTCGGTTGCTCGCCGTCGCCGACGGCATGGGCGGTCACGCCGCGGGCGACGTCGCGAGCGCCGTCACGATCGCCACCCTCGCGCCACTCGACGACGACGAACCGCCCGCCGACCTGCTCGGCGCGCTCGCCCAGGCCATCCGGCAGGCCAACGACCAGCTGCGCCAGATGATGGAGGCGGACGAAGAGCTCGACGGGATGGGCACCACGCTCACCGCGTTGCTCCTCGGCGGCAACCGACTCGGCCTCGCGCACATCGGCGACTCCCGCGCCTACCTGCTCCGCGACGACGTCTTGACCCAGATCACCGACGACCACACGCTTGTGCAGCGATACGTCGACGAGGGGCAACTCGACGAGGCCGACGTGCCCCTGCATCCCCAGCGTTCGGTGATCCTGCGTGTCCTGAACGGCAGGCCGGACGACGAAGCCGACCTGTCGATCCGCGAAGCCCGCGTCGGCGACCGGTATCTGCTGTGCAGCGACGGGCTTTCCGGCGTCGTCAGCAAAGACACGATCTGCGAGGCGCTGCGGATCGCCGATCCGCAAGAAACGGTTGACGCGCTGGTCAATCTCGCGTTGCGCGGCGGCGCCCCCGACAACGTCACGTGCATCGTGTGCGACGTCGTCGACGCTGACCGCGCGCCGGTCGCCGAACCGGTGGTCGGCGGCTCGGTCACCGACGGCGACGGCGAGCGCAGCGGCCAGCCCGACACCTCGGCCGGGCGCGCCGCGGCGTTGCGCGGCCATCGGCGAACGCCGGCGCGTCGGCATGCCGCGGACGACGAGCCTCCCCGCCGCCGGTTGCGCGGCCCGTTGCTCGTCGTCGCGCTGCTCGTCGTCGTCGCCGGCGCGTTGTTCGGCGGCACCTGGTGGTACTCACAGCATCAGTACTACGTGAGCAGCGACGGTCAAAACGTCGTTGTCTACAAGGGAATCAAGGGATCCATTCTCGGCATCAACTTCTCCTCGCCCATCGAGAACACCCACATCCCGATGGACTCGCTGCCTGCCTTCGAACGCGACCGAATCGCCGACGGCATCACGGCGCACAGTCGAGGCGCGGCTGATCGCATCGTGCAAGGGCTGCGCGACTCCACCAACGCCCCGCCGTCGTCGGTTCCGTCGAGCACCCCGAGCCCGTCGCTCACTTCGCCTGGGGCGTCGCCGTGACGTCGACGACCGCGACCGGACTCGCCAACGCCGCCAAGGCGATGAAGCCGCGGCGCCCGCGCACGAGGCGCGGCGTCGAGCTGGCCATGCTCATCTTCGCGGTGTTGATCGCGCTCGCCGCGTACGCCGACGTCGGCTTGGCCCGCTCGCAGCGGGTGCCTCCCGACATGCTGACCTACGGCCTCGGGCTCGGCGCGCTCGTCGTCGCCGCCCACATCGCCGTCCGGCGATTCGCGTCGTACGCCGATCCGCTGCTGCTGCCGTGCGCCGCGCTGCTCAACGGCGTCGGGCTGGTGCTCATTCACCGACTCGACCTGGTCGCCCCGAAATCGGAGAACTCAGACGCGACCCTGCAGCTGGCGTGGAGCGCGATCGGCGTGGTCGCCTTCATCGTGGTGCTCATCGCCGTGCGCGACCACCGGCAGCTGCAGCGCTACACCTACACTTCGATGCTGATCGGCCTCCTGCTGTTGGCGATCCCGTCGATCCTGCCCGCCCGGTTCAGCGAGGTGAACGGCGCGCGCAACTGGATAAGGTTCGCCGGGTTTTCCATTCAGCCTGGCGAATTCGCCAAGATCCTGCTGGTCATCTTCGTCGCCGGCTTCCTCGTCGCCAAGCGCGACGCCCTCGCCTTGGCCAGCCGGCGTTTCCTCGGGCTCGACCTGCCTCGAGGCCGCGACCTCGGTCCCATCGTCGTGGCCTGGCTGGTGAGCATCGGTCTGCTCGTCCGCGGCCGCGACCTCGGCATGTCGATGCTGTTCTTCGGTTTCTTCATCGTCATGCTCTACATCGCCACCGAGCGGCTGTCGTGGGTGTTCATCGGCGTCCTGCTCTTTTGCGGTGGCACGTTCGTCGCCTACCACCTGTTCGCCCATGTGCGCGAGCGCTTCGAGATCTGGCTGCACCCGTTCGACTACGCGAAGACGACCGGATATCAGCTGGTGCAAGGCCTCTACGGGTTCTCCTCCGGTGGATTGATGGGCACCGGACTGGGCAAAGGACGCCCCGACCTGGTGCCGTTCGCCAAGAGCGACTTCATCGTGGCCACCGTCGGCGAAGAGCTCGGCCTCACCGGCCTGATGGCGATCTTGCTCGTCTACGTCGTGATCGTCACCCGCGGGCTGCGCGCGTCCTTGTCGGTGCGCGACTCGTTCGGCAAACTGCTCGCCGGCGGACTGTCGATTTGCCTTGCCGTGCAGGTGTTCGTCGTGGTCGGCGGGGTGATGCGGCTGATCCCGCTCACCGGCATCACCACGCCGTTCCTCTCCTACGGCGGCTCGTCGCTGGTCTCCAACTGGGCGCTCATCGCGTTGCTGCTGCGCATCAGCGACTCCGCGCGTCGCCCGGCGCCGCCGCCCACACCAAGACCGGACGACGCGGCGACCCAGGTGGTGCGGCTGTGAGCTTCCCCGAACTCCTCCGCTGCGCTTCGGAGGTCGCGCCATGAACAAACCGATCCGGCGCGTCGCCATCGCCTGCCTTTTGCTGTTCGCCGCCCTGCTTGTCAACGCGAACGTCGTGCAGTTCGCCGACGCGAAGAACCTGCGCGACAAGCCGGACAACACCCGCACCCTGTACGCCCAGTACGACCGGCAGCGCGGAGACATCGTCACCGCCGCCGGCGGCGCGATCGCGTCGTCCACGCCGACGACCGACACCTTGAAGTACCTGCGGACGTACGAGAACGGTCCGCTGTACGCGCCCGTCACCGGGTTCTACTCGATCGTGTACGGCGCGACGGACATCGAGTCGGCGGAGAACGCGATCCTGGCCGGCACCGACGACCGGCTGTTCGTGCGCCAGCTGACCAACCTCATCACCGGGCGCACACCGCAAGGCGGCAGCGTCATCTTGACCATCGACCCCGCCGTGCAAGAGGCCGCGTACAGCGCGCTCGCTGGCCGCAAGGGCGCGGTCGTCGCGGTCGACCCCTCGACGGGCGCGATCTTGGCGCTCGTCACGTCTCCCTCGTACGACCCGAACGTGTTGTCGTCGCACAACCAGGCGTCGATCCAGCAGAACTGGAAGAAGCTCGTCGCCGACCCGAACAATCCGATGCTCGACCGGGCGCTGAGTCAGACCTATCCGCCGGGTTCGACGTTCAAGCTGGTCACCGCGGCGGCCGCGTTGAGCAGCGGCGGCTACACCCCGCAGTCGACGATTCCGGCGCCGAACACGCTGCCTTACCCGAACTCGACGAAGTCGCTGCAGAACTTCGCCGGAGAAAGCTGCGGCAACGGCAAGACCACCACCCTCATCGACGCGTTGACGATCTCCTGCAACACCGCGTTCGGCGGGCTCGGTGAAACGCTGGGGCAAGACGCGCTGCGCAAGCAGGCCGAGGCGTTCGGGTTCAACTCGACCTTCAGCATTCCGATGAAATCGGCGAACAGCGTCTTTCCGAGCAACCTCGACGACGCCCAGACGATTCAATCGGCGATCGGGCAGTTCGACGTGCGGGCCACCCCGCTGCAGATGGCGATGATCGCGGCGACGATCGCCAACGGCGGCACCTTGATGAAGCCGTACCTGGTCAAGCAGCTCGTCGGACCCGACCTCGCGGTGATCGAGACCACCAAGCCGACCGCGATCCGACAGGCGCTCTCGGCGGAGGTGGCCGCCGAGCTCACCACGATGATGGAAAGCGTCGTCGACAAGGGCACCGGCACCCCCGCGCGAATCGCCGGCGTGAAGGTCGCCGGAAAGACCGGCACGGCCGAGAACGCGCCGGGCAAGCCGCCGCACGCGTGGTTCGTGTCGTTCGCTCCCGCGGCGTCACCAAGGATCGCGGTCGCGGTTGTCGTGGAGAACGGCGGCGGCGCCAACGACGCCACGGGCGCGAAAGTGGCGGCCCCGATCGCCAAGGCCGTGATGACAGCCGCGCTGAAGGAAACGCAATGAACCGCGCCCTCACCGGTACGGTGAGTGGGCTCCCCGCAATCACGAGAGGGTCCTCATCATGACTGAGCCACGGCGGCTCGGCGACCGCTACGAGCTGGGCGAGGTGCTCGGTTACGGCGGCATGGCCGAAGTCTTGCGTGGGCGCGACCTGCGGCTGGGCCGCGACGTCGCCGTCAAGACCCTGCGCGTGGACCTCGCCCGCGACCCCTCGTTCCAGTCCCGATTCCGCCGCGAGGCGCAATCCGCGGCGTCGTTGAACCACCCTGCCATCGTCGCGGTCTACGACACCGGCGAGAGCACGCTGGACGGCGTCCAGGTGCCGTACATCGTCATGGAGTACGTCGACGGCCGCACGCTGCGCGACGTCTTGAAGACGGAGCGGCACATCATGCCGACCCGCGCGCTCGAGATAACCGCGCAGGTGTTGCAGGCGCTCGACTACAGCCACCGCAACGGGATCATCCACCGCGACATCAAGCCGGGCAACGTCATGCTCACCCGCACGGGCGACGTGAAGGTGATGGACTTCGGCATCGCCCGGGCCCTCGCGCAGTCCACCACGACGGTCACCCAGACCGCCGCGGTCATCGGCACCGCGCAGTACCTGTCCCCGGAGCAGGCCCGCGGCGAGCCGGTCGACCCCCGATCCGACATCTACTCCGCCGGTTGTCTGCTGTATGAGTTGCTGACCGGCGTGCCGCCGTTCACCGGCGACTCCCCGGTCGCGGTCGCCTACCAGCACGTCCGTGAAGACCCGACGCCGCCCTCGCAGCTCAACCCCGACGTGAGCCCCGCCATCGACTCCATCGTCTTGAAGGCGATGGCGAAGAACCCGGCGAACCGCTACCAGTCGGCGGGGGAGATGCGCGAGGACATCGAGCGCGCGCTCAGCGGCATCCCCGTGCAAGCGACGCCGCTGCTGACCGATCAGACGACGCGGATGGCGCCGGTGACCGACAGCCGCGTCGTGCGCCAACAACCGCGCGGACGACGCACCCTCACCTACATCCTGCTGTTCCTGCTGGCCATCGCGGTGTTCGTCGGTGTCGGGCTGTTGCTCCGGCATCTGCTGGTCTCGAAGCACAGCGTCACCGACGTGAAGGTGCCGACGGTCGTCAGCCTGGCACAGGCGGACGCCGAAAAAGCCCTGCGGGACGCGGATCTCCAACCGGTGGTCAAGCAGGAGGCCACCGACAAGGCGAAGAAGGGGATCGTCTTCGACCAGAACCCACCCGCCAACACGCTGCTGCCACCGCAGTCGAAGGTGACCATCACGGTGTCCACC
>DASVDW010000079.1:0-11071 GCA_036380925.1 Acidothermaceae bacterium
TGGCTGTACGAGCGTCGGTAGACGGCACCGGTCAGGACGGCCGCCGTCGTCGGAGCGCCCAGATCGAGCGTCCATGAGGCGCTCGCTGGGTCGACGGGGCCGCACGGCCGGTAGACGTACGCCCCGCCTGCCCGGCCATCCCAGGCGAGCAGAAACACCGCCCGGCCGTAAGCCGCTGCGGCAAGGTCAGTCGCGGTTGCGGGCGAATAGCCGTAGTCGATCCCCAGCAGATGCGCACCGGCGGCCTGGACAGCCCGGTCGTAGGTCAGCAGGTCTGCCAATGGAGGGGTGTCCCTGCCGGCCGTGGCGGCGAAGCGCTCGGAGAACGGTCCGCAAATATCGCCGTATCGGGAGTAGTGCTCGCGGACGTATGCCGAAAGATGCGACGCGATCTCGAGTCCGTACGCGCGCTGCCAGGCAATCCACGGATTCGCTGCGACGTTCGCGGCGACGACGAGGCCGCTCGCGCGAAGCTCAGTGCTCGCAGTGACGAGGAAGGAAGTCATTGCCCTGCCGTAGGCCCGATCGGTGTATTCCGCGATCTGCCCACCAATCCCATGACCGGGATAAGTGTTCACGTCGTCTAGGTAGACGCCGTCGAAACCGTCGGAACGCGCGGCGGCGATGGCGTCGGCGACCCACGTGCGCTGGTAGCTGCGATTTCCGACGTCCATCACCATGTAACGCGGGTAGTCAGCGTAGGCGAGGTGTCTTCCGACGGAATTGTGCAGGAACCATTCAGGGTGTGCGCGTGCGGCGTAGCAATAGTCGACAGCGAAGGAATCGTGCGGTGTGTGCGAACGCGGTGCCGGGTCGGCCCCGCAACCGCGAGCCCGAACGGTTGCCGCCTCCAGATAGGCAAGCACCTTAGTTCTCGGATTGGCCCGCTTGATCTCGCCTATCCGGGAATACATGTACTCTTGCAATATCACGTAGTTGTACCGCCGAGTGTCACCGAGGTGATTCATCTGCCCGGTGTCGATCGACAACTCCGAGATATTCGAGATGGTCGGCTCCGCGGCCGCCGAGGTGTGCGGCACCGCGGCGCCAAACCGGGCAGCGTCTCCAACGACGAGCAACAGGCCAATAATCACGCGAGAGCAAATGCGCGCCGCCCGCGCCAACACCCGAGAGAGGGTCTCGTCAGGTCGAGGGCGCGGATTTCGTGGCATTGGCCGCTCCATACGACAGAGCGATCATCATCGACTCCTGCGCACAGGTTATCGAGTCGCGCGCGCCGACGCCGCTACGAATCTGGAGACCCAGATCTTCGCGCGTTGGGCGCGCGCCGCAACACCATTGATCACGTAGAAAGATCCGCAGCGATCAGCGCTGCCGGAACCACGATCAAAAACGGCTGTCGTGCGGCCGGAAGGATCTTCTCTCGCGTTTTCAAGATTGCTCACCCGAAGCGCTTCGGCGCGAGACGGGCTTGCCCCGGCGCAAGACCACCGCTACAGTACGACCCGACCGTGTTGATAACAAAACGTTATCTTCGCGGTCACCGCCGAACCTGCGACAGCAGGGCCGGGGACCCAATTTGCATTGGGGTGAATCGGCTTCATTGCCGTAGGGCGATCTTCCTCGCCCGAACCCGTCAGCTAACCCGGTAGGCGGCCGAGGAAGAAAGGTGCTTTGCATGTCGTTCGCCACGTCGCGTTCGCCTGGCGGTCGCGAGGTCGCCTCCAAACCTGTCGACGCGCGCCGCCGATGTTGCCTTCGGTTTCCGCGAAACTTGCGCCTGTTCCGCGAATAGCTAGTCCTTTCGGTCGATAATGCGACCTGCCGCCGGCGGTTGCGTTCCCGTAGGCCGGCAGGGCTAGCCCAACTACGCCACCGCGACGCATTTATGCGTCGCCATGTGAATCTCGTCAACCGAGTCTCGGTCGACGACGTTCACAAACCGGTTGACAATTGTCGGGGGGCGACAAATAGCTCGGACGGAGCACTTGTGAAAGTCCGCATTCTGCTCATAGTAACGATCGCCATCACGGCGGTGTCATTAGTCGCGACTGCCGCCGCGGCCAGCCGACCTGGACACCTCCCAACCCCGAAGAAGGGTCATTGGGCAACGGTGTCGCCCTCGCCGACCTCGACAAGCACCTCGACCGCCACGCCGACCGCATCGGCTTCCAGCACACCGACCGTGTCGCCGACCCCGACCGCGTCCCAATCGCCGACGCCGACCGTGTCATCGACCCCGACCGCGTCCCAATCGCCGACTGCCTCGCCTGCGCCCGATCCGACCGCAACGCGTGGGCCGAGCATCGCCGAGTTGGCGATCGACACCGGTCAGGCGAGCTACCTCGGCGACACTCGGGGGTACCGGTACGTCATCTTGCAGGAGTACATGTACGCGCATGTGGCGGCAATCAAGGCCGCCAATCCGAACACCAAGGTCCTCGCCTATATGGAGGCGCCGGTCACCAAGGTGCAGACGTGCGGTTCCTCGCCGTCGGCGTACCTGCCGCACGACTCCTTCGGGATGTACTACTGCTACGCCAACGCCTACCATCCCGAGTGGTTCTTGCATAACACCTCGGGGCAGCGCCTGACGTACACGGATTATCCGACTTACTCCGCCATGGACATCGGAAACCAGGCGTATCAAAACACGTGGGCGAAGAACGTGATCGCCGCTGTGAAGGCCGACGGTTTCGACGGCGTGTACATGGACGACGTGAACACCTACCCCGGCCACGGCATCAATGGAAAGATCGCGGAGTACAGCGATCAAGCGTATGGCCAGGCGATGGCCGGCTTCGTACGGGCGGTGGCTCCTCAAATCCGAGCGAGCGGCCTGCTGGCCGCAGCCAACGTGGCGGCCAATCCCTGGACGACGTGGCAGCGCTCGTACGGTCTGGACATCGCCGGCCAGCTGAACATCTACAACAGAGAGCACTACTCCCGGTACGGCGATATTTGCGGGCCGTTCTCCAACCGCTTCAACACAACAGCGAATAGCGGCACCCCGCCACTGGTGGAACTGCTGAACTACGACCAGGCAGTCCAGTCGACCGGCGCCCACCTGACGGGAATCGACTACGGTTACACGCCGCCGACGTCCAGCGACCTCGCCACCATGAGCTACGGCCGGGCCGCGTTCCTCCTCGCATGGGACGGCAGGGACGGTGGCGCGTACATCTACCGCCCCTGCGGGAAGGTCGACCCGGCCAACCCCCTATGGATGATCGACGTGGGCGCTCCGACCACCGCGGCGGTCCTTTCGGGCCCGGTGTTCTCTCGGACGTTCACCAAGGGTCTCGTCTACCTCAACCCGTCGCCGGACACCGCCGTGACGGTCTCGGTTCCGGCGGGGTACGTGGATGCCAACGGCGCGTCGGTTTCGGGCACGAAAACGCTGGCGCCCGCCACGGCTTTGGTGCTGCGAAGTGGGAGCTAGCACAGTGGGCTATCGCGCTCGGGATTGCACCCAGCTGAGCCGCTGGTGGCCGGAGACCGCCCACCGGAGCGGGCCGCGCTCGAGCGCGCGCAACAGCCGCAGCAGCACTGGGCGCGCGAGCAGCCAGCCGACCAACACGACGGCGACGCCGAGCGCCAAGCCGGCGAGCACGTCCTGCGGGAAGTGCACGCCGACGTAGACCCTGGCGAACGCGATCAACACCGCGGCCGCGGCCGTGACCCATCCCAGGACCTTCCGGACGAAGAACAGCCCGGCCGCGACCGCTCCGGCCATCACGGAGTGATCCGAGGTGAAGCCAGGGTCGTTGGCGTGATGCACCAGGAGCAACACGTTCGACATGGAGGCAAATGGACGCGGCTCATCGACCGCGTGGACGATCAGCTGGTTCAGCGCGATCGCGATCCCCATGCCCGCCGCCGCCCATAGCGCCGCGGCGACCGCCGGGAGGTCGGAGCGCGACCGTGCCCACAGGAAGCCCACAACGATCAGCAGCCCGAACAGCACCACGCCGTAGGTGGCGTAGTTCGACATGACGCCGTGCAGCCAGGAGGTGTCTTTCGCGAAGTCGTTGACGTCGCGAAACCCGCTTCGGCCGAGCGGCCCCCCTGGGACGCCGCCGCTTGGTGTGCTCGTAGAGGCTGCAAAGGCCGCGACGCTCATGGCGTCGAGGTTACCCGGCTAACCTTTCAGTCGCCTGACAGCAGCCCGTTCATGGTGGACACCTGCCGGTGGTCGCTGGTGAAGCCGAGCTCAGGCAACCCCCACGCGTCTTCAAGCGTGCGTAGCAACGAGTAGTGGTTGTAGGGCGTGTCGTCGACGACGTGTCGAGGATGTCCTCCGTTGACGACGATCGCCGGGACCAGCCCGCCGCCGTACACGCCGCCTGGCCACGCCGCGCTGATGTCGGGGTCGCCCGCGGGCAGCACGGGGGAGTCGCAGCAGCCGGCCGGTGAGTCCCAACCGCCGGTCGTCGCATTGCCCGTGTAGTCGCCTTCGTCGGCGACGACGAAGATTGCCGAGTGCGGCGTCCACGCCCGGCTGTGCGTGATGGTCGCGACCGCGCTCTTCACAAACGCGTCGGCCTTCTGCTTGAGCGCCGCGTCGTTCGCGTCGTCGTTCGTCGAGCCGTACGGGCACGGAGTCTCAGGATGGCCGGCCACCGCCGTGTAGACGCCGCCGTGCATGTCGTTGCACTGGTCCGGTGCGATGAACACGAACTGCGGCGCGCGCTGGCTGTTCAAGTCGCTGGCCAGGTCGGTGTACGGCTTCACATTTTGCAGGCGGGCCGCGTTGTCGCGGACGTCGGTGAACAACACGAACGGATTGTGTTTTGACGCGTACAAAGGATTGCTGTCCGAGGGCCACGAGTCCCCGAGATATCCGACCGACGGCATCGCCTCAAGGTAGGCGCCCCAGGTCTTGCCTGCTGCTTCGAGCGTGTCGACGAGGTTCGTGTGGTCGAACCGGTTCGCCGGGCTGTCGGTGTTGGTGTCCCAGTTGGAGCCGCTGATCAGCGCGACATAGTTGGGCTCGCTTGGGTGCGTCACTCCGTAGTAGTTCGTGGCGTTGCCGTATGTCGCCGCGAGCGACGTGATGTACGGCGCGTTCGGGTCGCCGATCACGCCGTGCTCGGAGTGGTTCTCAAGCATGATGACGAACGCGTGGTCGAGCTTGACGTGTCCGTTGTCTCGCCAGTGTCCGTCAGCGAACGCGACGCCGCTGGTGCCGGCGAGCGACGCGCCGGTCAGCACCGCGACGACACCCGCCGCATAACGCTTCGTGTTGCGAACCATCACGCCTCCTGGCAGCTCAGCCGCGATTGTGTCGCGTCGGCGGCATCTGGTCGCGGCCGTCTTCAACGACCGCGTCTCCCTCTTTCACAGCGCGTCGTGCCTCAGCCAATTCCTCTTGGTACTCGGGCGTGTCGGTGACGTCGGACGGCACCGCGTCCGGATCGCCGAGCTCGAACGCCGACGTGCCAGCGAGCTCGTCGTCCGGGCCCTTTCCCGGTCGATCTGGCTCAGGCGCGTCGACAGGATTTTCCACGCCATGCGAGGCGGCGTCTAGATCAACCTGCGGCGCGTGCTCCGGCCGGCTACCCGCCAGCGTCTCGCGTTCTTCCTCGCGGCCCATCGCGACCTCCCGGGTCTCGGCGACGTCAGGCCGTCTCCCCGCGATCCCCCGCGCGCAAACGCGGCGTCACACCGCGCAGCTGTCTCCGTCGCACGCGCCGCCCTGGTCGGCCACGGCGTCGCCGCGCCCGCCGTCCAGCATGGTGAGCGGGTTAGCCGCCGCCCACGCTTGGCGCAGCGCCTGCAGCAGCACATCGGATGACTGCGCGCCGGAGACGCCGAACTTGCCGTCGAGGACGAAGAACGGGACGCCGGTGATGCCGTACGCCGCCGCCTGGTCCTCGTCGGCGCGCACCGCGGCGGCGTAACGATCAGTCGCCAGGACGTCGTTGACGTCGTCCGCCGGCAGTCCCGCGTCGACCGCGACCCGCGCCAGCGCGGAGTGGTCTCCGACCGGCTCCAGCTCGGTGAAATAGGCGCGCAAGAAGCGTTCCTTCACGTCGTCTTGAACGCCCTTGTCGGCGGCCAGGTGGAGGAGCCGGTGCGCGTCGAAGGTGTTGCCCGAGCGCAGCTTGTCGAGGTGGTACTCCAGCCCCTCGGCCGCGGCGAGTCCGGTGAGCCGGTCGTTCGCGGCGTCCGCCTCGGCGCGCGACATGCCGTACTTGTCCGCCAGCCGCTGCACCGGGTCGCCGGTTCTGACGGGGGGAGCGCCCGGGTCGAGCTCGAAGCTGCGCCAGCGCAGCTCGACGTCCGAGTTGTGCTCGAAGCTCGCGAGCGCCTTCTCGAACCGGCGCTTTCCGAGGTAGCACCAGGGGCAGACGACGTCAGACCAGATCTCAACCTTCATACCGGCGGCAACCGAGGTCCGCCGTTAGTTGTTCCCTCAATCACTCCGGCCTCGGTGAGCACGTCCGGTCTAGCGGAACACGATCGTCTTGTGGCCGTCGAGCAGCACCCTGTGCTCGAGGTGCCAGCGCACCGCTCGCGCCAACGCCAGGCATTCGAGGTCGGCGCCGATCGCCGCCAGTTGCTCGACGCCGTCGGAGTGCTCGACGCGGGCGACGTCCTGCTCGATGATCGGGCCCTCGTCGAGGTTGGCCGTCACGTAGTGCGCGGTGGCGCCGATGAGCTTCACCCCTCGGTTGTGCGCCTGCAGATACGGCCGCGCGCCTTTGAAGCTGGGCAAGAACGAGTGGTGGATGTTGATGATCCGGCCTGGCATCCGCTCGCACACGGTGTCGCTGAGCACCTGCATGTAGCGGGCCAGGACGACGAGCTCGACGTCGTGCTCGTCGATGAGCGCGAGCAGCTTGTGCTCCGCTTCCGCCTTGGTGGCCGGCGTCACCGGGATGTGGTGGTACGGGATGCCGTACGACGCGGCGAGGTCTTCGAAGTCGAGATGGTTCGAGACGATCGCCACGATGTCGGCGGGCAGCGCGCCGGTGCGCCAGCGGTACAGCAGGTCGTTCAGGCAGTGACCCTGCCGGGACACCATGATGATGACGCGCGGCTTGGCGCGGGCGTCGTTGATCTCCCAATCCATCGCGAACGCCTCGGCGGTGGGCGCGAACCCGCGCCGTAGCGCCTCCAAGCCGTACGCGGCGTCGGTGCCCTCGACGAGCACCCGCATGAAGAACTGGCCCGTGTCGCGGTCGCCGAACTGCTGACTGTCGACGATGTTGCAGCCGTGGTCGGCCAGGAAGCCGGTGACGGCGTGCACGATGCCGAGCCGGTCCGGGCAGGACAGCGTCAAGATGAAGCTGTCCAAAGCGCGCTCCCACCTGTGGGCGATATGCCCTGGCTGACTGTGCTGGTCGTTCGGGTCGTGTCGCAGAATAGTCGAGACCGATCGAGGCGCAGGGTCGATCCGGCGCGGACCAGCGGGTGGGGCAGGGGAGTCGAGTGATCTTCAAGGCGGTTCAAGAGGGCCGTCCGTATCCGGCGCACGACCTCAGCTTGCGCGATTGGTCGCAGGTTCCGCCGCGCCAGGTGCGCCTCGACGAGCTGATCACCACCAAGCGGGTGCTCGCGCTCGACGTCCTGCTTGACGACGACTCGACGTTCTACGGCGACCTGTTTCCGCATGTCGTGTTGTGGCGGGGCGAGTTCTACCTCGAAGACGGCTTGCATCGTGCGCTGCGCGCGGCGCTGCAGCAGCGCACCACCTTGCACGTGCGGGTGCTCGACCTCGACGCGCCCGCTGACGCGCGGCAGGCGAGCGCCGGCGCCGTCGGTGTTCTCGGGGGCGAGCTGTGAGCGAGATGCTGCCGGAGCAAACCGGCGACGACGTCGACGTCGGATGGGGCGACGACGCGGCCGCGGCTGAGGCGGCCGAGCGCGATCGCGAGTGGTACGAGCGCGAGCGGCCGCCTCACCACGGAGGCTGATTCAGCTCTGCGCCGGCACGGCCGGCGACTGCGGCGCCGATTCCGCGGTGCAAAACGCGCAGCGGCGGGCGGCGGCGGGGATTTTGCTCAAGCACTCGGGGCACTCACGCGTGGGCGCGTCGGGCTCGGGCTCCTTCTTGTACCGGTCGAGCAACATGGCGAACGGCACGATGACGAGGAAATACAGCACCGCGGCGAGAATCAGAAACGCGATCAGCGCGTTGACGAACTCGCCGTACTTGAAGACGCTGTCATTCACGGTGAAGCTGCGGTCGCCGAACGCGCCCTTGCCGCCGATGAGGCCGAGAAGAGGCGTGATCCAGTCGGCCACGAACGCGGTGATCAGCGTGGCGAAGGCCGCGCCGATGACGACCGCAACGGCCAGGTCTACGAGATTCCCGCGGAGCAGGAACTTCTTGAAGCCCGACATTGGACTCTCCCTCTCGTGTGGGTACCCGACAAGTCGAAGTCGGCTGTGGGTGATCCTGCTCTCGTTCAAATGGCGGGGCAATGACTAACGCACGACCACGGCCGAGAGCCGTGAGGTCAATTCCGCCTGAGCCAGCGCTCTCGCCTCTTCGGCGGATGTGGCGAAGATGACGAGCGCGCCGTCGTTCGCGCCCGGGTAAGGCTCGGCCGCCGCGCCGGTTGGCGGGTGCGGTGTGAAGAGCACGCGCACGTCGCTCGCCACGACGCTCGCCGTGACGCTCGGCGGCGCGGTTGCGCTCGTCAGCCCGGACGACGGCGTGGCGGCCAGCACGTCGACGTGCTCGCCGACGCGCAGCAGCGCGGCCGCTTGCACGTCTGCCAGCCGGACCGGGGTCGCCACCAGACCGTCACCGGGTGGGGCGAGCGGCTCGCCGGCGGAGCCGGCCGACCCGCCGTCAAGCCGGACGTCGGTGATCGGCTCGCCTCGCCGGATCGGGCCGCTGGTGGCATGGCCGACCGCGTCGGAGATGGCCACCAGCGCAGCGGTTGGCTTGGCGCCCGCGGGCAGCGCCAGCCACCCCACGTCGTCCGGCGTCAGGATCGCGCCCGCCGCGAGGTCGTGGGTGGCCGCGATCACTCGCACGGTCGCTGGCTTGGACGGTTTCAGGCCGCTGAGCGTGATCGCGACCGCGAGCGCCGCGCAACCGGCCGCGAGGAGGCGGCGGCGCCGCGCCGCTGCGCGCGCGACGAGCGCCGGCAGGTCGCGCAAGGTCGGCTGGCGCCGGCCCAGCGCGGGCGCGGAGCGCAGCGGCCCCATTGCGGGCGCCAACGCGCGCACGACACGGCGATGTGCGCTCATGGGCGGCTTGCTCAGTAGGGCAACTCGAAGGGCAGCGCCTGCCCCTCGAGAGCGTGCGGGCATGGGCAGCCGCGGTCGCTCGGCAGATCGGCGATGACGCCGGCGAGCACGCCTTTGAGCCGGTCGATGCTTTGCGCGAAGACCTCGAGGACCTCGTGGTGGCTCACCCCCGGACCCTCGACGCCCGCGTCAAGGTCGGTGACGACCGCGATCGAGGTGTAGCAAAGCGCGAGCTCGCGGGCGAGCGTCGCCTCAGGCTGCCCGGTCATGCCCACGATCGACCAGCCGTTCGCGGCGTGGTGCTGTGACTCGGCCCGGCTGGAAAAGCGAGGGCCCTGGATGACGACGAGCGTGCCGCCGTCGGTGGCCGGCCAGTCGCGCGCCGTGGCCGACTCGACGACGGCGCGTCGGCCGACCGGACAGTACGGATCGGCGAACGAGACGTGGACGACCGGACCGATCCGGTCGTAGAACGTGGCCTCGCGGCCGGCCGTGCGGTCGACGACCTGGTCGGGAACCACCAGCGACCCAGGCCCGAGTTCGGCGCGTAGCGAGCCCACCGCGCACGGGGCGAGCACCTGGCGCACCCCCACTGCGGCGAGGGCCCACAGGTTGGCCCGGTAGGGCACCAGGTGTGGCGGGAACCGGTGGTCGCGCCCGTGGCGTGGCACGAAGGCCACCGGACGGTCGCCGACGAACCCGGTCAGCACCGGCTCGGCCGGCGGCCCGAACGGCGTCTCGACCTCGACCGGCGTCGCGTCGGAGATGAACTCATAGAAGCCTGAGCCGCCGATCACGCCGATCGGCGGCTGGTCAAAACGCGAGATCATGAGCCGAATCTAGGCGACGCGGCGGGCGCGGTGGTGGCTGCGCAGCCCGGCCGTGGACGACGCGTCGCGCGGCTGTGGGTACAAACCGATCGAATGAGGGCCCGGCGGCTCATGCCGCCGGGCCCGGAATCGTGATTAGCGCCTGGTCCACTGTGTTTCGCGCATGGCGAGACCGCCTCCTCTCCGAGGGGAAGACCCGCTCTGGGCGGGCTCGGTGTGCGGATGGCGTTCAACATCCAAAGGCCAAACCGGCCTCGATTGCTAGCTCTTCGCCAAACTCACGGGTACAGTCATCCGACGATCGTCCGGTTACGGCCGGTGTGCGTGCGGTTTCCGTCCGTTGGCGGGGGTGTGCCATGAGCGTGACGAGGTCGGTCAAGACCGCGTTCGGGCTCCCTCGGTCGGCTCAGTCGCTCATCGTCCTGGTTCTCGCCGCCTACCTGGCGGTGCTGGGCGCCGGCTCGGTGAACTCGCACCTGAGCGGCAACCAGGGCCTGACCCTTCTGGTGTTCACCGTCGCGGTCGTCTCGAGCATCGAGATTTCGCTTCGTCTCGCGTGGCCCCGAGCGCGCAAGGATCGGTTGTCGCGCGACTTCCTCGGGGTGTGGGCCTGGCCGGTCATGCTGCTGCTCCCCCCTGCGGCCGCGGCGCTGTTCGCGGCAATCGGCGTCCTCTACATCCAGGCGCGGGGATTCAAGAGAGACACCGTCAAGATTGCCTACAACATCGCGGCTATCGGCCTCGCCCGCGCGGCTGCTGGCTGGGTCCACGCCGTCATCGCCGGCCCGCACGATTCGTGGCCCACGGCTGATCAGCTCTTCGGCACGCACTCGGGCGTGCTCGCAGTGTTGGCGGCTGTCGTCGTCTTCTGGGCGCTCAACAACGGTTTGGTCGCCGCTGTCGTCGCGGCTACCGCGGGATGGTCGGCAGCCCGCGGAGTGTCCAGCCGCGAGAGCCTCATGGTCGATGCCGTCGACCTGGGCATGGGCGTGGTCGTCGCGGTTGTGTGGGTGACTAACCCGTGGCTGCTGCCGCTCGCCGCCGTGCCGGTGCTTTATATGCAGCACCAG
>DASVDW010000080.1:0-5286 GCA_036380925.1 Acidothermaceae bacterium
TCGCGCCGGTCACCGAGGTGCACTACGGCGAAGAGGCGCTGCTCGCGTTGAACCTGGCGTCGGCGCGCCGCTACCCGTCCTTCGTCGCCGAGCTCGAGGAATCGTCCGGGGCCACCGTGGGGTATCGCCCGTGCGGCACGCTCGCCGTCGCCTTCGACGCGGATGACAAAGCCGCGCTGAACGAGTTGCAGCGATATCAGGAATCGCTAGGGCTGAAGTCGCAACCGCTGACGTCGCGAGAATGCCGTGCGATCGAGCCGCTGTTGGCGCCGAGTGTGCGTGGCGGATTGCTCGTCGCCGGCGACCATCAGGTCGACAACCGGCGACTCGTCGACGCGTTGCTGATCGCGTGCGACCGCGCCGGCGTGGTCGTCGAGCGCGCGACGGCCGGCGAGATCGTCATCGAGCGCGACGCGGCGGTCGGGGTCGATCACCTGCGCGCGGCCACAACAGTGCTGGCGGCCGGCTGTTGGAGCGGCGATCTCAAAGGCCTGCCGCCAGAGGTGGCGCCGCCGGTGCGGCCCGTGAAGGGGCAGATCCTGCGGTTGCGTGACGACGTGGCGCATCCGCTCATCAGTCGCAACGTGCGAGCGGTCGTTCGCGGTCGGCCGATTTACCTGGTGCCGAGGGAAACCGGCGAGGTGGTGCTCGGCGCGACGATGGAGGAGCAAGGCTTCGATCAGACCGTCACCGTCGGCGCCGTCTCGGAGCTGCTCTCCGACGCGCGCGAACTGCTGCCAGGCGTTTCCGAGTTGGCGCTCGTCGAGTCGGCGGCCGGACTTCGGCCTGGCTCTCCCGACAACGCGCCGATGATCGGCCCGACCGGGTTGCCGGGGCTGGCCGCGGCGACCGGTCACTACCGCAACGGCATCCTGCTGACGCCAACCACCGCCGACCTCGTCGCGGACTTCCTCGTCAGCGGCCAGATTCCGGAAGCGCACGCAGCCTTCGACCCCCGCAGATTCGCAAGGACGACGCCATGAAGCTCATCGTCAACGGGACCGCGACGGAACATCGAGACGACGCCACGGTGGCCGACGTCGTCTCGCAGCTCACCGTGGCGCCCAGCGGCGTCGCCGTGGCCGTCAACGGCGTCGTGGTCGCCCACAGCGCTTGGACGACGACCCCCCTGACCGACAACGACAGCGTCGAAGTCCTCACCGCGGTGCAAGGAGGCTGACCGATGGACGACCCGTTCTTGCTGGCAGGCGAGGAATTCGGCTCGCGTTTGATCATGGGCACCGGCGGCCTGCCAAGCCTCGAGGTGCTGGACGCCGCGCTCGCGTCGTCCGGAACCGAACTGACGACGGTGGCGATGCGCCGGGTCGACCCGAACGCGCGCGGGTCGATTCTCGACGTGCTGGCGCGTCGCGGCGTGCGGGTGTTGCCGAACACCGCGGGTTGCTACACCGCGCGCGACGCGGTGCTCACCGCGCAGCTCGCGCGCGAGGCGCTGACAACCAACTGGTTGAAGCTGGAGGTGATCGCCGACGAGCACACCTTGCTGCCCGACCCGGTCGAGCTGCTCGACGCGGCGGAGCGGCTGGTCGACGACGGGTTCGTGGTTTTGCCCTACACCAACGACGATCCGGTGCTCGCGCGCCGACTTGAACAACTCGGTTGCGCCGCGGTGATGCCGCTCGGCGCGCCGATCGGCTCAGGGCTTGGAATCCGCAATCCGCACAACATCGAGTTGATCGTCGAGCAGGCGCGGGTGCCGGTGATCCTCGACGCCGGCATCGGCACCGCGAGTGACGCCGCGTTGGCGATGGAGCTGGGCTGCGACGCGGTGCTCCTCGCGTCGGCCATCACCCGCGCGCAGCACCCTGCGCTGATGGCGGCGGCGATGCGCAAGGCGGTCGAGGCGGGGCGGCTGGCGGCTCGCGCCGGGCGCATCCCCGTGCGGCGCTACGCGCGGGCTTCCTCTCCCACCGAGGGACTGACGCCGAGCCACGTCGCCAACTCGTAGACATTTTCGGCCAGCTCGTCGGCGCGGGCCAGCTCGTCGCGTGAGCCGTATCCCCAAAGGGCGCCGACGCAGGTGATGCCAACCTCGCGCGCGGCGTCGACGTCGTGGCGCCGGTCGCCGACCAGTACGACGTCGGCCGATGGCTCGACCTCAAGTTGGGCGAGCGCGTCGGCGATCACGGCCGCCTTCGTCTCGTGCTCGCCGTCGGTCGCCGGCCCGCACACCGCGTCGAAAAACCGCGCCAGATTGAAGTGCTCCACGATGGGCGCGGCCGCGGTCAACGGCTTCGCGGTGGTGACGGCAAGCCGTCGCCCGTCGTCCACGAGCGCCTGCAACAGGGCCGGAATCCCGTCGTAGACGGAGTTTTCGAACATGCCCTGTCGGGTGAAGTAATTGCGGTACGCGAACAGCGCGGCGTCGAGCTGCCCGTCGTCCAACCCGGCGATGTCGCGCAACGAGCCGATCAGGGGCGGACCGATGAAGCGCAGCAAGACGTCTTGGGTGAGCGGTGGGGCGCCGACAGCGTCGAGGGCGTGCGCGATCGAGTTGACGATGCCCGGGGCGGACTCGGTCAGCGTTCCGTCGAGATCGAACAAGACGACGCGGGGTGGCATGCCGACCATCCTCGCGGATGGCCGACTCGCGGCTCAGCCAGGCACCCGCGAACCCCCGACGGGCTGGCTCGGGATGGTCGAGCTCGGCACGGCTGACGGTTCTTCCATCGCGGCGGACGGCGCGACCCGCAGCAGCCTCGCCAGCGCGGCCGGCAGCCACCAGTTCCAGCGGCCGAAGAGCGCGACGAGCGCCGGCACGACGAGCGTGCGGACCACGAACGCGTCGACGACGATTCCCGCGCCGAGGCCGGTCGCCAGGATTTTCATGTCCGTCTGCGGACCGGTCGACATCGCGAGGAAGGCGAAGGCGAGGATCAGCGCGGCGCTGGTCACCAGCCGTCCCGTGCGGGCAAGGCCCTCCACGGTCGCCAGCGCGGTCGACCCGGTGCGGTCGTAGCCCTCGCGAATCCGGGTGAGGATGAAGACCTCGTAGTCCATCGACAGGCCGAACAAGAAGGCGAATACGAAGACCGGCACCCAGAAGGTGATGACACCGGTCGACGCGACGCCCCAAACCGTGTTCGAGCCGTGGCCGCCCTGCCACACCAGCACCAGCACTCCGTACGCGGCGGCGACCGACAGCAGGTTGACCAGCACCGCCTTCAGCGCGAGCAGCACCGAGCGCAATGCCCTTGCCAACAGCAAGAAGGTCACGATCGCGATGAGCGTGAGCATCAGCGGGAAGCTGCCGTAGATGGCGTGCACCGCGTCGATGCTTTGCGCGCCGACGCCTCCGACGCCGATCGCCTCGGGGTCTCCCACCAGCGCGGCGCGGACCGCGCGCACGGTGGCCCGCCCTGCGCCCTGGCCGGCCTCCGCGACCGGCAGCACATCGACGACGGCCGTCCCGTCCCGCCGGAAGCCCGGCGTGTTCGGCGAAGCGGTCGTGAGGACGCCCTTGACCGCCGCCAGCTTCGCCGTCGTGGCGACGGGATCGCCTTTCACCAGCACCTCGATCGGCGTCAGCACGCCCGCCGGAACGCCACCGTCGGTGAGGGTGTCGAGCGCGACGCGGGCGTCGCCCGCCTTTGCGAGCGTGCTGGTGCGCGGCTCCCCCAATCGCAACGACAGCAGCGGAATCGCCAGCGCGACAAGCACCGCGACGCCGACCACGGCCGCAATCACCCGTCGCCGCTGCACGAAGCACGCCCACGCCCGCCACACCCGGCCTGCGGACGCCTCGGTGCGCCGTCGCGGCCACTCCAGCCGCGGGCCGACGGTCGCCAGCAAGACGGGCAGCAACGTCACCGCCACCGCGGTCGACACGAGCGGCACCAACACGCCGGCGTAGCCGATGCTGCGAAGGAACGGGATGCGCAGCACGACGAGCGCGAGCAACGCCACCGCCACCGTCAAACCGGAGAACACCACCGAGCGTCCTGCGGCGCACATGGCGACCACGACCGCCTGTTCCCGGTCCGCGCCGCGTGACCGCTCCTCGCGCCAGCGGGTGAGCACCAGCAGCGAGTAGTCGATCGCCACACCTAATCCGATGAGGGCGACGAGGTACTCCACGATGAAGCTCACGTCGGCGACCGCGGTGAGCCCGCCGAGCAAGAGGAATGTGGTCAGGATCGACACCGCCGCCACGATCAGCGGCAGCACCACCAAGAGGCTGGCGAAGACGAACAGCAACACAATCAACGCGCCCAGCGCGCCGATCATGCTCTCCGCGATCACGCCGGCGCCCTTCTTCGGCGGCGCGGCGTTGATGAGTTCGCGCATGCCGGTGACCCGCACCGTCCAGCCGGCAGGCGCCGCGGCGGACACGGCGTCCGCCACCGCGCGATCTCGATCCGACAGCCCGTCCTGCTTGTCGTTCGGAGCGGTGAAGATGAGGGCGAACGTCGAGCGCCCGTCGCGGGTGACGAACGCGTCATCGCCGGTGTCGGCGTAGTCGACGATCCGCACGGCGCCACTCTTGCGCGCCGCGCCCAACACGGCGTCGAGCTGCGCCCGCACGTCGGCGTCGCGAACCGACTCGCCCTGGGCGACGGTGACAACCGGCACGATCGGCTCCTGGCCGCCGCCCGTGCCGTACAAGCCGAGGATCTGGTTGTTGGCGGTGAAGCTCGGCTCCCCCGGCATCGCGTACGTGTCGGTCAGCCGGCTCACGGTGTGCGAGGCAGTCGCCGCCCCGCCGACGGCGAGCGCCAGCCAAGCGACGACGACGAACAGCTTGTGCCGCAACACCCGCTCGACAACTGTGCGCATGATGAGCCTCCGCGTAAGGGATTTTGGGCATGGCTGGGCATCGCACCGACGTCGGTCGAGGTGCGTCGCGCGTGGGAAGGGTTACCGGGCGGCTTTCCTGCGCCGCCAGGAAATCAGCAACCCGATGGAGATGGCGAGGATGAGCGCGGCGTCGAAGGCGTGGAAGCCACCGACCCATTTGTCACTGCGGCCGCCGTCGGCCAGCCCGGCTTGAGCCACCTCGGTGAGCAACGCGAGGACGAACGTCCACGCCGCCACGCGCCTCGACGGGCGCGCGATGAGCGCCAGGACGAACAAGACGACTGCGGCGACGCCGAGGTAGTGGCCGAGATTCTCATGCGGGTCGAACGAGCCGCTGTGCGGCTTCTTGTGCTCGCCGAACGCGCCCACGCCGGCCAGGTAGATCTGCACGAGCACGGCGAGCACGAACACGCCCATCAGGTCGCCGTACGCCACGTCGACCCGACGGCGGCCGCCGGTCAGCGCGAC
>DASVDW010000081.1:0-7739 GCA_036380925.1 Acidothermaceae bacterium
GACCTTCATGCCCTCGAGCAAGGTGTCGTTGACAATCTCCAGCGCGGGGCGGGTTTGCAGTGCCTCGGCGAGGTCGGCCTCGAGCCCGATCTTCTCGCCGTCGATGATGCGGCGTTGCAACCGCTCGGACAGCGGGAGCGCGGCGAGCTCTTGCGCGCGAGTGGCCTTGGCGTCCGCGCTGGTGACGCCCTCGAACAACTCGAGGAACTTAGGCAGCGGGTCGTAGCCGTCGCGCCGCCGGTCGTAAACGAGGTCGAGGGCAACTTCCCTTTGCTCGTCGGGAATTCTCGCTACAGGCATGATTTTGGACACATGCACGATCGCGGCGTCGAGGCCCGCCTTCACACACTCGGCGAGAAAGACCGAGTTCAGCACCTCGCGGGCGGCCGGCTTCAGACCGAACGAGATGTTCGACAAACCGAGCACGGTCTGCACATTCGGGTGGCGCTGCTTGATCTCGCGGATCGCCTCGATGGTGGCCGCGCCGTCGCGGCGGCTCTCCTCTTGGCCGGTGCCCAAGGTGAAGGTCAGGCAGTCGATCAGGATGTCGCTCTCCCGCATCCCCCATTTCTGCGTGAGAGTCTCGATGAGCCGCTCCGCGACCGCGACCTTGTGCTCGCTCGTGCGCGCCTGACCGGACTCGTCGATGGTCAAGGCCACCACGGCGGCGCCGTGCTCCTTGACGATCGGCATGACCCTGGCGAATCGCGACGCCGGGCCCTCGCCGTCCTCGAAGTTCACCGAGTTGATCACGCACCGGCCGCCGAGGGACTCAAGGCCCGCCTCGATGACCGGCGGCTCGGTGGAGTCGAGCATGATCGGCAAGGTGGCGGCGGTGGCGAAGCGGCCGGCGATCTCGCGCATGTCGGCGACGCCGTCGCGGCCCACGTAGTCGACGCAGACGTCGATGAGGTGCGAGCCGTCCCGGCTCGCCGCCCGGGCCACCTCGACGCAGTCGTCGAAGCGTCCCTCGATCATCGCGTCGCGGAACGCCTTCGAGCCGTTGGCGTTCGTGCGCTCGCCGATCGCGAGATAGGAGGTGTCCTGGCGGAACGGCACGTGCTGGTAAATGGAGGAGACGCCAGCCTCCGGCAGCGGCTTGCGGTGGGCGATCGCCCGGCCCCGCACTCGCTCGACCACCTGCCGAAGGTGGGCTGGCGTGGTGCCGCAGCAGCCGCCGACCAGGGACAGACCGTGCTCCCGGGTGAACGCGTCGTGGGCGTCGGCGAGTTCGTCCGGCGTCAGCGGGAAGGTCGCTCCTTCGCGGCCGAGCACCGGCAGGCCGGCGTTCGGCATGCAGGAGATCCCGACCCGGGCGTGTCGCGCCAGGTAGCGCAGATGCTCGCCCATCTCCGCCGGGCCGGTGGCGCAGTTGAGCCCGATCAGGTCAATGCCCAGCGGCTCCAACGCGGTGAGCGCGGCGCCGATCTCCGAGCCGAGCAGCATCGTGCCGGTGGCCTCGATGGTGACTTGCGCGACGAGCACCAGATCGACGTCGGCGGCTCGCATCGCGCGTTTCGCGCCGATGAGCGCCGCCTTCAGCTGGAGCAGGTCCTGCGCGGTCTCCACGATGATCGCGTCGGCGCCGCCCTCGATCAGGCCGGCGGTGGCCTGCTGGTAGGCGTCGCGCAGGGTCGCGAAGGGCGCGTGTCCCAACGTCGGGAGCTTCGTGCCCGGGCCGAGCGAGCCGAAGACGAACCGCGGATGCTCCGGCGTCGACCACGAATCCGCCGACTGGCGGGCCAGCTGGGCGCCCGCGAGCGCCAGCTCGTGAATGCGGTCCGCGATGCCGTACTCGCCAAGGTTGGCGGCGTTGGCGCCGAACGTGTTGGTCTCGACGATGTCGCAGCCGACCTCGAAGTAGGCGTCGTGAATCGACCGGACGACGTCGGGTCGGGTCACGTTGAGGATCTCGTTGCAGCCCTCGTGACCGTCGAAGTCGTCAAGGTCGAGCGCGAAGGTCTGCAGCATGGTGCCCATGGCGCCGTCCGCGACGACGACTCGGCGGGACAGTTCGGCGCGCAACAACTCGGGGTTAGGGCTCACTTGCTTAACGGTACCGTGCGGGCCGGTTCGCCCGCTCAGCGCTAACTACGCCGTACGCTGGAAGCTGCCATCGGAAGGAGCCCGCGTGATCGAGTTCTCCGGGGACATCCCGAAGTTGCGGCGCCCGGTCATGGTGACGGCGTTCGAGGGGTGGAACGACGCCGCCGACTCCGCGAGCGACGCCATCGAGACGTTGGAGCTGGCCTGGTCGGCCACGCCCGTCGGCGAGATCGACCCTGAGGACTACTACGACTTCCAGGTCAACCGGCCGTCGGTCTCGTTGGTCGACGGCGTCAGCCGGCGGGTCAGCTGGCCGACCACTCGCATCACGCTCGCCCGAGCGGTCGGCGACCGGCGCGACCTCGTCCTCGTGCGCGGGCTCGAGCCCAACATGCGCTGGCGCTCGTTTTGCGACGAGATCATCGACGCCGCGACGCGGCTGGGGGTCGAAGAGGTCGTGAACCTCGGCGCGTTGCTGTCCGACTCGCCGCATTCCCGCCCGGTGCCGGTGAGCGGGACCGCGGTCGACGCCGAGACGGCGCGTCGGCTCGGTCTGGAGCAGTCCTCCTACGAGGGCCCGACCGGGATCGTCGGCGTCTTCAACGACGCGTGCATCCGCGCCGGGTTGCCGGCGGTGTCGCTGTGGGCCGCGGTGCCGCACTACGTCGCGCAGCCGCCGTGCCCGAAGGCCACGCTGGCGTTGCTGCGCAACCTCGAAGACGTGCTCGATTTGCCCATGCCGTACGGCGATTTGGCGGAAATGGCGGTCGCTTGGGAGCGCGGCGTCGACCAGTTGGCCGAGGAAGACTCCGAGGTCGCCGAATACGTCCGCACCTTGGAACGGCAAAAGGACGAAGCCGACCTGCCGGAGGCCAGCGGCGAGGCGATCGCGCGCGAGTTCGAGCGCTATCTGCGGCACCGGCGCGACGGCGGCTCCTAGTTCAGTCGGCGTGAAGCTGGATTCCGAGCAAAGCGTCCGCCAACGAGCGCACTAATCCGGGCGCCGCGGCGTCGGCGCCGTCGGCGGCCGCCCACGCGTCGATCTCCCGAAGCGCCGCGGGGGCGTTCAGGTCGTCGGCCAGGTGCGTGCGGACGGCGGACAACAGCGCCCCACCGTCCGGGCCGCTCGCCCGCGACACCGCCGACCGCCAGGCCGACAACCGGTCGGTCGCAGCGGACAAGCCGTCGGCCGTCCACTCCCAGTCGCCGCGGTAGTGCTGGTCGAGCAACGCGAGCCGAATGGCCATCGGGTCGGCGCCGCCAGCACGCAGCTTCGAAACGAAGACCAGGTTTCCCAGGGACTTCGACATCTTCTCGCCGTCGAAGCCGACCATGCCCGCGTGCATGAACGCGCCCGCGAACGGTTTGCCGGCCACCGCGGTCACCTGCGCGGCGCACATCTCGTGATGCGGAAAAATCAGGTCGCGCCCGCCACCTTGCACGTCGATCGGCGCGCCGATGTAGGTGGTCGCGATCGTCGAGCACTCGACGTGCCAGCCGGGCCGTCCACGGCCGACCGGTGAGTCCCACGCCGGTTCGCCCGGACGCTCGGCGCGCCACAACAGCCAATCGAGCGGGTCTTTCTTGCCAGGGCGATCGGGGTCGCCGCCGCGCTCGCCGAACAAGTCCAGCATGGTCGCGCGGTCGTAATGCGAGACGGACCCGAAGTTCTCGGCCGCCTCGGCCGCGAAGTAGACGTCGCCGTCGAGGTCGTAGCCGGCGCCGGATTGGCGCAGCCGGTCGACGTGCTCCGCAATCAACGGAATCGACTCGACCACGCCGACGTATTCGTCGGGCGGCAGCACGCGCAACGCGGCCATGTCCTCGTGAAACAGCCGGATCTCCTTGTGCGCGAGCTCTTCCCACGGCACGCCGGTGGCATTGGCGCGCTCCAGCAACGGGTCGTCGACGTCGGTGACGTTTTGGACGTACCGCACGGTCGCGCCCGCGTCGCGCCACACCCGGTTGAGTAGATCGAACGCCACGTACGTCGCCGCGTGGCCCATGTGGGTCGCGTCGTACGGGGTGATGCCGCACACGTACATCGACGCGGACGACGTCGAGCCGACGACCGCTTTCCCACCGCGCGCGGTGTCGAACACCCGCGGCAGCCGCCCCTTGCCCGGCAGCGCCGGACGTGGCGGACCCTGCGGCGCTGACCATGGCTGCATGCTGCGCACTCTACTTGGCGGCGGTCGGCGGCTGGCCTAGAGCGCTGGCCGGCCTAGAACGGGGGCCAGGGAACCGCGGGCCAGCCTTCGCTCGGCTGGGGGAAGCAGCGGGTGCGCAGCAGCCGGTCGACGCGGCGTCGGGTCGCCGTGACCTCGCGCGACGTCAGGTGCTCACGCAATTGTTCGCCGAGCCTGGTGACCAGGGCGTCACGCATGTCGGTCAGCGCGTCGATCGCGTCGTCCGGCAGCGGCGTGCCGCGCCACTGCCACAAGATGGTGCGCAGCTTGTCGTCGGTGGAGAAGCACACACCGTGATCGACACCGAAGATGTGCCCGTCGGGCGTTGGCAGCAAGTGGCCGCCTTTGCGGTCGGCGTTGTTGACGACGGCGTCGAAGACGGCGATCCGCCGCAGGGCCGGGTCGTCACCATGCAGCAGCGCGATCAGGTCGACCTTCTCGTCGACGTCGATCCACAGCTGGCACATGCCCGGGCCGAGCGGACCGTCACGCATGACGGTCGGCGGGACGACGCCCCAACCCATCGCGTCGGACACCAGGCAGGCGGCGACCTCCCGGCCGGCGAGCGTGCCGTCGGGGAAGTCCCACAGCGGCCGCTCCCCCGCGACCGGCTTGTAAACGCAGGTCAGCTGAACCGCGTCGAGGCACGCCTGCGCGTACAGCGTGGTGTTCGACGCGTCGATCAACCGGCCTTCAATCGACAGCTCGCCGTGCGTCAGCACGGCCCGGACGTCGTCCGGGCTCATCGCGCGCGCCGATTCGTCGGGAAGTGCCACGAAGCCCAGTATCTGCGATGGTCCCGTCGGGGCGGGTCGCGCGACCTGCGCCACCGCGACCTAGATCTGGCCAAACCACGTGACCAACGGCCCATTGCGGACGGATGTGACACGGACCAGCGTCGAGATTGTCAGGTTGATGCGCCCGGTCCCTGCGCCCGGCGCGCCACCTTCGGTAGCGCCGGACTCCTCGGGCGTACGCAGAAGGAGGCTGGCGACAATGAACGCTGCGATGGTCGCCACATGGACGCACCCGTTCCCGGGTCGTGAGGAGAGAGCACTCACTTACGCCAAGGAAGTCAACGACTTTTGGACCGAGCAGGCCACCAAGGGCCGCTGCACCGCGCCGGAGATCTACTTCTCCGACGCCGGCGTCGCGTTTTGGATTGTGCGCGGCGAGCGGGAGCAACTGCTGCTGCTCAGCGAGACCGATCAGGCGCGGCTGTTGCTGATGAAGGGCGAGCTGCTGCTCGACTCGTTCCGCGTCGAGTTCTACCGTGCGGGCGAGGCCGCGCTCGAGTACCTAGAGGAGTACGGAAAGGCACTGGTCACCCTCGGGTGAGGTCAATGCGGATGGTGCCCGTTTGAGCGGGCGCAGACGTGGCCCTCGGGGTCGAGCGGCTGACCGCAGAACTGGCACGGCGGCCGCCCGGCCGCGACCACCTCGAGCGCCCGCTTCGTGAACGCGCGCGCGGTCGCGCCGCTGATCCGCACCCGCAGCACGTCCGGGCCTTCGGTTGTGGTGTCGTCGAGATCCTCAAGGAAGGGGTTGTCGGCGTCGCCCTCCTCGGCGGCGCCGGCGTCGCCCACCGCCTGCGCCTGGATCACCACCCGCTCGTCCTCGGGATCCCAGCCAAGGCTCAACGCGCCGACCCGGAACTCCTCGATGATCGGCTGTTCGAGCGGGCCGTTGTCGACCAGCTCCGCCGGCGCGATCGCAGGCACCGCGACCGTGCCGCCCGACGCGCGCAGCAGCTCGTCGAGCAGCTGCTCAAGCCGCTCCGCGAGCGCGGCGACCTGCACCTTTTCCAGCACCACGCTGGTCAGCTGCCCGCCGCCGCGCGCCTGCAGGAAGAACGTGCGTTCGCCGGGCTGACCGACGGTCCCCACGACCAGGCGCTCGGGCGGGTCGAAGACGAAGATCTGACGTGGCATGGCGGCAACCCTAGTTGCGAACGTCGTCGGAACCGGCGCCGCCACCGACGGGCGCGTCGCCGGTGGACGCGGCGCGTCGTCCGGACTTTCGCCGCGGCGGCGCAAGCAACGTCGCCAGATCGGCGCCGGAGTCGTTGACCCGGACGACGAACGGCCGAGTCGGCGTGTAGCTGACGATCGTGACCGAGCACGGGTCGACGACGATCCGCTGGAACTCGTCGAGGTGCAGGCCGAGCGCGTCGGCCACGATCGACTTGATGATGTCGGCGTGAGAGCAGGCCAGCCACACCGCGTCCGGGCCGAGTTCGGCGTTCCACGACCGGATGGCGTCGACCGCGCGCGCCTGGGCCGCGCGCAGCGATTCGCCATCCGGGCCCGGGAAAGTCACCCCGCTGGGGTGCGACTGCACGACCTTCCACAGCGGGTCTTTGGCCAGCTTCTTGAGCTCCTGACCGGTCCAGTCGCCGTAGCCGCATTCGATCAGCCGCGGCTCGGTCGCGACGGCCAAACCGGTGGCCGCGGCGACGGGCGCGACGGTCTCCTGGCAGCGCTCGAGCGGGCTGCTCACCAACGCGGCCAGCCGCACGCCGCTGAGCCGTGCGGCGACGGCTTCGGCCTGCGCGCGGCCGCGGTCGTCGAGATGCACGCCGGGGGTGCGGCCGGCGAGCACCGGGCCGGTCATCGCGGTCAGGCCATGCCGCAGCAGGACGACCGTGCTCACCCGGTCACCTCAGGACTTGGGCGAAACGCCGAGGACGCCGGTCTGCTCGAGGTTGTTGTAGGTGGCGAAGCAACTGGCGTTCGCCGGCCGCGAGTCTTGCGTCTCGCTCGGGCACACGCCGTGCTTGCCGGCCGCCCCGGCCAACGAGATGAGCGCCAGCACCCCGCAGATGGCGAGCACGATCAGCAGCGCCGCGAATTGCACCTTGGTGAGCGCCTGTGGCTCTTTCGAGGACGTCGACACGTCGGCGAGTCTACCGATCCAGGCCGGTCAACCCGCTCAGGGGCGGACCGGCGATGCGCACCTGGTTTTCCGCGCCGACCTCCCACGCCGAGTGAAGGGTCCGCGCTGTCGACACGCGCGATTCGACGACCCGTGCCCTTCAGTCGGCGGCCTATGGGCGGCCAGACGGTAGCCTGTCGCGCCATGGAGCAGCGTCGCCTCGGCGGTAGCGGGCTGACCGTCTCCTGCGTCGGGCTCGGCACCGCCACCTGGGGCCGCGACACCGACGAGCACGAGGCGGCCGACCAGCTCAAGGCATTCGTCGAGGCTGGTGGGTCGCTGCTCGACACCGCCGACACGTACGCGAACGGCGACAGCGAGCGGGTCATCGGCATGGTGCTCGCGAAAGCGGTCGACCGGGCCGACGTCGTCGTCGCGACAAAAGCCGGCGGTCTCGCGCCGCACGACAGACAGGGCGGACGGCGTCGCGACATGTCACGACGGCACCTGCTGAAAGCACTCGACGACTCACTTGACCGGCTCGGAATCGAGCACGTCGACCTTTGGCAGTTGCACGGGTTCGACCCGCTCACGCCGCTCGAGGAGACGCTGTCGGCGCTCGACGTCGCC
>DASVDW010000082.1:0-11086 GCA_036380925.1 Acidothermaceae bacterium
CCACGTCGTCGCAATGCCGGGCGAGGACGTCGAGCTTGCGCCGCAGCGTCGCACCGCCGTCCGGGATGTCGAACAGGTTGCACGCGTCGGCGTACTGCGCCACCAACCGCAGTGTCTTCGTCTCACCCGTTCCGCCGACCAGTATCGGCGGGTGCGGCCGGTGAACCGGCCGCGGAAACGCGACCGGATGCTCGAGCCGGTAGTGCTTTCCGTCGAAGCGTGACTCCTCGCCGGCCCACATGGCGGCGACCCGCGCCGACGCCAAGCCAAGCGCGACCCTCGGTGAGAACGTCGAGCGTGGTGATCGCCTTGACCAGCAGCGCCGGGGGACGGAACGTCACCGCGCTCACCATCGGGCCCAGCCGCACCCGCTCGGTGCGCGCCGCGACGAATCCGAGCGCGGTGTAGGCCTCGAGCATGTCGCGATCAGCGGCCGGCGCCGTCGGGTCGGCTTGCAGCAGATGATCCGGCGCCCACACCGTGTCGACCCCGGCGTCGTCGGCGGCTTCGGCAAGCCTCGCCAACCCTTTGGGTATCCCAGATCGCCACGAGAAGTCGGTCACGTTGATGCTGACGCGCATGCATCATGGTGCCGCGGCCGGTGCGCGCCAAAACCACCGCGGCCAGGATGCGCCAAAACCACCGCGGATTAGCGGTTACCGCCGCTGGACAGCCGTCTTCGGACGCTCATGCCAGCCACCGCGAGCGCGACACCCCACACCAAGAACCAGGGATCCCACAGCATGACGTGCCAGCGCAGCGCGCGCTCGTTGGCGGGCCGCTCGCCAGCTGAGCCGAACACCCCGAGTAACGCAAGCCCGCCCACGACCGTGAGCACCGCGCCGTAGAGCGCCAGCAGCCAGCCGACGGCCGCCGCGAAGGTGGCCAACCGCCGCGACCGAGAACGCACGACCCAAAGGGCGAGCACGCCGCCGATCACCTTCGCCATCACGGTGACCGCGCCGCCCGCCAGCGCCGCGATCGACCGGTCGCGCGCCAGGCGCTCGATCGACCCGCCCACCGTGTCGAGCAACGCGGTACCGCCGAACAACCAGTACGCGGACGTCGCCGCAGACGCGAACGCGAACGCGGCGGCGAGCTGGCCGCCCACGGATGCCGTCCCTGAGCGGCTACCCCCCGGCCGCAAGCTAAAGCGGGACCGGCGCAACGGCCGTTTCGTCGACCGGGCCCGGCGGCTTCGCCGCCACCTTGCGCCGCGGCAGCAGCAGCACCGGAACGAAGGTGAAGCAGACCAGAATCAGTCCGACGGTGAACGTCACCGCGTACGAGTGACCGGCGTCGATCAAGCCTTGCGCAAATCCCGACGGCTGACCCGTCTTGGCCTGCGCCGCGGACCCTGCGGTGTTGTACGCGATGGCGGGCCCGGCGACCGAGGACGACTTGATCTCGTTGGTCAACACCACCGACATCACCGCGGCGCCGACCGAGCTGGCGATCTGCTGGGTGATGTTCATCAACGTCGAGCCCCGCGCGATCGTCGGGCCGGTCAACGTCTGCAGCGCGGCGGTGAAGAGCGGCATCATCGTCAGGCCCATGCCAAGACCGGCCACGAACAACGCCCCGAGCAACAACGCGTACGACGTGTGCGGGTCGACCTGGGTGAACACCGCCATGCCGACCACGATCAGCGCCAAGCCGGGTGCGACGACGTTGCGGATCGCGGTGCGGTCGGCGAGCACTCCAGCCAACGGCATCGTCAACATCGCGCCGAATCCCTGCGGCGCCATCAGCAGGCCGGCGTGCAGGGTGGTCTCGCCGCGCACCTGCAGGAAGTAGCTCGGATACAGCAGCGCCGCGCCGAAGAAAGCGACCGCGAAGATGAACATCGCGGTCGTCGAGAGCGTCAACTGCTTGTTCTTGAACAGCCGCAAGTCGATGAGCGGGTGTTCGGGCCGGAACGCGTGGAACACGAACAATACGACCAGCACGAGCCCGATGGCGCCCGGCAGCAGCACCCGCGTCGCCGCCACCGTGCCCTCGGCCGGGATGGACGAGACGCCGAACAAGAAAAGCGCCAAGCCGGGTGACAGCAACAGCATGCCGAGGAAGTCGAACGACTCCGACGGGCTCGGCGAGTCCTTCGGCAGCGCCAAAAACGCGTAGACCAACGCGCAAGCGCCGATCGGCACGTTGATGAGGAAAATCCAGTGCCAGCTCGCCGCCTCGATCAGCCAACCGCCGATGATCGGGCCGGCGATCGGCCCGAGCAGCATCGGCACGCCCAGCACCGCCATCACTCGGCCGACCCGGTCGGGTCCGGCGGCGCGGGTCATGATGGTCATGCCCACGGGCATCAACATGCCGCCGCCGAGGCCCTGCAGCGCCCGGAAGGTGATCAGCGAGCCGATATTCCAGGCCGTGCTGCACAGCGCCGAGCCGCACACGAACAACACCAGCGCCGTCATGTACAGCCGCTTCGTGCCGAACCGGTCGGCCGCCCAGCCCGACAGCGGGATGACGGTCGCGAGCGCGAGCGTGTAACCGGTCATGGTCCACGCGACGTTCGCGTAGCTGGTCTGGAAGACGGTCTGGAACGTCGGGAGGGCGACGCTGACCACCGTGATGTCGAGGATCGACATGATCGCGCCGAGGACGACGACCCCGGCGACCTTCAACACGGCGGTGTCGAGCTTCGCGTCCCCGCCCCGGGTCGACGTTGCGACCGCGCCTGGCTCACTCACCCGCGCGATTTTACGGAAGGTCTGTGCCAGCCGCCGACAATAAGCCGAACCGCCGCCGACGCGATCGGCGACCTCGATCGAGAGGCTCGGACGGCGGACGAGCAGAGGGGCGGAGGCTCCGGGATTTGAACCCGGGAGGGGCTTGAGACCCCAACCGCATTAGCAGTGCGGCGCCATAGACCGGACTAGGCGAAGCCTCCAGTAGTACTGGAGCAGGGTACCGGGTGAGCGCGCGCTGTCGGCGTCACGGTCCAAACTCGTTCGCATGACCCGACCCGACCAGATCACCGTGCTGCCCGCGACGCCGGAGCGCTGGCCGCAGCTCGAGGCGTTCTTCGGACCGAACGGCGCCTACAGCAATTGCTGGTGCGCTTTCTTCCGGGTGACCGCCAAGCAGTTCGACGCCGGTTGTCACGCGGGAGGTGAGGAAAACCACGCGCTGCTGCGCCGGCTCACGCTGGAGGGCGCCGTCCCGGGCCTGCTCGCCTACGAAGCCGACCAGCCGGTCGGCTGGGTCTCCGTCGCGCCGCGCGAGCAATACGTCCGAGTGCGGAATTCGCGGCTGCTCCGCTCGCCCGACCCCGATCCGGACGACGGAGTGTGGTCGGTCGTTTGTTTCTGGACGCCGAAGGAGCGCCGCCGCCAAGGCATCGGCGACCGGCTGCTGCGCGGCGCGCTCGACCACGCCTACGCGAACGGCGCCACCGCGGTCGAGGGTTACCCGGTCGACGTGTCCCGCAAGTGGACCGGCGCGAGCAGCATCTATCACGGCACGGTCGGCCAATTCGAGCGCGCCGGATTCACTTTGATCAGGCGGCCGAGCGACACCCGCGCGGTGATGCGGCACGAAAAGCCGAGGAAGACCGCCCGCGCGAAGACCTAGAGTCGAGACCGTGCTCGCCGCCGCCCTAGCTTTCAGCGTCGCGGCCGCGCTGCTCACGATCACGCCAGGCCTCGACACGATGTTCGTCGTCCGGACGTCGATCGCCAGCGGCCCGCGCACCGGCATGGTCGGCGGGCTCGGCGTCTGCCTCGGCACCCTGGTCTGGGCGACCGCGAGCGCCGTCGGGGTCACCGCGATCCTGCTCGCGTCGCAGGCCGCCTACGACATCTTGCGCGCCGCCGGCGCGGCGTACCTGACCTTCGTCGGCGCCCGCATGCTGTGGCACTCCCGCAAAAGCGCCCGACAACGGCAGCTCCCGGACGGCGTCGGCTGGGCGCCGGGGCGCCCGTCGTCCGGCTTTGCGGCCTTTCGCACCGGCCTGCTGACCAACCTGCTCAACCCCAAGGTCGGCGTCTTCTACATCACGCTGCTTCCGCAGTTCGTGCCGAAGCACGCTCCGGTGCTCGCCTTTTCGCTGCTGCTGGCGTCGATTCACGCGATCGAGGGCGTCGCGTGGTTCGCGATGCTGACCGCCGCGACCGCTCGGGTCCGCCGGTTGCTGAGCCGATCGACGGTGCGGCGCTGGCTCGACCGCGTCACCGCGGGCGTCTTCATCGGCTTCGGCGTTCGGCTCGCGGTCGAGGGCGGCCGCCTCGCCTCGCGTTAGTGTTCGACCATGACGGTGTCGACTGGCCCGAATCCGCGCGCCGACCTGCGCGGGGTGCCGACCTACAAGCCCGGACGACGCGCCGCGACCGGGCGGCGCAGCTTCAAGCTTTCGTCGAACGAGTCGCCGTACCCGCCGCTGCCGAGCGTCCTCGACGCGATCGCCGAGGCGGCGCACCAGACGAACCGCTACCCCGACCTCGCCGCGACGCCGGTGGTGGAAGCCCTCGCCGCGTCGTTGCAGGTGCCGGCCGAGCACATCGTCGTCGGCTGCGGGTCGGTCGGCGTCGCCACCCAGATCATCGAGGCGTTCGCCGGCCCCGGCGACGAGGTGCTCTACGCCTGGCGGTCGTTCGAGGCCTACCCGATCATCGTGCAAGTCTCTGGCGCGGCCAGCGTGCGGGTGCCGCTGACGCCGTCCGCCGCCCACGACCTCGCCGCGATGGCCGACGCGATCACCTCGCGCACCCGCGTAATCTTCGTCTGCAACCCCAACAACCCGACCGGCACCGCGGTGCGCCACACCGAGCTGGTCGCGTTCCTCGACCGGGTGCCGACGGACTGCCTGGTGGTGCTCGACGAGGCGTACCGGGAGTTCATCCGCGACCCCGAGGTGCCCGACGGCGTCGGGTTGTACCGCGACCGCCCGAACGTCGCGGTGTTGCGCACTTTCTCCAAGGCCTACGGTCTGGCCGGTCTTCGGGTTGGCTACGCGGTGGCGCACGAGGAGGTCGCCGACGCGTTTCGGATCACCAACGTGCCGTTCTCGGTCAGCGCGATCGCGCAGGCCGCCGCGGTGGCTTCGCTGCGACCGGAAGCTGAGAAGGAGTTGCTCGAGCGGGTGGCCGCCACCGTCGCCGAGCGAAGCCGCGTCGTCGAGGCGCTCCGCGCCGCCGGCTGGGCGGTGCCCGAGACCCAGGCCAACTTCGTCTGGCTGCCCACCGGCGCGCGCACCGAGGAGTTCGCCGCGAGCTGCGAGGCGGCCGGGGTTGTCGTCCGGCCGTTCGCCGGGGAAGGCACCCGGGTCACCATCGGCGAGCCGGAGGCGAACGACCTGTTCTTAGACGTCGCGGTTTCCTGGATGTCTTCCCCGGCCTCCTCGGCCTCCTCGACGTCGGGAAACGGGCGGGCAGGCTAGCCAAAGATCCCCCGCGTCGGTCATGTCGATTCGCGATCGGATTCCCTAGGCTGCACGCGGGAACCCGTGGACCTCCCCACGCGCAGGGGCACATCCCGGCGCGGCTCCGCGGCGCCCCGACCGACGCGCGAGAGCCGTGAGCCACGACGGCAAGCCCCACTCATGTTTTGGTCGATTTGTGCCGAAGTGAAGTCGTGTCGTTAGGCCATTCAGCCGCATCTTCGACGCTGAGTGACTGAGCGCGCACGTTCCGTATAGGGTAGTCCGCGCGGACTACCCGCTCGCCCGAACAGCCCACGGGGAGGTGGCAGGCATGAAGCTCTGGGCGCTGGCCAAGCTGCCCTCCGCGCTGGCCGCGACCTCCACCAAGACCGTCGTCACCGCGGCGCTGCTCGCCGGCGTCACCTCCGCCGCGACGGCCAGCGTCGTGGTGATCGGCTCGAACGCGCTCTCCCCCACGCCGCACCAGGCGGCGTCCGGGCCCGCCGGCGACGGCTTCATCGTCACCACCACGCCGGGCACCACGCCGCTCATCGTCGTCCCGAAGAGCTCGACCTCAGCGTCGAGCGGGCCCGGCACGGCAGCGCCGTCCGAGTCGCCGATCGCCACGCCGTCCCCGACCGGGCAACCGGCGCCGTCGGGCGGACCGCACGTCATCGTGGTCGACAACCAGGCACCGCCGTCGCAATCGCCGGACGCCACCACCCCGGCCCGCCCAGGCTCGTCACCGCCTTCGTTCACACCGCCATCCCGATCGCCATCCCCGTCGTCGCCGCCCGCGCGTCCGAACGCGCCCGCGCCGAACCCGTCGTCGAAACCAACGCCCAAGCCCACCCCGACGCCGACGTCCGGTCTGCCGGCGTGCGGCGCGTTCACCTCGGCGCAGATCTCCTGGGCGGCGCAGCAGACCGGAATCAGCGAGGCCTCGCTCAAGGCTGCGATGACGGCGAATCCGGCGGCGATCTGCTGCCTGCCCTACGACGCGAACTGCCGTCCCGGCGACCGCGACGACCTGGTCAACCTCGCCAAGCAGGTGGCCGCCTTGACCGATCCGCACAAGGCCGCCGTTCACAGCGCCGCCGTTCACAGCGCCGACGTTGACAAAGCCGACGCCGACACCGGCCACGACCGCGGCAAGGCCGGCGAGCACGGCAACCACGGCAACCACGGCAACCACGGCGACCACGGCAACCACGGCGACCATGGCCATGGCCACTCGGAGTCGGCGCGCGCCCGGTAGCCCGCGGCCAGGCTGACCCACTGGCTGCCATGGGCGGCCCGCATCTGCGACGATGGCCCCGGCGGCCCTCGTCGGACGACGTCCACCGACCGAACCCGGCGACCCGCCATCGTGGTCCTCGCGGACTCCTGGTCGATGTCTCGCGCGCCCGCTACGGCGAAGCCGCGATTCCCCGGCCGGACGACGTGATGAGCGCGATCCGGTCCCGACCGCGAGGGACCCTCGCGTCGGCGAGCAGGAGGAGTGGCACGCGTGGTTGCAGTTTCAAGCATGGACATCGCGACGGGCGCTGATTTCGTCCAGCTGCTCACCCCAGAAGGGCAGCGGCGGGAAAACCCCAACTACCCGCTGGAGATAACGCCGGAAGAGGTTCGCGGTCTGTACCGTGACCTCGCGCTGGTGCGTCGCTTCGACGTCGAGGCGACCGCGCTGCAGCGCCAAGGCGAGCTGGGCATCTGGGCCCAGTTGCTCGGCCAGGAGGCCGCCCAAATCGGCTCCGGCCGAGCGCTCGCCCCGGGCGACATGGTCTTCCCGACCTACCGCGAGCACGGCGTCGCCTGGTGTCGTGGCATCCCACCGGAAAAGCTGTTGGAGCTGTTCCGCGGCGTCAACTTCGGCGGCTGGGATCCGCGACAGCACAACTTCGCGCTCTACACCATCGTGATCGGCGCGCAGACGCTGCACGCCACCGGATACGCGATGGGCATGCAGCGCGACGGCGCCGAGGACGCCGTCATCGTCTACTTCGGCGACGGCGCCAGCAGTGAGGGCGACGTCAACGAGGCGTTCATCTTCGCTGCGTCGTACAACGCGCCGGTGGTGTTCTTCTTGCAGAACAACCAGTGGGCTATCTCGGTGCCCGAGGAACGGCAGTCGCGCATTCCGCTGTACCGGCGGGCGCACGGCTTCGGCTTTCCCGGGGTTCGGGTCGACGGCAACGACGTCCTCGCCTGCCTCGCGGTCACCCGCAAAGCGCTACAGCACGCCCGCGACGGGCAGGGCCCGTTCCTCATCGAGGCGTTCACCTACCGCATGGGCGCGCACACGACGTCCGACGACCCCACCCGCTACCGGCTGGCCAGCGAACTTGAGACGTGGAAGCTGCGCGACCCGATCGAGCGCGTGAAGGCATACCTGTCGCGCGGCGGGTTCGCCGACTCGTCCTTCTTCGACGCCGTCGAAGCCGAGGGCGACGAGCTCGCGGCTCGGGTGCGGGCCGCTTGCTTGTCGATGCCAGAGCCCGAGCCGACCGACATCTTCGAGCAGGTTTACGCGGGCGGCTCCCCGCTGGTCGACGAGGATCGCGCGGCGTTCGAGCGCTATCTCGCCGGGTTCGCTGACGACTCGCTCGCCGAAGCGGGCGATCGGTGATGGCCGGCGTCGCGATCGCGCGCGCCCTCAACATGGGCCTGCGCAAGGCGTTGGAGGCCGACTCCAAAGTCATCATCATGGGCGAGGACGTCGGCAAGCTGGGCGGGGTCTTCCGCGTCACCGACGGCCTGCAAAAGGACTTCGGCGAAGACCGCGTCATGGACACCCCGCTCGCCGAGTCCGGCATCATCGGCACCGCGGTCGGTTTGGCGATGCGCGGCTACCGTCCGGTGTGCGAAATCCAGTTCGACGGTTTCGTCTTCCCGGCGTACGACCAGATCGTCAACCAGCTCGCGAAGCTGCACTACCGCTCTCAGGGCTTGGTGAAGATGCCGGTGGTCGTGCGAATTCCGTTCGGCGGCGGAATCGGCGCGGTCGAGCATCACAGCGAGTCGCCGGAAGCGTTGTTCGCGCACGTCGCCGGGTTGAAGGTGGTCGCGTGCTCCAACGCCGCCGACGCCTACACGATGATTCAGCAAGCGGTCGCCAGCGACGACCCGGTTGTCTTCTTCGAGCCGAAGCGGCGGTACTGGGAACGCGCCGAGTTCGACCCGAGCGCATCGCTTGCCGAGGCGGTTCCGCTGCACAGCGCTCGCGTCGTCCGGCCCGGTCGCGATGTCACGGTGCTCGCGTACGGCCCGACCGTGAAAACCGCTTTGGACGCCGCGAAAGTGGCGGCCGACGAGGGCCATGAACTCGAGGTCGTCGACGTGCGGTCGCTGTCACCGGTCGACTGGGACACCATCTGCGACTCGGTTCGACGCACCGGTCGTTGCGTGACGGTCCACGAGGCGCAAGTGTTTCTCGGCGTTGGGGCCGAGTTGGCCGCTCGCGTCACCGAGAAATGCTTCTACTCACTCGAGGCGCCGGTGTTGCGCGTCGGCGGTTTCGCGACCCCGTATCCGCCGTCGCGAATGGAGGAGCATTTCTTGCCAGACCTCGACCGCGTGCTCGAGGCCGTCGACCGTTCGCTCGCCTACTGACCGGAGGTTGACGTGGCTGCTGACAAGCAATTCAAACTTCCGGACGTCGGCGAGGGGCTCACCGAAGCCGACATCGTGCGCTGGCTCGTGCAACCCGGCGACCAGGTGCGGCAGAACCAGACGATCTGCGAGATCGAGACGGCGAAGGCGTTGGTGGAGCTGCCCAGCCCGTTCGCCGGCGTCGTCGGCGAGCTGCTGGTGGCGGAAGGCGCCACGGTCGACGTCGGAACGCCGATCATCACGTTCGACGTGTCGGGCGGCGCCGCCGAAACCGCTGAAGCGTCGACCAGCTCCGACGTCGGCGAGCTGGCCCGCACCGACGCGACGCCGACGGAAGAGCCGGCCGCCGAGGAATCAGCCGGAAGGACGTCCGTGCTGGTCGGTTACGGGCCGCGCAACGACGTCGCGACCCGCCGGCGGCGAGCGGCCGGGAGCGCCGGCGCGGCGCAAGCGTCGACGCCCTCGGTTCCGCCGACCCATCAGACCCACCGGTGGCCGTCGGTCGCGCCCTCGGTCGCGGCGCCGGCCGACAACGGGCACGCCGCCTCCGCGGCCGCGCGCGCGTCGGGCGTCTTGGCGAAGCCGCCGGTGCGCAAACTCGCGCGCGACCTCGGCGTCGACCTCCACGGGGTGCGCGGCAGCGGCCCGGACGGCATCGTCACCAGGTCGGACGTCGAGGCGGCGGCGGGCGCCGGAGCCGCCCGCACGGCGGCGCCGCGTGGTGGCGAAGAGCGCATCCCGGTGCGCGGCGTGCGCAAAGCCACCGCCGAGGCGATGGTGTCGAGCGCGTTCACCATCCCGCACGTCACCGAGTTCACGACCGTCGATGTGACCGCCTCCGTGCACGCGATCGAGAAGCTGCGCGAGCTGCCGGAGTTCGCCGACGTGAAGATAAGTCCGCTCTTGCTCGTCGCCAAGGCCGTGCTGCTCAACCTCGAGCGCTACCCGATGGTCAACTCGGTGTGGGCCGACGCCACCGACGAGATTGTCGTGCGGCACTACGTCAACCTCGGCATCGCGGCGGCCACCCAGCGCGGTCTCGTCGTCCCGAACATCAAGGGCGCCGACACGCTGTCGCTCGTCGAGCTCGCCCGCGCGCTGAACCGCCTCGCCGCCACCGCCCGGGAGGGTCGCACCGCCGTCAGCGACATGCAGCACGGCACGTTCACCATCACCAACGTCGGTGTGTTCGGCATCGACACCGGAACACCGATCATCAACCCAGGTGAGGCGGCGATTCTCGCCTTCGGCGCGGTGCGCGAGCAGCCGTGGGTGCATCGCGGGGAGATCTGCGCGCGTTGGGTCACCACGTTGGCCATGTCGTTCGACCATCGGATCATCGACGGCGAGCTGGGGTCGTTGTTCTTGCGTGACGTCGCGCGGTTCTTGGAGGATCCCGCGTCGTCCCTGCTGGCTCGGCTGTAGTCGTCGATGCGAGTAGCGGTTCTCCAGCTCCGGGCCGACGACAGCGAGCCGCAGGCGTCGCGCATCGAGCACGCGGCCGCGTTGGTGCGCGCTCAGGTTGGCGCAGACCTGGTTGTGCTGCCCGAGCTTTGGGTGCCCGGCGCGTTCGCCTACCACGGCTACGACGAGTCGGCGTCCGCGTTGCCAGGGCCGGCGGTGTCGGCGATCGCGGCGGCCGCCCGTGACATCAGCGCGCACGTCGTCGCGGGCACATTTGTCGAGGACGACGCGGGACGTCGACACAACACCGCCGTTTTGCTCTCTCCACGCGGCGACATCTCGCACACCTACCGCAAGGTGCACTTATTCGGCTTCGACTCCGGTGAGGCGACGACGCTCGCGGCCGGCGATGACGTGGCGGTCGGCGTGATCGACGGTGTGCGGTTCGGCATGACCACGTGCTACGACCTGAGATTCCCCGAGCTGTATCGGATTTTCGTCGACCAGGGCGCCGAGCTGTTCATCATTCCGACCGGATGGCCGACCAGGCGGTTGGCGCATTGGCAGGTGCTCACCCGCGCGCGAGCCATCGAGAACCAGGTCTTTCTCATCGGCTGCAACCAGGTCGGCGTGCAAGAGGGCGTCGAGATGGCCGGGCACAGCGTCGTCATCGACCCGTGGGGCCAGGTGCTGGCCGAG
>DASVDW010000083.1:0-3244 GCA_036380925.1 Acidothermaceae bacterium
CGGCGACTTGCCGCCGAGTTCGACGGTCGACGGGATGATGTTCTGCGCGGCGTACTGCATGATGAGCCGGCCGGTGGCCGTCTCGCCGGTGAAACCGATCTTCGCGATCCGCGGATTCGTCGCCAGCGCCTTGCCGATCTCGGCGCCGGGGCCGTTGACGACGTTGATGACGCCGTCGGGCACGACGCCGCCGATCACTTCGAGCAGCTTGAGAATCGACCAAGGCGTCGGCGAGGCGGGCTTCATCACCGAGCAGTTGCCGGCGGCCAGGGCGGGCGCGAGCTTCCACGCGGCCATCAGCAGCGGGAAGTTGAACGGGATGATCTGCCCGACGACGCCGAGCGGCTCGCGGAAGTGGTAGGCGACGGTGTCCTTGTCGAGCTCGGTGCTGCGGCCCTCTTCTGCGCGTGCTGCGGCGGCGAAGTAACGGAAGTGGTCGACGACCAGCGGGATGTCGGCGTTCAGCGTCTCGCGCACGGGCTTGCCGTTGTCCCAGCTCTCCGCGACGGCGAGCATTTCCTTGTTCTCCTCGACCGCGTCGGCGATCGCGTTGAGGACGGCGGCCCGTTCGGTGGCCGACGCCTCTCCCCACGCGTCCTTCGCGGCGTGCGCGGCGTCGAGCGCCGCCTCGATGTCGGCCGGTGTGGAGTCGGCGACCTCGGTGATCGGCTGCCCGGTGGCGGGGGTGAGGTTCGTGCGGTACTTGCCCTCTTTCGGGGCGACCCACTTACCGCCGACGAAGTTCTCGTAACGAGGCGCGACGGTGACGATGCTGCCTGGTCGACCAGGTGCGACGTATTGCATGGCAGGCTCCTTGCTGTTGGCTGTAGACCTCCACCAGGCCGAGCCAACGATCCGAAACCGGTCGTCGTAAGTGCCGAAAGTCCTACCGGGTCGACGAAAGCAACCCTTTTCGCCGCGGCTGCCCGTCGAAGGGCGCGAACGAACCGCCGGCGTGTCCGCACCGCTGACCGGTTGGCCGTATAGGCGCCGATGACGCTGACCTCATGCCGCCGATGTGGCGACGTCGGTCGGCTCAAGCACCACGACAGCGGTCTCGACCGGACGCCTCGCGGCGTACGCGTCGAGGTTCTTGTCAATGCTCGCCCAGCGGGCCCACAGCCGATCGCGCTCGCCGCCCTCCGCGCGACGCGCCCGGACCTGCCGGACGCCGTCGCGCGTGCGCGCGAACGCGACCGGCCGCTCCTGCAGGTTCAACCACCAGGCTGGCTCGGGCGCGCCCCAGCCGTTCATCGCCATGGTGACCAGGTTCTCGCCGTCCTCGAAGTAAGCGACGAGCACGGACCGCGGCCGACCCGTGCGTCGTCCGGTCGTCGTGAGCAACAGCGCGCCCCACTTGCCCGGCTTCGGCCGCCACAGCCCTAACCGGCCACCCGTTCGTCGCACCAAGAAGCGATGCGCGTGCCAGAACGCGACGACGAACCACCGCGGCGGCAGCCACGCTGTGCGGTCGGAACTAGGCATCATCTGCTCGCGCGGACGACGGGTACGACGACGAGCGCGACCGCGATGAGCAGCAGCACGCCTCCCGCCGCGAACAAACCAACGGCGATCCAGGCGAGGTCCGGCACGGTCGCGGCGGCGTCGGCGTTGACCGACACGCCAGCGCTGCCGTCCGCGTTCATCACCACGATCGCCCATTCGCCGCTGGTCGGCTCCCACGACAGCGACTGGGTGCCGGTGCCGCTCACCTGCGCGGTCCAGATGCCGGAACTGGCCGGCGCCGCGGCAAGCGCGGTTCCTCCGACGAGGGCGTTGCGGGTGTGCCCGTTGGTCCAACCGGTCACGACCAGGTGGTCGACGCCGGCCAGATAAGTGTTGACCGCCGACTGCGGCGCGACGCCGATGAACACCGCCTTGGCCGGGTCGGTCGCGGTGGCGCGGACGCGCAACGTGCCGAGGAAGTCGCGAGGGGTGGCCCAATCCGAAGAGCTGCCGAGGTCGATGCCTTCGCTCGTGACGGCGTACGCCGCGGTGCTGAACGTGCGCGTGTCGCTGGTCAGATAGCCGGCCGAGTCGCGCTGGGTGTTGGTCGCCCAGGTCGCCACGCCGCCAGCCGCCAGCAGGCCGAACGACACCAGTCCCAGCAGCGAACCGATGACCAGCGAGACGACGCGGCCGCCGGTCCAGCCACCGCGACGTGGTGGTGTCGGCTCCGCCGGAGCGGTCGGTTCGCTGGGTGTCGTCGGACCGGTGAGCGTCATCGTGCCGCTGGGTTCCCGGCCGCCGAGGTCAAGCCGGAACGGCGGGTAGTCGTCGGTCATGAGCGAGCCGTAGGCGGCGACTCGCAGCGCCCACCGGTTCATCCCGAGGACGAAGTCGAAGATCTGCTGCGGGTAGCGGCCGGTGAACGCCAGGATCACGGCCGCGATGAGCACCAGCAGCCCGATCAGCCCTGGCGCGCCGGTGCGCAAGCCGCCAGCCGTCTCCCACACGAACCAGGCGCCGCCGCCGACGAACGCCGCGACGACGAGGTAATGCGGGATCGCCAGCAGCCACCACTTCACCAACACCAGACCACGCGACAATCGGTTCGGGTAGTCGACGTCGAAGTGGGCGGGATAGTCGGGCACGTCGGCGAGGGTGAATGGCGGATAGCGATCGGTGCCCAGCGCGCCGAAGCTGTAGTACGAGACCCGCCAGCTCCACCGAAGCACTCCGACGTTGAACTCGAACATGCCCCGCGGATAGCGCCCGGTGAACAGAATCGCGAAGAACGCGACAACGCTGACCACCACAAACGCGATCCACAAGAACGCCAGGACGACGTAGTGCGGAATCGCAAGGAACCATTTCACCAACCACAGCCAGCGGCTGAGGCGAGGTTCCAAGGTGGCGTCGACGTGCACGGGGTAGGTGGCAGCAGACATTCGACCCATCTCCTCTGTCGTCTTCGACGCTGATGCGCGCTCAGGTGGGCGGGCAGAGGCGAAAGCCCTTTGTGAGCGGGCCATGACGCGACCCGCGCCGTCTGGTCGAACGGCACGGCAGGCTGGGACGTTCTGCCCTAGAGCGCGAACCGTGGGGCTCGCGCAATGGGGTGGTGTCGTTCGTCGCGCTCATCGTGCACAACGTCGGCGTGAAGAAGGTCCGGCTGGCGCTGACCACGCTCGCCGTCGCCATCGGTGTGCTCGCTGTCGTCGCGCTCGGCGTGGTGACACACAGCCTGGAAAACAGCGCGCTCGCGGTTCTGCAGACCGGCAAGGCGGATTTCACCGTCGCG
>DASVDW010000084.1:0-23435 GCA_036380925.1 Acidothermaceae bacterium
CGCCGTCTTCTCCGGCTGACGGGTCTTGCTGTCCATTCCCGCATTCAACATGCGCCGTGACATTACCCGCGCCGTCGATGTTTACCGCGGACGCGTCCCGGGTACACGCCAGCGACATCTGTGACCAGCGTCGGTGATTCGGCCGACTCATGCCGAGGTGGGGGGAAATGGTTACCCAAACCACGAACGCCGCCAATGTGGAACGCCTCGGTCACGGCGTCGCCGCCAACGCACAGGCGGTCGGCGTGTCACAGAAAACCGCTTGGTTGGCGTTTTGGCTGCCACTGCTCGGCGCGGTGGCCGTGGCCGCCACGTACGGCCACCGGCGAGCGTATTACTGGCTGCTTGCCGAGGACCATCCGGTCGAGTGGCTTCAGTTCGCGCTCGTCGTCGCCGGCTCACTGCTCGCCGCGATGACGGCGCTCCGGCTGCACCGCGAGGGCGACCGGCTCGGTTCCACGCTGTTCGTCGTCTTCGCCCTCGGCATGTTCGTCATCGCGGGGGAGGAAATCTCGTGGGGTCAGCGGGTGTTCGCCTTCGGGACGCCGACCGACCTAGCCAGCGTCAACAACGAACACGAGTTCAACGTTCACAACATCACCAAGGGCATGCCACTCCAATCAGCCTTCAAGCTCGTCGAGTTGCTCCTCGGCCTTGTGGGCACTGTGGTCCCCCTGTACCTGGCGCGGGCAAGACGCGTTCTGCGCGCAAGTGCGTTGAGACTGCTCACACCACCGCTGTTTTTGGTGCCGTCTTTCGCGCTTGTGTTCACCTACCGGCTTGGACGATTCCTCACCGACTCTCACCGCTACAGCGCTGCCGTGCGTTTCCAAGAATGGCCGGAGCTGACTTTGTACTTCGGTCTCGCGGTCGTCGCATACCTCGCGTACGCGACGGTCGCCGGACGGGCCTATCAGGGCAGCCATCGACCTTTGACGGCGCGACGTCATCCGACCGTGGGCGCCATCTCGGTGTTGTGCTTCGCGGCGTTGCTCACCACCGCTTTTGCCATCGCAACCATCGCCAACGGCATCGCGCCCGGCAACCCCGTCGACTCTTAAGTCGGTCGTGAACCGTGCGGCAAGCCGGCCGACCGCGAGCTCAGTCCTTCACCGCCCCTGCGGTCACACCCGCCGCGACGTACCGCTGTGCGACGACGAGCAGCACGGCGGCCGGGATGGACGCCACCACCGCGGTCGCCATGATGGCGTTCCACTGCTGGTTGTTGTTTCCGATGTAGTGGTAGATGCCAAGCGTGATCGGCTGGTGGCGCCCGCTGACGTCGAGGGTGCTCGCGAAGACGAAGTCCGACCAGGCCCAAAGAAACGCGAACAGCGAGACGGTGACAACGGCGTTGCGACTCACCGGCAGCACCACCGAGAGGAACCGCCGAAGTGTTCCGGCGCCGTCGATCTCCGCCGCCTGAAGAAGTTCTCCAGGGATCCCGGACATGAAGGCGGTGAAGATGAGGACGGCGAACGGGATGGCGATCGTCGAATCGGCCACGACCAGCCCTGGGATGCTGTTCAGCACGCCCAGCCGAAGGTAAATCGCGTAGAAGCCGAAGGCCATGATGATGGCGGGGATCATCTGCACGATCAGCAGCAGAAAGGTGACGGCTCCACGGCCGCGTGGGCGCAATTTGGCCAGCGAGTAGCCGGCGGGCGCGGCCAACACCAGCGTCACGACGACGGTGCCGAGCGCGACCACCAGGCTCGTTCCCAAATAGGGCAACTGCTGATGCAAAACGGCGCGGTACCCCTCCAACGTCCCGTGAGTCGGCCACAGGTCAGGCGGACTTTTCCGCATCCGGGTGTCCTTGGTCAGCGACACGTTGATCATCCAGTAGAGAGGGAACAGCATCAGCGCGGTGAGGATGACGCCCAAGGTTGTGTTCAGCCAGCGCCGGCCTGTCATCAGTTCGCCATCCTTCGCTGGGTGCGGATGTAGGCCAAGCCGAACACCAGCGCGATGAGAATCAAGACGTTGCCCACGGCCGCTCCCGTGTCGAACTGCGGCAGCAAGGTGCCGAATCCGAGTTGATAGGAGTACGTGGCCAACGTCGTCGACGCGTCCGCCGGGCCTCCTCGGGTCATGATCCAGATGATGTCGAAGACCTTCAGCGTGTACACCAAGCCGAGCAGCAGCGTGATCGCTGAGACCGGTCGCAACAGAGGAAAGGTCACCAGCCAGAAGCGTTTCCACGAGCCCGCGCCGTCCAACGCGGCAGCTTCGTAGACGTCGGAAGGAATCGACTGCAGGCCACTGTGCAGCAGCACCAGGTTGAACGGGATGCCGATCCAAATGTTCGCGATCGTCACCGAGGTGAGCGCCCACGTCGGCGAGGTGAGCCAGTGCACCGGGTCAACTCCGACGGCCTTTAGCGCGGCGTTGACCACACCGGAGTCGCTGTTCAGCATCCATGACCAGGTGGAAGCCGAGACGATCAATGGCAACAGCCACGGCACGAGGAACAACGCCCGAAGCGTTCGAGAAAGCCGGAAGTGTTGAAAGAAGAAAAGCGCCAGCGCCATCCCGATGGAGAACTGAAACAGCAGCGACGCGCCGGTGAACACGGCGGTGTGCACAAGGGCCGGCACGAAGGTCGGGTCGTCGAACACCGTGCGGTAGTTCTGCAACCCGACAAACTTCGCGCCGCCCTGCACGAACGACCGGACGCTGTAGTGGCGCAGGCTCAGGTCGATGTTGCGGTACAGCGGGTAGCCGTAGAAGAGCACGAGGTACGCGGTGACCGGCAGCAGAAATCCCCAGGCGGCGAGTTGCCGGGTCACCACCTGCCGGGCCAGCCGCTTGCGGGTGGCTGAGGCGTCTACGGTCGCCTCAGCCACCACGCGGCCTGACACTGGAACGACGCTTCCAGTCGTCTCGTTCATCGTGCCCTTTGCTATTTCGACCAGCTACTTCGTCGCAGCGGCGGCTGCTGACTGCGCCGCGGAGAGCGCGGCCTGCGGCGATTGCGAGCCCGACAGCGCCGACTGCACGGCCTTCCACAGCTGCTCTGAGATCTTCGGGTACTTGGTGCCGAGGTTGTCGCTGGTGCGGCCCTTGGCGTTTTGCACCGCGTCGATCCACGGCTGCAGCGCGGGAGTCGACGATCCCTGCTTGCTCTGGATGTCCTTCGTGGCGCCGACGTACGACAGCGTGGTGTCGGTGGTGTAGGCGTGGTCGGCGCTGGTCAGGCAGCTGACCAACTTCTCATCCGTCGCGTAGCGGTCGGTCGCCTTCTGCACCGGGATGGTGACGAACTCGCCGCCGGTCGGAACGGGGGCGCCGCCGCCGCTTTGCGCGGGAATCGAGATGATGCCGTATGGGAAGCCGGCCTTCTGCGCGTTGGCGAGTTGCCAGGTGCCGTTCTCGCCGAAGCCGAAGTCGCCGCTCGCGAACTCTTGCCAGCTTGTCGTCTGGGTGTTGTTGATGACCGAGTTCGGCGCGAGGCCGTCCTTCACCCAATCGGTCCAGAGCGTGAGCGCGCTGACCGCCTTCGACGAGCTGAGGTCGGTCAGGTTGGCGCCCGACCCCCAGAACCAGGGCAGGAACTGGAAGCTGCCTTCCTCGGTGCCGATGGCCGAGAACGTGATGCCCTTCTTCCCAGCCGATTTGATCTTTTGCAACGCGGCCGTGAGCGACGACCAGTCCTTGATGGTGGTGGGGTCGACCCCGGCGGCGTCCAACACGCTCTTGTTGTAGTAGAGCGCGAGCGTGTTCGCGCCGATCGGCACGCCGTAGGTCTTACCGTCGAGCTGGCCCGCCGCGAGAATGTTCGGCTGAATCGACGACGTGTCGAGCTTGGTCGCCGAGGTGTCGGTCAGGACGCCGGCGTCAGCCAGCGTCGACACCACCGGGTTGTCGACGATCAGCACGTCCGGTGGGTTGCCCTGCTGCGCCGCGAGCAGCACCTTCGTCGTGAGGTCGGTGGTGTCGAACCCCGTGACCTTGACCGTGACCCCCGCGTCGGTCCCGCAACTTTGCAGGAGCTTCACCCAGTCGGAGCTGTTGTCGAACTGCGGGTATGGGTCCCAGATCGTGTAGGTGCCATTGCCGCCGCCGCCGGACGACGCGGTCGACGCGCCGCTCGATCCGTTCGACGGGTTTGTCGCAGGACTGCCGTTGCCACCGGACGACGCGGTCGCACCGTTGCCGGACGACGACGAGCACGCGGTCATGCCACCGACCACCGCGGCCATCGTGACGGCCAGGACTGCTCCCCGTCTGCCTGAGATTTTCATCCGTTCCCCTAGGTTGATAGGCCCTGTGAAGGTGCGTCCGCGATCGGCCAAGACCACCTGATGCTCCACGCGGCGAAGTGTGCGTGCGTCGAATCCATTCGACGTTGGTTCGGGACAGTACGAGCGCCACCGGCACCGCGTCAAGAGGGAATGACGAAATCCCTGCCCGCTGAACCTCCAAGAACCCGCTCTTGACGGCGTTTCCGACTGGCAGGTGCCGGACCCGGCTCGCGGTGCTACGCTTCGCCACGCCGTCGAACCGATTCGCTATCGTGAACTCGAACATCGGCGAACTCGCGGACGCACGCATCCAGGAAACGCGATCGAAGGGCTGGCCAAGGTGGACACTGCCGACCGGACGGCGCCAACGAAGTTGGCCGCGACATCGCCGGCGCCCTCAGCGCGCGCCCGGTTCGACATCGCGGAAATCCCGTTCAGCCGTCGCGGATCCTGGCTTGACCTGTCGCCCGTCGTTGGCCTGCACAAGCGGGAAAACGACATTCACCTGGTCTCGCACAGCACCGCGATGACGCCGGTGCTGGCGCTGATCCCGTCGCGGGCGGACGGTCCGGTAGGCACGACCATCGACGCGACGCCGTCTCGCCTCACCTGGCAATCGGCGAGCGGCACGATCGAGGCCGCGTTCGAAACCACGACGACGATCCGGCTGCGCGGGCGTGGAATTGGGCTTTTGGTACGCGCGAGCGAACAGACGTTGACCCCGTTCACCGGCACCTACCTGTTCCAGGACCCCGCGACGGACGCGTGGGTTTTCACCTCTTACGAGACCGGCCGGCGTTACCGAGTCAGCCTGCTGGCGGGCGAGCTGCGCGCGGTAGGCGCAGAAGCGATCGGGCAAGCGCCGCGTGAGCTCTCCGTGGGCGGCGCGGCTAGCGGCGACTGGGAACTGGCGATCGAGGAGTTGCGCACCAGCCGTCGGCCGTACCTGCCCACGTCGTCCTTCGACGACGTCGTCGCCGAGGTGTCGCGCGAGTTCGACGACTACCTGGAGGCGATCGCGCGGTGGCGCACCGCCGCCACACCGGCGGCGGCGTTGGCCGCGTACGTGCTGTGGTCGGCGACCGTCGAACCAGCCGGCTTCGTCGGCCGCGAAGCGGTGTTGATGTCGAAGCACTGGATGGACTCGGTGTGGAGCTGGGATCACTGCTTCAACGCGATCGCACTCGCGCGTGGACTGCCGGAGCACGCGCTTGACCAGTTCCTGCTTCCGTTCGACCACCAAGACGAGTCCGGCGCGCTCCCCGACTCGGTCACCCACTCCAAAGTCCTGCACAACTTCGTGAAGCCACCGATTCACGGCTGGGCGTTGCGCCGAATCCGCGACGTCCTGCCAACAGACCTCGATCGGGCCGAACTTGAGCTGTGCTACGAGAGATTGGCGAAGTGGTCGTCGTTCTGGCTCGACCACCGCGTCGGAGCGGGCCGAACGCTGCCGTCGTACCAACACGGCAACGACAGCGGATGGGACAACAGCACGGTCTTCGACCAAGACCGGGTGGTGGAATCCGCCGACCTCGCAAGCTTTCTCGCGATTCAGCTCGACGTCTTGGCCGAGCTGGCGAAAGCGCTCGATCGCCCGGACGACGCCTTGCGTTGGTCGGCCGCCTCGACCAGTTTGACCGAAACCATGGTCTCCGAGCTGTGGGACGGGTTGCGCTTCACGACCTATGCGCCGCTGTCAGGCCGTCGCGGAGCGTCACAAAGCTTGCTCAGCGCCTTGCCCATCGTGGCGGGCACGTCGCTGCCGCGGTCGGTGCTCGACGCGTTGGCTCGGCAGATCGGCGAACTGCTGACTGAGTACGGGCCAGCCACCGAGCCGACGTCGTCCGGGTCGTATCAGCCGGACGGCTACTGGCGTGGGCCGATCTGGGCGCCGAGCACGCTGCTGGTCGAGGACGGCCTTCGTCGCAGCGGTCACACCGAGCTGGCGAACGAGGTGAGCGCCCGCTTTCGCCGGCTCTGCGAGCAGTCTGGGTTCGCGGAGAACTTCGACGCGATGACCGGGGAGGGTCTGCGGGATCGCGCGTACACCTGGACCGCCGCGACGTATCTTGTGTTGTCTGCGGAGCATGTCGAGCGGGTGAGCTCCTCGCGATGAGTGTGCGGGCCAGCGGGGAAGCCGGCGACAGCGGAGGTCGGATGGACATCGGCGACGTCGCCAGGCTCGCTGGGGTTTCGCGCAGCACGGTCTCGTACGCGCTGAGCGGCAAACGACCGATCAGCGCGAAGACCCGCGAGCGCATCCTGCAGGTGATGCGCGACGCGGGGTACGTGCCGAACGCGTCGGCGCAGGCGCTGCGAAGCGGGACGACGAACACGCTCGCGATGGTGATCCCACCGGCCGACCACAACCACCTGACCGCCGGACAGCTGTTGCTCATCGGCGCCGCGGTCGAGGCCGCCGCCGACCGCGACTTCGACGTGCTGATGTCGCCTGGCACCCGCGACCGGCTGGGTTCGGTCGAGCGGCTCATCACCGCGCGACGCATCGACGGGTTGCTGCTGACAGAGGCGCAGGTGCAGGACCCGCGGGTCAAGCGCACCCAGCGGTCGGGCCTGCCGTTCGTCGTCATCGGCCGGACCACGGATCGGCCGACCTACGACTGGGTCGACGTCGACTGGGATGGCAGCGTACGGGCCTGCGTGCGGCATCTGGTCGAAGTCGGACGACGCAAGCTCGTGCTCATCAACCGGTCGGCCGCGCTCGTCAGCGCCGGCTACGGCGCCGCCGTCCGGTCGGATCGCGCTTTTCACGAGGAGCTGGCGGCGCACGGGTTGCACGGCGAGGGGATCGCTTGCGACGACAACGGCTACGCGTCGATCGCCTGCGTGAGAGAGATCCTGGAGCGGATGCCCGACGTCGACGGGATCATCAGCATCAACGAGATGTCGCTGCCCGGCTTGGTGCCGGCGCTGACCGACGCGGGCAAGCGGGTGCCGCGTGACGTGTCGGTGTGCGCGGTGGCCGCGGCGCCGCTCGCGGAGGGCAGCCCGGTGCCGCTGACCACGGTCGACAACCCGCTGGCCGAGATGGCCGAGCGCGCGGTGGAGTCGCTGATCGCGCGGATCAACGGGTTCAGCTCGGCGGTCCACGTGCTGCTCGCGCCGCAACTCGTGGTGCGCGCGAGCTCGGTGCCGTGACGGCCGACGAATTCGGCGTCTGTGGGGCGGGTGGGGCTCGAACCCACGACCGACGGATTATGAGTCCGCTGCTCTGACCGGCTGAGCTACCGCCCCGCTCGGTGATCTCGCTCATGATCGACGAGCCTCGGGCGAGAGCTCCTGCGATAGGACTCGAACCTATAACCTGCCGGTTAACAGCCGGCTGCTCTGCCAATTGAGCTACGCAGGATTGGCCGGTGCCCCGGCACGCCCGGTTAGGTTACCGCACACCAGACCGCGGCGCCGGGCGGCTGCGCCAGCGGGACCTCGACGCGGTCTCGGGCGCGAGGTAGCGTCGCGTTCAGCTGGGTAGTCCGTACCTGCGCGGGCGCGAGACGCCGTCCTGGCGACGGCACGAGCGAGGGAGATCCAATGCGGTACAAGGCAACGTTCGCCGTCGGCTTCGCGACCGGCTACGTGCTCGGCTCCAGGGCTGGTCGGCAGCGCTATGAGCAGCTGCGGCGGATGGTCAAGTCGATCTCGGAGAACCCTCAGGTGAAGCACACCACCGAGGCCGTACAGTCGCAGGCGACGCAACTGCGCGCGCAAGCCACCCGCAAGATGCAGGAGCGCGCGGGCGCCATGAGCCACGAGCTGCGGGAAAAGGTCGTCAGCCGGCTGCCCGGCGGCCTCTCTGACCGCTTCAGCCACCACACGATCGACCTCGGCGCCCAAAGCGAGCAGCCGGCGTACTCCAGCGGTTCCGGCGGCTGATCGACGAGACGCGAGTCGACGAGGAAGTCGCGCAGCCGGATCGCGCAGACCGGCTGACGCAGCTTCGCCAGGGTCTTGTTCTCGATCTGGCGGATCCGCTCCCGGGTGACCCCGAGATGCTGGCCGACCTCCTCGAGGGTGTGCGGCGTTCCGTCGTCCAACCCGAACCGCATCGTCAACACCCGCTGCTCGCGCTCGCCCAGCGAGCGCAACACGTCGCGCAGCTGCTCGAACATCAGCTTCTGCGCGGCCGCGTCGGCCGGGGCGATCGCGTCCGCGTCCTCGATGAGGTCGCCCAGCGTGCCGTCGTCCTCCCCCACGGGCGCGTAGAACGACACCGGCTCTTGCGCGATCGAGCGGATCTCGTGCACCCGCTCCACCGAGACACCGAGCTCGGCGGCCAACTCCTCCGCCGTCGGCTCGCGACCCGCGGTCTGCACGAATTGGCGCTGCAGCCGCATCAGCTTGTTGATGCCGTCGACCACGTGCACCGGCACCCGGATGGTCCGTGACTGGTCGGCCATCGCTCGCGTGATGGACTGCCGGATCCACCACATGGCGTACGTCGAGAACTTGTAGCCCTTGGCGTAGTCGAACTTCTCCACCGCGCGCATGAGCCCGAGGTTGCCCTCTTGGATCAGGTCGAGGAACGCCATGCCGCGCCCGGTGTAGCGCTTGGCCAGCGAAACGACGAGACGCAGGTTCGCCTCGATCAAACGATGCTTCGCGGCTTGCCCGTCGCGTTCGATCCACTCAAGCTCGCGCCGAAGGGCGGGCGGCATCGCGATTCCGCTGGCCAGCTTCTCGGCGGCGAACAGCCCGGCCTCGATGCGCTTGGCGAGATCGACCTCCTGCTCGGCGGTGAGCAGCGCGACCCTGCCGATCTCCTTTAGATAGGCGCGAACTGGATCGGCCGAGGTCGCCCACCCGTCATGCGCGAGAGCGGTGTCCGGCTCCTCGTCGACATCCGCGGCCGGCGCGGTCGCCAGCGCGGCGTCGTCCGGGTCGGACTCGTCAACGGCGGATTCGCCGGCGCCGCGCGACTGCTCGGGAACCGGTTGGACAAGTCGGACGACGGCGCCGCCTAGCGGCGCCTCCGGCGCGGCCGGCGCTCCTGACTCGGCGGAAAGCGCCTCCGAAGCCACGGTGTACCCCACAGCCTCAGTGTGCCGGTGAAACCGCCGGTTTCGCGGCGAGTCAACAAAACCCGTGGAAACAAAACAGTTGCGCTGTGCGCAAACGTAATGACTTGTGCGGTTCAGCCAACGCTGTCGAGGTCGTCGCGGCGTCGCTTCTCCAGCGTGATCAACTCGGCGAACAGCTTGTTGTGCTCGCTGCCCTGCTCGATTGGGTTCAACCGCTGCAGGCGCGACTTCAACTCCCCAATCTGCCGGTCAAGCGCTCTAACGCGCAAACGCGCCAATTGTGCGACTGCGTACCGAACATCGGGCTCGCTGGAGGTGAACAGCGGCTCGACGACCAGTTCGGTCACCAGATTGCGCACCGTGTCGTCTGGCGAGGCCTCAAGCACCGCCGAGACCCAGGCCTCGCCACCGGCGGTGGAGCCGGCGCCTCCGGCTTTCGCCACGGCGTCGCGCACGTCGGCGTATGCCGGTGAGCTGAAGCACAGCGGGTCAAGCGCGTCGAACGCGGGCCCGAGCAGGGCGGGCCGTTGGACCGCCAGCTTCAGCGCCTCTCGCTCGACGAGCAACGTGGGGTCGCGGGGGTCTGGCCGGGCGCTCGCCGGCTCGGTCACCGGCCGACGATTCCCGTTCGGCGCCGCCGCTCGCCGCACCCGGTCGACGATCGCGAGCTCGTCTGGGGCGCCGACCCATCCGGCGAGCCGGCGCGCGTACTCGTCGCGCAGCGAGGTGTCCTTGATCCGCGCCACCAGCGGCGCGGTGCGCTCGAGCGCCGCCACCCGGCCTTCCGGTATCTCGAGGTTGAAGCCGGCGAGAACGCTGCGAATCGCGAACTCGAACAACGGCTGGCGCCGCGCGACGAGGTCGCGGACCGCGGCGTCACCTTTCGCGAGTCGCAACTCGCAAGGATCCATGTTGTCGGGGCTGACGGCGACGAAGGTGTGGGTGACGAACTTCTGGTCGCTTTCGAACGCGCGCAGCGCGGCCTTCTGCCCGGCCGCGTCACCGTCGAAGGTGAAGATGACCTCGCCCGCGTATTCGGCGGTGTCGAGCAACAGCCGGCGCAGGATTCGCACGTGCTCCTCGCCAAAGGCGGTGCCGCACGTGGCCACCGCGGTAGTGACACCGGCGAGATGGCAGGCCATCACGTCGGTGTAGCCCTCGACGACCACCGCCTGGCGCGCCTTCGCGACGTCGCGCTTCGCGAGGTCGAGGCCGTAAAGCACCTGACTTTTCTTGTACAGCGGCGTTTCTGGGGTGTTCAGGTACTTCGGACCATCGTCGTCGTCGCGAAGTTTGCGGGCGCCGAACCCGACGACGTCGCCGGTGACGTCGCGAATCGGCCAGATCAGCCGACCGCGGAAGCGGTCGATGACGCCGCGCTGCCCGTGACTCGCCAGGCCGCCCGTTGTCAGCTCGTCGTCCGAGAAACCCTTTGCCCGCAGGTGTTTGACCAGATTCTCCCAACCGTTCGGCGCGTAGCCGACGCCGAAGTGGGCCGCCGCGGCGGCGTCGAAACCGCGTTCTTCCAGGAATCTGCGGCCGATCGCGGCTTCCGCGCCGGTGAGCTGGTCGACGAAGTACTGCGCGGCGAGCTTGTGCGCCTCCACGAGGCGGGCGCGCTGGCCTTGCTGACGGTGGGTCGTCGAGCCACCTTGCTCGTAGTGCAGCTCGTAACGCGCCCGCGCGGCGAGTCGCTCGACCGCCTCGGTGAACGAAAGGTGGTCGATCTTCTGCACGAAGCTGATGACGTCGCCGCCCTCGCCGCAGCCGAAGCAATGCCAGAACCCGCGGGCGGGCGTGACGTTGAACGAGGGTGATCGCTCGTCGTGGAACGGGCATAAGCCCTTGAGCGACCCTCCCCCGGCGCTGCGTAGCGTGACCAACTCGCCGATCACGTCGGCGACCGGCGACAGCTCGCGCACCCGCGCGATGTCGCTGTCTGGAATCCGCCCGGCCACGGCCCTGAGTGTAGGCGGTGGGGGGCTAGCCGAGCCGGGCCATGTCAACCGCGCTGCCGCTGACCCGCAGCCGCCGATCTCGATCGTCGATGTCGACCGTCAACACGCTCGGACGGCCGAGGTCGTCGCCCTGCTTGATCGTGATCCTGGTCGGCGACTCGACCAGCTTGAGCTCGCGCAGGTAGTGGCCGAACGCCGCCGCCGCGGCTCCCGTGGCCGGATCTTCCACGACTCCGCCGACCGGGAAGGGGTCTCTGGCATGGAACAGGTGCGGCGACTCGCGCCAGACCAGCTGCGCCGTGGTCCAGCCGCGTTGGAGCATCAACGCCTTGAGCCGCTCGAAGTCGTAGTCGAGCGCGGCGAGCCTGGCGCGGTCGGCGAGCGCGATCACCGGGTGCCAGGCGCCGGCGTACGCAACCCGCGGCGGCAGCGCGGGGTCGAGGTCGGCGCGCGTGTACCGAAGAGCGGTGAGCAGGTCGTCGAACGCGGCGGCGTCGATCTCCACCAGCGTCGGCTCGACGCTGGTCAGCGTGGCGACCGCGGCACCGTCGTCCACTTCGACGTCAACGTTGACCTCGCCGGCCTTGGTGCGAAAGACGAATCTGCCGGGGCCACGCCGTTCGCCGAGCGCGACGCCCGACGCGATCGTCGCGTGCCCGCAAAACGGCACCTCGGACGACGGCGCGAAGTAGCGGACGTCGAAGGTCGCGGGCGCGTCCTCGACCAGAAACGCGGTCTCCGAGAAGCCCACCTCCGCGGCGATGTCCTGCATTTGGCCGTCGTCGAGGCCCGCGGCGTCGAACACGACGCCAGCCGGGTTGCCGCCGCGCGGATCGTCGGTGAAGGCGGCATAGCACAGCACCCGCGTCACAACTTGACCTCCATCACATAATGCGGGCCGATCGGCGGGATCTCGAACTCGTCGCTCATCTTGACAAAGCCAAGATGCTCGTAGAACCACACCGCGCCAGAGCGCGCGTTGCACCAAAGCAGCGCCGCGCCGCGATCGCGAGCGAGCCGCATGCCGAAGCGCAAGGTGCCCGCGCCGTAGCCTTTTCCCCGCACTTCAGGGGCGGTGGCCATCGCGCGCAACCGCCACGCCGCCCGACCGTCAGGCGTCGGCTCTGGGTAAAGCGTGGCGCACGCGACGATGTCGCTCGTCGAGTCGATGGCGGCGACGTGCACCGCTTCGGCGAGGTAGTCGTAATCATGGTCGACGCTGCTCGGCGAGTGGCCTGGGCGCAGAACCCGCAAGCGCAGCGGGTGCAGCAGTTTGGGCTCGACTAACCCGATCCGCACCCCACCCGGGTCAGTCGACAATGTCGGCCAGCGCGGTGGAGGGATCGGCGAGCCGGGCGCGGTCGACCCGCTGGCCCGACTTGATAATCGCTCGAATGTCGGAGTGCACGTCCCAGACGTTGACGTTCATGCCAGCGACGACGCCGCCTTCCTTGAGCCAGAACACGCAAAACTCGCGGGATGCCGGATCACCCCGATACACCACATCGTCGTACTCACCGGGCCGATGCAGACCCGAGTACTCCATACCGACGTCATATTGGTCGGAGAAAAAGTACGGCACGGTGGTGAAGGCCTCGTCAAGGCCGAGCATGTTGCGCGCGGCGGTGGCGCCCTGGTCCTTGGCGTTGGACCAGTGCTGAACCCGCAAGTGCCTGCCGTACTGCGGATTGTGCGCGTTCGCGACGTCTCCAGCGGCGAAGATGTCGGGATCTGTGGTCCGCAGGTGTTCGTCGACGACAACGCCGTCGTCGACCAGCAGGCCTGCGTCGGAGGCGAGTTCGACGTTCGGCCGGATGCCGACTCCGACGACGACCGTGTCGGCAGCCACCTCGGCACCGTCGCTCAACCCGACCGCGGTGACGGCGGCTTCGCCCTTGAAGTCCGAGACGCCGACGCCGAGCCGCACGTCGACCCCATGGTCGCGATGCAGCTGCGCGTAGAACTCGCCGAGCTCGGGCCCTAGCACGGCGTTGAGCGGCGTCGGCTGCGGCTCGACCAGGACCACGCTGGCGCCGTGATGACGCGCCGCCGCGGCGACCTCCAATCCGATCCAACCGCCTCCCACGACGACGACCTGGCCGCCAGACTTCAACGTTTGCTTCAATTGCTCGCTGTCTTCCATCGTTCGCAGGTAGTGCACGCCGGTGGTCGCGGCCCCCGGAATCTTCAGCCGGACGACGGACGAGCCCGTTGTCAGCAGCAGCTTGTCGTAGCCGACTCGATCATCGCCATCGAGCCTCACCTGCTTTGAGTCCCGGTCGATCGAGGTGACCCGCGAGCCCAGCCGCAGTTCGATGTCGTGCTCGACGTAGAAGTTTTCCGCGTGCACGTACGCCTTTTCGACCGGCTCGCTGTCGAGGAGATAACCCTTGGAAAGCGGCGGCCGTTCGTAGGGTCGGCGCGACTCCTCGCCGATCAACACAATCGATCCGGAAAATCCGTTCTGCCGCAACGTTTCCGCGGCAATCGCGCCGGCGAGGCTGGCGCCGACGATGACGAATCGCTGCGCGTCGCTCATGCTGCCTACCTCCTACGGGTGCGGTGCCATGCCAGCGCGGACGTGTCGGTCAGGGACGCCACCTGGTCGATGACGACGCGCAGCCGGGCCGCGTCGTCGTCCGCCAGGCGCCACGAGGACGCGAACGCCGGCTCCATCGCGTCGGCGCCCGACGCCGCGAGGCTGGCCACGAGCTCGAGCAGCACCTCGCGCTGATGGGTGCGAATGACCGTGATGCCCTCGCGGTTCATGACGTAGTGCGCGGTGACCGCCTTCAGCAACGCGCACTCGACCCTCGTTGTGCGCGGCACCACCAGGTCGGCGACGTACCGCGTCAACGGCGCCCGACCGTACGCCTCCCGGGTGGCCGCCTCGGCCGCCTGGCAGAAGCGGCCGATGAGCTGGCTGGTCAAGTTCTTCAATGCCGCAAGGGATTCCAGCGTGCCGTCGTATCGACTCGGCCAGTACGGCAGGCTGGTGAGTTCGTCCGCGGCCACTTCAAATTCGGCCGCCGCGGCGTCGGGCAGGTAGACCCGGGCCGCGGTGTCGATGACGTCCGTCCACGCCGACGGATGGTCCAGCTCCTCGAACTTGATATGGCCGACCTCCACGCCGTCCTCGAGGTCGTGCACCGAGTACGCGACGTCGTCCGCCCAATCCATCACCTGCGCCTCGAGGCAGCGACGGATGTCGGGCGCGCCCACGCGCATCCACGTGAACACGTCGATGTCATCGTCGTAGACGCCGAATTTCACGACGCCCTCGCTCTTGCGCCAGGGGTATTTGGTCGCGGCGTCCAGACTCGCGCGGGTGAGGTTGAGACCCGCGCTACGCCCCTGATCCGAAATGGTCTTGGCCTCGAGCCTGGTGAGCAGCCGAAACGATTGCGCGTTGCCCTCGAACCCCCCGATGCCGGCGGCCGCCTCGTTCAGCGCCGACTCTCCGTTGTGACCGAACGGCGGATGACCGAGGTCGTGCGCGAGACACGCCGTCTCGACGAGGTTGGGGTCACAGCCGAGCGTGGCGCCAAGCTCCCGCCCGACCTGGGCGCATTCGAGCGAGTGGGTGAGCCTGGTGCGCGGAAAGTCGCTGTCGACGTCGCCCGGCCCGACAACCTGGGTCTTCGCGCCGAGGCGGCGAAGCGCGGAACTGTGGACGACGCGAGCGCGGTCGCGCTCGAAGGCGGTGCGGCCGGGGCGCTTCGGAGGCTCGCTGACCCAACGCTCGCGGGCGGCGTCGTCGTAACGGGCAACCGTGTCGTCCATCAGCCCGACGCTACCCGCGCGCGCCGACCCTCACCACACGACCACCTCATCGCCCGCTGTCAGCGCGTGGACGAAGCCGCGGCGTGCGGCCTGTCGAGTCAGCCGCGGATGAGGTCGGCAGCGCGCTCGGCGATCATGACGGTCGGCGCGTTCGTGTGCCCGGTGATCAGGCTCGGCATGACGGACGCGTCGACCACGCGCAGGTGCTCGACGCCACGCACCCGAAGCTGCGGGTCGACCACCGAGTCGGCGTCGTCGCCCATCGCGCAGCTGCCCACCGCGTGGTGGCCATGGCGCGCGCTTTTGGTGAGAAACGCCTCCAGGTCCTGCTCGGTGCGCACGTCGGGCCCCGGCGTGAGCTCGCCCCGAACGTACGGCCGGAACGCGTCTTGGGCGAATATCTCGCGAAGCACCTCGCAACCTGCGACGAGCGTCTTGACGTCGGCCGGCTCCCCGAGCAGGGAGTGACGGATCACCGGCCGGTCGGTCGGGTCGGCCGACCGCAGGCTGACCGTCCCTCGGGCGGCTGGGTGGCACAGCCAAACGCTGGACTGGACCGCGGCAATCTTCATCGGCTTGATGTCAGAGAAGCCCACCGGCGCGGATGACGACCGCCGCTTCGGGGCGACCTTGGACACCGCGACCGGCCGGAAGTTGATCTCTATGTCGGGCCGGGCGTGATCGTCCGCCAGCTTCATGAAGCCGACCGCCGACGAACCGGCGGCGGTCACCCCGCCGCCGCCGCGCAGGACGAATTCGAGTCCGTGCTTGATGAATCCCTTGAGGTTGAGCTCGGTGTTGAGCGTTGGGACGTTCACCCGGTACACGAAGCCGGCGACCACGTGGTCCTGCAGGTTGCGCCCGACGCCAGGCACGTCGGATGCGACGCCGATGCCGTGCGCGCGCAGGTCGTCCGCGGGCCCCACGCCGGACAGGAGCAGCAGCTTCGGCGAGGCGATGCTGCCGCCGGAGACGATCACCTCGCGCTCGGCGTGGCAGATCACCGGCTGGTTTCCCGCGATGTGCTCGACGCCGATGGCGCGTCCACCCTCGATGACGACCCTGGTCACCACCGCGTTGGTGAGCACGGTGAGATTTGCGCGTCGGCGCGCCGGCCGCAGGTAGGCGGACGCCGTGCTGTCGCGCAGCCCGCGCCGCTGTGACACCTGCTGGTGGCTGACGCCTTCCTGCTTCGCGCCGTTGAGGTCGCGCACGTAAGGCATCCCCCGCTGTTGGGCGGACTGGATGAACGCCTCGGTGAGCGGGTGCTTGATGCCGGTGTACATCACGTGTTGCGGGCCGGAGCCGCCGCGGAAGTCGTCAGCTCCCCCGGCGAAGGTCTCGCAGCGCCGGTAGTAGGGCAGGACGCTCGCGTAGTCCCAACCTTCGCAACCGCTCGCGGCCCAAAGGTCGAAGTCGGCACGGTGACCGCGGGTCCACGTCGTCGCGTTGATCGAACTCGAGCCGCCGAGCACCCTCCCCGCGGGCCAGTGCTCGACCCTGCCGTTGACGGACGGATCCGGCTCCGGCTCGTACCACCAGTTGTACTTCGGCTTGAGCTTGTAGAAGCCGGCCGGGAAGTGAATATAGGGACTGAGGTCGCGGCCGCCAGCTTCCAGCAGAAGGACTCGTACGTCGGGATCTTCACTGAGCCGGTTCGCGAGCACGCAGCCGGCCGTGCCGCCGCCGATGATGATGTAGTCCCACGTTCGCTGTTGCCGCACGGCCAAGGCACGCCTCCTCGTGGCGCTCATGATGGGCTGGGCGGCCCCTCGCTTGGTCCGGCCACCGGCATCCCGGCTGATCCGGGCCGTTTCGACTCGCATCGGCGATAGGGTGTTGCCCGGGCCGATGACGGTAGACCGTATCCGGGATCCCGAGCCGTGTAAAGCTAGCCAGCCGGGAGGTGTCACGTGGATCGGCGGCACGCTGGCAATCACCGCCGATGACCACCGACGTCTCCGCCCCCCGTCCCGGCGGGGCAGCCACGGGCGACGACGCCACCGACGCGCGTTACGCCTGGCGGGTGTTCTCCGTGACGACGCTCGGCGTGATTTTGACGGCGGTCAACAACAGCACGCTGGACGTCGCGCTTCCCGCGGTCTCGCGGCATTTCGACGCCACGCCGAGCCAAGCCAGCTGGATCCTGCTGTCGTACATGTTGGTGACGACCGTGCTGATCCTGGCGTTCGGCCGGCTCGCCGACCTGGTGGGTCGCCGGCTGCTCTACATCGCGGGGCTCGCGGTGTTCACGGTCGCGAGTTTCGGTTGCGGTTTCGCCCCGAACGCCGACGCGCTCATCGCGTTGCGCGCGCTGCAGGCGGTCGGTGCGGCGTCGGTCATCACCAACACCACGGCGCTGCTGGTCGACGCGTTCCCACCGCGGATGCTCGGCTTGGGACTCGGCATGAACGTCACCGCCATCTCGGCGTCACAGGTGGCCGGCCCGCTCGTCGGCGGCGCCTTGGTCACCTGGCTCGGGTGGCGGTCGGTGTTCTTGTTCAACGTGCCGACCGGGCTCATCGGCGTCGGCTGGGGGCTGATCGTGCTGCGGCGGATGCCGCGCCCGCCGCATCGGGAGCGGTTCGACGTGCTGAGCAGCGTGGTGTCGCTGTTCGCGTTGGGCGGGGTCGTCGTCGCGCTGTCCGAAGGCGGCGCGCGGGAGTGGACCAACCCGATCGTGCTCGCCGCCGGCGCGGTGGCGGTGGTCGGGCTGCCGCTCTTCGGCTGGATGCAGCGGGTCCGCCGGGAGCCGCTGATCGACCTGTCGCTGCTGCTCACCCGGGCGCGAGCGGCGACCTACTTTTGCTCGCTGGCGGCCAACGCCGCCCGGTTCGCGGTTGTGCTGGTGGTGTCGCTGTTCTTGCAGGCCGCGGACGGGCTCAACGCCTTTGAGGCCGGCTTGCGGGTGATGCCGACGGCGCTGGGCATGATGCTCGCCTCGCCGTTGTCGGGCCGCCTGATCGCGCGCTATGGCGCGCCGAGGCTGGCTCGGCTCGGCCTCGCGGTGTGCGCACTCGCGGTCTTGCTGCTCGCGTTGACATTGGCGCCTTCGGCGCCGGTGTTGGTGGTGTGCGGCGAGCTTCTTCTGCTCGGCGTGGGCAGCGGGATGTTCCTGCCGGCCAACACCGCGTCGATCATGTCGGGCGTTCCGGTGCAGCGGCGGGGTGTCGCGAACGGGATCAGGTCGATGCTGCAGAACACCGGAACCGTGGTCGGCACCGCGATGTCGCTGGCGTTGGCCACGACGCTGCTTGGTCCGAGGGAGAAGCAAGCCGCGTACGCCGGAACGCTCGGCCGATTGGACGGCGGCAACCTGTGGCTGTTCGTCGACGGCTGCCGGATGGCGTTGTACGCGCTGTTTGCGGTGTGCCTCGTCGCCGTCGTCTTCGCCACGTTCCGACAACCGTCGGACGCGCAGGACGCGGGCGGCGCGACATAGCGCCGCCCGCCGTCGTCCGAGCGTTGACGCCAGCAGTTCGGCCGGGCTCAGCGGGTGTCGGACCCAGCCGTCTCGATCGCGGCGCGACCGGCCTCGAGCCGGGCCACCGGGATGCGGAACGGCGAGCACGACACGTAGTCGAGGCCCACCTCGTTGCAGAAGTGCACGGAGTCGGGGTCGCCACCGTGCTCACCGCAGATGCCGATCTTCAGGTCCGGACGCGTCTCGCGGCCTTCCTTGACCGCGATCCGCACGAGGCGACCGACGCCGTCGCGGTCGAGCGTCTCGAACGGCGAGACGCCGAAGATGCCCAGATCCATGTAGCGGCTGAAGAACGAGCCCTCGACGTCGTCGCGGCTGAAGCCCCAGCCCATCTGGGTGAGGTCGTTGGTGCCGAAGCTGAAGAACTCGGCCTGCTCGGCGATTTGGCCGGCGGTCAGCGCGGCACGCGGCACCTCGATCATCGTGCCGATCGGGGTGTGGACGTCGACACCGGCGGCGCCGTAGACCTCCTTGAGGATGCCCTCAGCCTCTTCCTTGACGACCTCGAGCTCCTGGATCGCGCCGACGAGCGGAACCATGATCTCCGGGCGCGGGTCCTTGCCCTTCTTCTTCAACTCGGCGGCCGCCTCGGCGATCGCCCGCACCTGCAGCGCGAACAGGCCGGGGATGACCAGGCCGAGCCGGACGCCGCGCAGGCCGAGCATCGGGTTCTGCTCGTGCAAGCGGTGGACGGCGTCGAGCAGCACCCGGTCCTTCTCGTCGACCTTCTCGCCCTTGGCCTCGGCCACCGCGATCTTCACCGACAGCTCGGTGAGGTCGGGCAGGAACTCGTGCAGCGGCGGGTCGATGAGTCGGACGGTGACCGGCAGGCCGTCCATCGCGTCGAAGATGCCGATGAAGTCGCCGCGCTGCAGGGGCAGCAGCTCGGCGAGCGCGGCCTGCTGCTCCTCCTCACCCTGGGCGAGGATCAGCCGCTCGACGTTCTTGCGCCGCTCGCCAAGGAACATGTGCTCGGTGCGGCACAGCCCGATGCCCTCGCCACCGAAGCGGCGCGCGCGTTGGGCGTCATCGGGCGTGTCAGCGTTGGCCTCGACGCCCAACCGGCGCTTGGCGTCGGCGTGCGTGATGATGCGGTGGACGGCCGCGACCAGCGGATCGGCGTCCGGCTTGAGATTTCCTTCGAAGTACTCGACGACGGGGCTCGGCACGACCGGCACCTCGCCGAGGTAGACGACTCCTGAGGTCCCGTCGATCGAGATGACGTCGCCCTCGCCCACGACCTCGCCGTTCGGGCCGGTGAACCGCTTGTTCTTGACGTCGACGTCGAGTTGGTCGGCGCCCGACACACAGGTCTTGCCCATGCCGCGCGCGACGACCGCCGCGTGACTGGTCTTGCCACCACGAGCGGTGAGAATTCCTTGCGCGGCAATCATTCCCGGCAGGTCGTCGGGGTTGGTCTCGCGACGCACCAGGATGACCTGCTCGCCGCGGGCGGCGTACTCAGCGGCGGTGGCGGAGTCGAAGACCGCCTTGCCGACGGCGGCTCCCGGCGAGGCGTTGACCGCCTTGGTGACCTTCTTGCCAGCCGCCTTCTCGTCGAAGCGCGGGAACATCAGCTGCGCGAGCTGCGCGCCGGTGACGCGGTGCAACGCTTCGTCCATGTCGATGAGGCCTTCGTCGACGAGCTGCGTGGCGATGCGGAAAGCGGCGCCGGCGGTGCGCTTGCCGACACGGGTCTGCAGCATCCAGAGCTTGTTGCGCTCAACGGTGAACTCGATGTCACACAAGTCTTTGTAGTGCTTCTCGAGCTTGCTCATGATGCTGATGAGCTCGTCGTAAGCCGGCTTGTCGATGTTCTCGAGCTCGTTGAGGTGGACGGTGTTGCGGATGCCGGCGACGACGTCCTCGCCCTGCGCGTTTTGCAGGTAGTCGCCGTAGATGCCTTGGTCGCCGGAGCCGGGGTCGCGGGTGAAGGCGACACCAGTGCCGGAGTCGAGGCCGATGTTGCCGAACACCATCGTGACGATGTTGACGGCGGTGCCGAGGTCGGCCGGGATGCGCTCCTGACGGCGGTAAAGGCGGGCGCGGTCGCCGTTCCAGGAGTCGAAGACGGCGTTGACGGCGAGGTCGAGCTGCTCACGCGGGTCTTGCGGGAACTCGCGGCCGGCGTGCTCACGGACGATGCCCTTGTAGGTCTCGACAAGCTTCTGGAAGTCGTCGGCGTCGAGGTCGAGGTCGTTGGTGGTGCCCTTCGCGTGCTTCGCGGCGTCAAGCGCGTGCTCGAACAGGTCGCCGTCGACGCCGAGCACCGTCTTGCCGAACATGCTCAGCAGCCGGCGGTAGGAGTCCCACGCGAACCGCTCGTTGCCGCCCTGCTTGGCCAGGCCGTTGACGCTCTGGTCGTTGAGGCCGATGTTGAGGACGGTGTCCATCATTCCGGGCATCGAGAATTTCGCGCCGGAGCGAACGCTCACCAGCAGCGGGTCGTCGGCGTCGCCGAGCTTCTTGCCCATCGTCTGCTCGAGGCTCGCCAGGTGCTGGCTGATCTCGTCGGCCAGCTCGCGCGGCGGCTGGCCGCTGGCCAGGTAGGCCCGGCAGGCGTCGGTCGTGATGATGAAGCCAGGCGGCACCGGCAGGCCGAGGTTGGTCATCTCGGCGAGATTGGCGCCCTTGCCACCGAGCAGATCCTTCATGTCTCGGTTGCCTTCGCTGAAGTCATACACGTACTTAGCCACTGCGGGCGCTCCTCGCGAGATCGGGCGGAATTCAAGCCAGGGATTCGGCGGGTAAAGCCTACTCAGCGGCCGGTTATCCACAGCGTGGCGGTCGTCCCGCGGCGCCGGGACCGAAGACCTGGCTAGCGTCGTCCGAGATCGTTTTGGACGACGGGAGGCGGTCGTGGCAGACGGGTTCGCGGTAACACCCGGCGAGCTGCTTGAGCTGGCGCAGGGTGTGTCGGCTATCCGCGGGCAGCTGGAGGCGACCCCCGACCTGGTCGCCGACCTTTCACCGGCGCTCGGATCCTCCGAGGTGGCCGGCGCGCTGCACCACTTCGTCTCCGGATGGCGGGACGGTCGCAAGCAGATCTCGGCGGAGGTCGGCGCGCTGTCGGACATGCTGTCCCAGGCCGCCGAGGCGTATTACTCGACCGACTCGTCAATCGCGTCGGCGATCCCGTGAGGGAGCTGGTTGGGGCGCGGATCGTCACACCAGGCGACTGGACCGACCTCGATCTCGATCCGTCGACAAGGCATCGGTCGATAGCGCGGGCGGTGCGGCGGGCCGTCATGTCCGACCCCGGGCTCTCCGGCTGTTCGGCCCGCCTCATCTCGTTGCTGGACGACGTGACGCGGCGCGCGCACGACAGCGGTGGGTTCTTCTGCTCGTCGCTGGTGTTGGCGTCGGGCGACGGGCCGCTGGTCGCGAACGTGCTGCTGCAACTATGCGCCGGAAACGGCGCTCCAGGACCGGTGGAGCTGGCCTGCGCCGACCTGGCCGAGGCGGTGTCGGGCGACCCATCCTGGGCGGACGCCGACGTCACCGTGGTCGAGCTGCCGTCGGTCGGCCCCGCGGTGCGGGTGGCTGTGATGGCGGGCGGCGTGTGCGTGCAATACCTCGTCCCGGCGCCGGACTCGTCCGAATATGTCGTCCTGACGTTTACCTCGCCGACCGCGCCTTACGCTGACGCATTTGTCGAGCTCTTCGATTCGATGGCGGCAAGTTTTGCGCTTGATTACGAATTGCCGACTGAGCCGACCGGGTGACGGGCGGTGAGCATGCTGGTCGGCGCTTTTGCGCGCGCGTTTGGAGTCGGTATCCTCCCGGCCATGCCTGGACGGGGACACCGCCTGTGGGTGGCGCGGGCCATCGCCGCATCCGCTGCCGCCGCCGCGCTGCTCGCGGTCGGTTGTGACAGCCACAGCAAGCCGAGGGCGGTAGACGACCCGACCACGGCGCAGCTACCCCTCACCGATGGCCCGGGTACGTCGAGCCCAAGCGCGCCAGCTACGTCAAGTGCGTCGGCCGAGGACAGTCAATCAATGCCTGCCGAGACGGCTTTGACAAGTGCGGACGCTCAAATACCCGCCGCTGTCCAAGTGGTGCGTGCGTTCTTCGACGGGCTCAACTACGAGATAGACAACAAGGGCGATGAGAGTCGCGCTGCTAGGACGTTCAACACCGAATGTTCCAACTGCGTGGCGACCGTGTCCAAGATCCATGACTTGTTTGTGGGAGGTCATAGCCTGCGGGGCGGCCACTACCATCTCAAAAGCGTCGACCGCAGCTATCCGACCGATCAAACGCACGTCGCGATCGAAATCACGGACTATGCGGACCCAGGCCAGCAGGTCGATAGCAGTGGCCACGTCACACGCGAATTCTCCGGAGCGAAGCCCACGCGTTTGGTGTTTTATGTCACCGTAAACCCCGGCCCGTTAATGATCGGTGCCTTCTTTCTCCACCAGCCGTCATGACGCGAACTCGCACGCTCTCAAGCGCCTTGGCAATAGTGATTGCGACACTTGTCTTACCACCAACACGCGTTGAGGCAATCCAAACGAGCGCTGCGCTCGCGAGGTCTGCCGAGACCTCATGCGACTTTGGTGACGCCAACTGCCCAACCACTGCCGACGACGGGTATGTCTACGCGTTCGACACAGCCAGCCGAACGTTCGTGCGGATTCCCAAAACATCAGCGGGATCCCCCACGCCCGATGCGATCTATCACTACACCCTCACCCCGGCATGTCCACAGGCCCAGCCTCTGGACGATCTCAACTGCGCCATCGCCGCTGCATTCTGCGCCGCGAACGGCGAGAGTGGACTTCACGAGGACGTCTGGCGTGAGGAGACGTTGCCGGTTTTCGAAGCGTGGCGAATCGTAAGCCAAGTCTGCGTTGGTCCCCGAACCGAATCCACACCCATCGCCGATGTCGAAGCGAGAGTCAGCGAGTACGAG
>DASVDW010000085.1:0-2895 GCA_036380925.1 Acidothermaceae bacterium
CGTGGCGAACGTCGGCGCGGTGTCCGCGCAAGACCGCACCATCGGCTCGCTGATCGCCGACGCGTTCGACAAGGTCGGCAAGGACGGCGTCATCACCGTCGAGGAAGCGACCACGATGACGACCGAACTGGAGTTCACCGAAGGGCTGCAGTTCGACAAGGGCTATGTCTCGCCGTACTTCGTCACCGACACCGAGCGCATGGAGGCGGTGCTCGACAACCCCCTGATCCTGCTGCACGAAGGCAAGATCGGCGCGATCGCCGAGCTGCTGCCGGTGCTGGAGAAGGTGGCCCAAGCCGGCAAGCCGCTGCTCATCGTCGCCGAGGACGTCGACGGCGAGGCGCTGTCGACCCTCGTCGTCAACCGAATCCGCGGCACGTTCGCCTCGGTGGCGGTGAAGGCGCCGGGATTCGGCGACCGACGCAAGGCGATGTTGCAAGACATGGCGATCCTGACCGGAGGTCAGGTGGTGTCGAGCGACGTCGGCCTGAAGCTCGATGAGATCGGCCTCGAGGTGCTAGGCACGGCGCGGCGGGTCACCGTCACGAAGGACGACACGACCATCGTCGAGGGCGGCGGTGCCGGGCAGGCGGTCGACGACCGGGTGCGGCAGATCCGCGCCGAGATCGAGCGCACCGACTCCGAGTGGGACCGCGAAAAGCTGCAGGAGCGGCTGGCCAAGCTGGCCGGCGGCGTCGCGGTGATCCGGGTCGGCGCGGCCACCGAGCTTGAGCTGAAGGAGAAGAAGCACCGCCTCGAGGACGCGATCTCGGCCACCCGCGCCGCGGTCGAGGAGGGCATCGTGGCCGGCGGCGGCTCCGCGTTGGTGCACGCCGCCACCGCGGTCGACCAGCTGCTGTCGAACGGCCAGCTCACCGGCGACGAGGCCACCGGCGCCACGATCGTGCGCAAGGCGCTGGTCGAGCCGCTGCGCTGGATTGCCGAGAACGCCGGCCATGAGGGCTACGTCGTGGTCAACCGCGTGGCGTCGTCCGAGCTGAACAACGGCCTCAACGCCGCGACCGGCGAGTACGTCGACCTGCTGGCGGCGGGCGTCATCGACCCGGTCAAGGTCACCCGCTCCGCGCTCGCCAACGCGGCCTCCATCGCCGGCCTGCTGCTCACCACGGAGACGCTTGTCGTCGAAAAGCCGCAAGAGGAGTCGGACGACGCGGGGCACGGCGGGCACGGGCACAGCCACAGCCACGGCGGGCACGGCCACACTCACTAGAGGCAGATCGTCGGCGGAACGCGGCGAGGTTTGTCAGCGGAAGGCGGCGAGGATTGTCAGCGGAAGGCGGCGAGGATCCGGCGGCGGCCGGGTGCTCGCCGCCTTCCTTTGCTCTGTGTCATGGGTTCTGAGTCATGGGTTCTGAGTCATCGCGGCGCCGTGTGGGTTGGCGTCGTGTGCGTTGGCATCACCCGCTCGGCGACGCGTCGGCCGGTGACCGAATGTCTTGACCGTCATCCGGGCCGGGAACGTGCTCAGGCCCGAACTGCACCGTTGGATGAATCAATGACCGACTTCCGAGCGGCTGCCGCGGGTGCACCGTCGTGCGGCCGACGACCAAGTCTTGCGTGCAGACACTGGCAAGGACAAGAACCCCTAGGCCGACGGCTAACTCGGGCCTCGCGTGCCTGTCGACCGGACTTCGTGGCCGGTTCACATGCTCACAGTGGCCGAACCGTGCTATCGGCATCAAGCGACACGGCCGCAGTGGCGGAAGCGCCGCCGTTAAGAACGCGGTCGCCGCTAAGATCGCCCGCGCTTCGCGTTGCCGTGCGCCGGCGGTGGTTCAGGTGAACCGCATCCCGGGCGTGTCGCGCAGGCACTCAACGCGCACCCGTGGGTGTTAGCCGTCTTGCGCCCGGCCCGGTGGGCGGATGACCAGGTGGACGGCGCCGGTCGGATAGGTGCGGCTGTCGGCCAGGTCGAAAGCCAGCAACCCTGCGGGCTCGTCGAAAAGCCGCCTTCCGCGACCTGCGACAACCGGCGTGATGTTGAGGTGCAGCTCGTCGAGAAGCCCGTCGCGCAGCAGGTCACGGGCGAGTCCCCCACACCCGTAGGAGAGCAAGTCGAGCCGTTCGCGCAGAGCCGCGACCTCGCCGTAGGTGACGAGTTCGGAGTTGCTCCACTCCTCCGCAGAACTGAGCGTCGAGGTCACCACGTACTTCGGCATGGCGTTGAGCCGCTCGGCCATCGCACCGGTCTCCTCCCGCCAGGCCGGGGCGAGTTTCTGCCACGTCACCCGTCCGAGCAGGAGCGCGTCGCAGGCGAGCGCAAGCTCGAGCGTGGCCCGCCGCCCTTCGTCGCTCATGTAGGGGAGCAGTGCCTCGGGCGGCGACTCGATAACGCCGTCGAGGGTGACATGCGTCTGGACGGTGATGCGGCTCATGCCCTTCTGACGACGAACGACGCCGCTTCTCATCGGCACTGCCCGTGAGACACAAGCGCCTAGGGCAGCTGCGGCGACCCCGCCGCCACCTGGCTTCTCTCGCGGCGGGCCGATCTCGTCGCGGCATGGCCGGGGGTTATGACCCGTCAGCTGCGGCAGCGAGCAGCCAACGAGGTCAACCAACGTCGCAGCGCCGGTGCGCCCGTGCGCGTCACAGGTCGTTCGGATGCGCAGGCCTCGTTTCGCGTGTTGACTGAAGCGCGTGCGGGTGCTGGTGACAGGTGCGACGGGATACGTCGGGGGTCGGCTTGTCCCCGCGCTGCTGCGTGAAGGTGATGAGGTGCGCTGTCTCACCCGATCCGCGGAGCGGCTCCGCGACCTCCCCTGGCGCTCGCAGGTCGAGATCGCCGAAGGCGACGTGCTCGACCGGCCCGCCCTCGTCGACGCGCTGCGCGACGTCGACGTCACCTATTACCTCGTGCATGCCCTGGGCAGCGGC
>DASVDW010000086.1:0-18529 GCA_036380925.1 Acidothermaceae bacterium
CGACTCGCAGTCCTAGGTCGCGCCGCGCCACCGCTTTCGGGCAGCACCACCTTGGGGCGCTGTCGAAGGCGCTTTGCTCTGAGTCATAAGTACTGAGTCACGTGATTCGGAGCGACTCCGAGTGACCCGGCTCACTCGCAGCAGCCGCTGACTCAGAGCAGCCACCGTGACTCAGAGCAGCCACGGTGACTCAGAACCCATGACTCAGAGCAAAGCGCCTTCGACAGCGCCCCAAGGTGGTGCTGCCCGAAAGCGGTGGCGCGGCGCGACCTAGGACTGCGAGTCGAACAGCGCGCGCAGCGCGGTGTCCAACCGGGGGTAGGCGAACGTGAACCCCGCTTCGAGCAATCGCGCGGGAAGCACCCGCTGACCGGTCACGACGGTCTCGGCGAATCTGCCCAGTGCCACGCGCAACGCCGGCGCAGGGGCGGCAAACCAGGCTGGACGGCGCACGGCAGCCGCGATTTCCCTTGTGTACTCGGCATTTGTCACCGGGTTGGGAGCGGTGATGTTGACCGCGCCGCTCACGTCGTCCGCCTTCAAGAGGAATCGCAGCGCCGACACGTGGTCGGGACGCGCGATCCAGCTGATGTATTGCCGTCCGCCCCCGAGTCGGACGCCGAGGCCGGCGCGAAACAGCGGCAACACCTTGGCCAGCGCGCCGCCGCGGGTGCTGAGCACGATTCCGCTGCGCAGCCACACCGTGCGGATGCCGGCGTCGGTGGCCGGAGCCGCGGCGGCTTCCCAGTCGCGGGCGATGCCAGCCAAGAAGTCTTTGCCAGCAGGTGAATTCTCATCGAGTTCGGCGTCGCCGCCGTCGCCGTAATAACCGACCGCCGAGCCGCTCAAGAACGTGTGCGGTGGACGGTCGAGTCGCGCCAACGCGGTCGCGAGCAACGCGGTTGAGCGCACTCGGCTGTCGCGTATTTCGCGCCGGTAGGACTCAGTCCAGCGATGGTCGCCGATGCCCGCGCCGCCCAGATGCACGACCGCGTCGACGCCGTCGATCGCGGCGAGGTCGGGCGCGGTGTCGGACGACGGGTCCCACGGCACCTCGTCGTCGGCCTTTCGCGGACGACGGACGAGGCGCAGCACCTCGTCACCTTCGCCGCGCGACACCCGCGTCAGGGCCGAGCCGACGAGCCCAGACGATCCCGAGACGAGGATGCGCATCGGCGCCGGGTCACAGACCGAGGTCGGCCTCGAACCGTCCTTCTTCCAGGCGCGCTTTCACCGTCGCGAGGAAGCGGGCGGCGTCGGCGCCGTCGACCAACCGGTGGTCGTAGGTCAGCGCGAGGTAAACCATCGATCGGACGGCGATGGTCTCGCCCAGGTCGGGGTCGTCGATGACCACGGGGCGCTTCACCACCGCTCCGGTGCCGAGGATGCCAACTTGCGGCGGCAGCAGAATGGGCGTGTCGAACAGCGCCCCACGGCTGCCGGTGTTGGTGATGGTGAAGGTGCCGCCTGACAACTCGTCGGGGCTCACCTGGTTGGCGCGCGTGCGGCTCGCGAGGTCGGCGATCTTGCGAGCGAGCCCCCCGAGGTTGAGGTCGCCGGCGTCGCGGATCACCGGCACCAGCAGGCCGCGGTCGGTGTCGACCGCGATGCCCAGGTGCTCGGCGTCGTGGTAGGTGATGGTTCCGGCCGCGGTGTCGATGCTCGCGTTGACCACAGGGTGCTGCTTGAGCGCCTCGACCGTGGCGAGCGCGAAGAACGGCAGGAAGGAAAGCTTCACGCCCTCGCGTGACTCGAACTCCGCCTTGGCGACTTCGCGCAGCCGGGCGACGCGGGTGACGTCAACCTCGACGACGGTGGTGAGCTGGGCCGCCGTCTGCAGCGACTCCACCATCCGCGACGCCAAGACCCCGCGCAGCCGCGACATCTTCTCGGTGCGGCCACGCAGCGCGCTGGCCGCGGCCGCGGTGCTCGGCACCGCGGTGCTCGCGGCCTGCGAACCCGGCGACGGCACTGGCGCCGCGGCTTGTTTGGCCGCCTCGGCCGCGGCGATGACGTCCTGCTTGCGGATGCGGCCGCCGACGCCGGTGCCGGTCAGGCGCGACAGGTCGACGTTGTGCTCGGCCGCCAGCTTGCGCACGAGTGGCGTGACGTAGGTGTCCCCGCCCGCCTCGCCGTTCGACGTGGCTGACGTGGGTGCGGCTGGCGGCGCCTGCGCCGGCACGACCGGCTGCGGTGGTTGCGGGGAGGCTTCCGCGCGAACTGGCTCGGGCTCGGGCTGCGGCTCAGGCTCGGGTTCGGGCTGCGGTTCGGGTTCGGGTTGCGGTTCGGGCTCGGGTTGTGCGGCGGGCGCCTCAGCCTGGGTGGGCGCCTCAGCCTGGGTGGGCGCCTCAGCCTGGGCGGGCGCCTCAGCCTGGGCTGTCGCGCCACCCCCGCCGCCGTCGCGGCTCCCGTCGTCGATCACCCCCAGCTCGGCGCCGACCTCGACCGTCTCGTCCTCGGCGACACTGATCTTGCTCAGCACCCCGGACACCGGCGACGGGATCTCGGTGTCGACCTTGTCGGTGGACACCTCGAGCAGCGGCTCGTCGACGCTGACCTGGTCACCCTCCTTCTTCAACCAGCGGGTGACCGTGCCCTCGGTGACGCTCTCGCCAAGTTGCGGCATCGTGACGGAAAACGACATGGCGGTGATGACTCCCGGTCTGATGAGGCAACTAGTTGTGCACGTGCAGTGGCTTGCCGGCCAGCGCGAGGTGCGCCTCGCCGATCGCCTCCGTCTGGGTCGGGTGCGGGTGAATGAGCTGCGCGACCTCGGTGGGCAGCGCCTCCCAGTTGTAGATCAGCTGGGCCTCGGCGATCAGCTCGCCAACCCGAGCGCCGACCGCGTGGATGCCGACGACCGGGCCGTCGTTGAGGGCGATCACCTTCACCGCGCCCTTGGTCTTCAGAATCTGGCTGCGGCCGTTGCCTGCCAGGTCGTAGACGAATGTCTTGAGGTTGTCGCCGTACTTCTCACGCGCCTTGGCTTCGGTCAGCCCGACCGACGCGACTTCGGGGTCGGAGTAGGTGATCCGCGGAACGCCGTCGTAGTCGATGGGCACCGGGTTGAGTCCGCCGAGTCGCTCCGCGACGAGGATGCCTTCGGCGAAGCCGACATGGGCCAGTTGCAGCGTCGGGATCAAGTCACCGACCGCCGAGATGGTCGGCACCGAGGTTTGGCAGTACTCGTCGACGATCACGAATCCGCGTTCGACCCGGACGCCCTGCTCCTCGTAGCCGAGGCCCGCCGACACCGGACCGCGCCCGACGGCCACCAGCAGGTACTCGGCCTCGATGGTCTTGCCGCCCTCGACGCTCACCACGACCCCGTCGTCCGAGGTCTTGACGCTTTCGAAGCGTGCTCCGAGCTCGTACTTGATGCCCCGCCGACGGAACGCCCGCTCTAGCAGCTTGGAGCTGTTCTCGTCCTCCGGCGGCAGCAGGTGGGGCAGCGCCTCGACGATGGTCACGTCCGCGCCGAACGACCTCCACACGCTCGCGAACTCGACGCCGATCACGCCGCCGCCCAACACCACGACGGACGACGGGACGCGGTCGAGCGTGAGCGCGTGCTCGCTGGTGATGACTCGGTTGCCGTCGATCTCCAGGCCAGGCAGCGTCTTCGGCTCGGAACCGGTGGCCAGCAGGACGTGCTTGCCCTCGTAGCGCTGGCCGTCGACCTCGACCGCGGTCGGGGAGACCAGCTTGCCGGAGCCCTCGACGTAGGTGATCTTGTGTGCCTTCACCAGGCCTTGCAGACCCTTGTAAAGCCCGCCGACCACGCCGTCCTTGTACTTGTGCACGCCGACGATGTCGATACCGTCGAAGCTCGTCTTGACGCCGAACGTCTCGCTCTCGCGGGCGCCGTCGGCGAGCTCGGCCGCGTGCAGCAGCGCTTTGGTCGGGATGCAGCCGCGGTGCAGGCAGGTGCCGCCGACCTTGTCCTTCTCGATCAGCGCGACGCTCATGCCGAGTTCACTGGCGCGGAACGCGGCCGCGTAGCCGCCGCTGCCGCCGCCGAGGATCACGAGATCGAAGTTGCCGTTTGCCACCGCGCACTCCTTGGTTGCCTTGTTGCCGGCCGGTTCGCCACTCTTCAGCGCATTGGTTGCGGACGACGTCAGCGGGGTCGCCGCGGCGTCTAGGTCATCTTCCCATGCTTCGCGCGAGGGTCACTCGCAGCGTCGTGCCGCTCAGCCGCGACAGGTAATCGGTGGCGTCAATCGCATTGGACGGCGGATCGAGTCCAACCTAGGCGGAGGCGAGGTCTTCGGCGAACTGGACGAGGGTCGCGACCGCCGCGCCGGTGCCGCCCTTGGGCGTGTAGCCGTAGGCGTCGCCCTGGTTGAACGCGGGCCCGGCGATGTCGAGGTGCGCCCAGGAGATGGGCTGGCCGCCTGCTTGGTTGCCGACGAAGTCCTGCAAGAACGTGCCGGCGACGAGCATCCCGCCGAAGCTGTCGCCGATGTTGGCGATGTCAGCGACTTGAGAGTCCAGCGACTTGCGCAGCTCGGGTGGCAGCGGCATCGGCCACATCTGCTCGCCGGCCCGCTTCGCCGCGTCGACCACCGCGTTGCGCAGCTTGTCGTCGTTACCCATGACGCCGGACGTGTGGGTGCCGAGCGCGACAAGTTGCGCGCCGGTGAGAGTGGCGGCGTCGATGATGAGGTCGGGCCGCTCCTCGCTGGCGCGAACCAGGGCGTCGGCGAGCACCAGCCGGCCCTCGGCGTCGGTGTTGAGCACCTCGACCGTCTTGCCGCCGTAGATGGTGAGGACGTCTGAGGGCCGCTGCGCGCTGCCCGACGGCATGTTCTCCGCGAGCGGCGCCCACGCGGTGACGTTGACCCGCAGCTTCAGCTGGGCGATCGCCGCCGTGGCGAGGACGATGGCCGCGGCGCCGCCCATGTCTGACTTCATCCAGTCCATCGACGCCGTCGGCTTCAGGGAGAGTCCGCCGGAGTCGAAGGTGATGCCTTTTCCGACAAGGGCAATCGTCTTCTTCGCACGCGGGTGGCGGTACTCGAGGCGGACCAGCCGCGGTGGGTTGATGGAGCCCTGCCCGACGCCGACGATGCCGCCGTAACCCTGCTTCTTGAGTTGGCGCTCGTCGAGAATCTCGATGTCGAGATTGTTCGTTCCGGCGAGATTGGCGGCGAAGTCCGCGAACTCTTTGGGGTGCAGCGCCGACGGCGGGGTGTTGACCAGGTCGCGCACCGCGCAGACCGCGTTCGCGACGATCTGGGCGCGGGCCAGGGCTTTCTTGGCTTCGGCCGATCGCGCGTCGTCGACGATGATCGAGACGGTGTTGACGGGGTCGCGGTGATCGGGCTTCGACGCGTTGCGGAAGCGGTGGTAGGAGTAGGCGCCGAGCAGCGCGCCCTCGGCGATCGGGCGGACGCCTTGGTTCGATCCCGGAAGCGCCAGGGCGACGTGGTCGAGGCCGGCGAGTTCGCGCAGCGCGACGCCGGCGGCGCGGCGGACCTGCTCGGGGTCGACGCTGGCGCGACGGCTGCGCGGCGCTTCGCCGAGGCCGACGGCCAGGACAATGGGCGCGGTGGTCGCGCCGAAGGTGGTGACGCGGTGGTGCTCGCCAGCTTTGCCGGTGGCGCCGAGCCGGGCGAGGGTCGCGGTTAGGCGGCCGTCGAGCGCGGCGTCGATGTTCTCGCCGCCGGGCGCGAGGGCGATGCTGCCGTCCGCGGCGCGCGTGACGCCGATGACGACGGCGTCGGCGTCGATTCGGGCAGGGTCGGCTCGCCTAAGAGAGATCTCGGTCACGTCTCGGATGCTATCCGGCGCCCTGTTCGGAGCAGGTGTGGATCAGCTGCTCGGGGTTAACGAGCTGTGGAAAAACGCGTTCACTGAACGCGCCATCCGTTCAGTGCAGCACGCTCTTGACCGCGAACAAGGTGGCGCCGAGCACCAGCGCGACGACAGCGGTGCCCAGCAGTTGAGGCGGTTCCAGCTGCCGCCGCAGGCCGCCAGCGACCTCGAACAAGACAAGGGCGACCACGGCCGCTGACAGCGCCGCGGTGTCGCCCGTCGTCAGCGGCACTCCCACGGCCCAGGCGGCGACGAGCGCCGCCACCGGCACGGCCGCTCCCTCCGCGAGCGGCCATTCATGGCCGAGTGCGTGGAGAAAGTCCTGCGCCGACGGGGAGGCGCCTCGGCCGAGACGTTCGGCGACCCAGTGGGCGTAGCTGTGCGCCAGCCAGTACGCCGCCACCGCGATCAGGGCCGCGGCGATGACGCGAGGGTACGTTTCCGAGCGCGGGTCTTCTGCGGCGATCACCAGCCCGGCCGCGATCGTGCCGTAGATGGTGTTGCGCGGATTGTCTTCCGGTTCGATCCACTTGAGGATTCGCTCCCGCCAGGTCATGACCGCAAGACGTTGGCGAACACGATCCAGGCGAGCAGCGATTTCGCGGTCAGGCTCAACACGATGTAGCCGACCTCGCCGTACACGTAGTCACGCCATCGCCCGACCTGGGCGTACTGCAGCGCCATGTTGACGGCAAAGCTGGAGAACAGCGCGAACTGCACGATCGTGATGGCGTACACGAAGCCTGGCACGGTCGGCGGCTGCACAAGGTAGACCGCGATGAGCGCCCACGGGACCAAGCCGATGATGCTCCCGAACCAGAAGGCGCTCCAATCCGCGCGGCCTGGGCGTTGCTGGCGTTCCATCAGCAGACCGAACAAGATCATCGCGGTGTTCGCGGCGAACACCGCGGAAACGGCCGCGATGTCGCGAATTCCAACAAACAGACCGATCAGGACGATCATGATCGAGGCGCTCACCGAGTACTCGATCCACCGGGCATAGTTCGTCCGGCGATCGAGATGTCCCTCGTACCAACGGTGCACTCGTGGGGCCGCAACGAGCGCGTGGTCGATCGCCGCGAGAATCAAGAACACCGCGACGGTCGGTCCGATCCGAAGTGAGAACAGCGTCTCCGGTGGCGTCGGGCGCGTCGTGCGCACCGGGTCGTCCGTGAGAAAAGCGGCGGTGATCGGCAGCGCGAGCGTGTTGCTGGCCGCCAGCATGTACGCGCCCTCGGCCGCGAGGAACACGAAGGCGGCGATGTTGAACAGGCGGAGTCGCCGATAACGTGCCGCCGGCGACGTCGCCATGGGAAGGTTCGTCGCGCTCTGCACCGACATGGTCGCCTCCGAGGCGTCCGATTTGTCCCCTGCTTGTGACGCTGCACGACCGTGGACCGCTGTTCCAGGGTCGGAAGTCATCGAACGGAACGCGGCATCCGTCTCGCGCTTCGGAAGCGGTAGCGTCCGGGCCATGGAGTCGTTGCTGACCTCGCCGCTGCACGAGCGGCACCTCGCCCTCGGAGCGAAGCTAGGTGAGTTCGGCGGGTGGTCGATGCCGCTGGAGTACGCCGGCGGGGGAGTGCTCGCCGAGCACGCCGCCGTCCGTGACGCCGTCGGCGTCTTCGACGTCTCGCACCTCGGCAAGGCCTCCGTCACCGGCCACGGCGCCAAGGGCTTCCTCAACGCCACGCTTACCAACGACCTCGCCCGCATCGGCCCCGGCAAGGCGCAGTACACGCTGTGCTGCGACGACCCGAGCGGCGGTGTCGTCGACGACCTCATCGTCTACCTGCGCGGTGACGACGACTGTTTCCTCGTCCCCAACGCCGCCAACACCGCCGAGGTCGTGCGCCGCCTGCAGGAGGTCGCGCCCCCCGACGTCCGAATTGAAAACCTGCATCGCGAGTTTGCCGTCATCGCCGTGCAAGGGCCGCGCTCCAAAGAGCTATTGGACGACGCGGGCCTGCGGCCCGAGCTCGACTACATGGCGTTCACCGACGCCGACTGGGACGGCGTCCAAACCACCTTGTGCCGCTCCGGATACACCGGCGAGCACGGCTACGAGCTCGTCGTCCCGGCGGCTCAAGCCACCACCGCTTGGGACCGGATTTTCCAAGCGGGCGAGCGATTTGGCGCACGAGCATGCGGACTCGGGGCGCGCGACACGTTGCGCACCGAGATGGGATATCCGCTGCACGGCCAAGACTTGTCGCTCGACATCACGGCCAACCAGGCGCGCGTCGGCTGGGCGGTCGGCTGGAAGAAGCCGGCGTTTTGGGGCCGCGACGCGCTGCTCGCCGAACGCGAGCAAGGCCCGCGGCGGGTGCTGCGCGGGTTGGTCGCGCTCGACCGCGGCATCCCTCGCCCGCACATGCCAGTGCGCGACGCGGCCGCCGCGACCGTCGGCGAGGTGACCAGCGGCACTTTCTCGCCAAGCCGGCGGGTCGGCATCGCGCTCGCGCTGCTGTCACCGGCGGTCAGCGAGGACGACGAGGTGGTCGTCGACGTGCGCGGTCGGCCCTGCGCTACCCGCGTCGTCAAACCGCCGTTCGTCGACAGGAGCCCGCAGGCATGAGCGCCGCGAGCAACGGCACGCGCATCGTCCTGATCGGCATGATGGGCGCGGGAAAGACCACCGTCGGCATGGCCATCTCCCATCTCACCGGCTGGCCCTACATCGACAACGACGAGATCGTCGAGCAGATGTCCGGCATGCCGACCCGCGATTTGCTTCAGCAGCGCGGCGAGGCCGCCATGCGGGAGGCGGAATTCGCCGCGGTCGACAAGGTCTTGGCGATGGAAACGCCGGTGGTGGCGGGCGCCGCGGCTGGCGTCGTCCTCGATGACGACGTTTCGGCTCGGCTGCATGCGGGCGCCTTCGTCGTCTATTTGCGCGCGACCGTCGAGACGCTGGTGGCGCGTGTGCGGGGCACGTATCGGCCGTGGCTCGGCACCGACCCCGAAGACGCGATGCGCAAGCTCTATGCGGGCCGGGAGCCGAAGTACGAGTTGCTCGCGCACTTCGTCGCGGACGTCGACGGCGGCGTGCCCGACCAGGTGGCGCAGAAAATCCTCCAAGCGGCAGGCGTCGTGACGAGCTGACCATCCCGCCGACTGACCGAGGGAGTCTTGGGCCGGCGTAAAGGGAAACCGTCAGGGTCGGCCAGCGGCGCTGACCAGCAGGCTGACGAAGACCGCGATCTCGCACAGCGCCCCAAGCACATCCCCGGTGATGCCACCAAGACGCCGGACGGCGTGCGCCCGCACCGCCCACGCCACCAGTAGCGCGACGACGACGGCAGCGACCGCGCGCACGGCGCCGTGCACCGAGCCGACCTCGGAGTCAAAGAGCCCATAACACCAAGCGGCCGCCAACAGCACGACGGTCCAGGCCGCGGCCGCGATCCGCGGCACCGAACCGGAGACGAGCGCGCCCATGCCGGATTCCTTCGCCGCAGGCACACCGGGCGCGCAGGCCCACAGCATCGCCACCCGTCCGGTGACGACCGCCATGACCAGCGCCTGGGTGCCATGGTGGCCGAGCACGCTCGTCGAAAGCGTCAGGGCGTCGGTCAGCAGCAACAGCACCAACGCGGCCGCGCCCAACGCCCCGACCGGCCCTTCGCTCATCACCGCCAGCGCTTGCGGCGCCGGTTTGCGCGACGCGAGACCGTCGACGGTGTCGACGAAACCGTCGAGATGCAGTCCGCGGGTCAGCAGCGCCAATGCGATAAGAGCGAGCGCGCTCGCCAGCAACGGCGGGATGAACAACTCGGTGCGGTTGGCGTGCACCCACACGTCAGGGCCAGGAAATACCTTGCGCGCAAGGAAAACCACCGTGGCCGCGACGCCCGCCAGTGCGGCGCCGACGAGCGGGCTCCACAGCATCGCGCGCCGCGCGGTCTCCCGGTTGGCGTGCGCGGCGCGGAGCGGTGCCACCGTGAACAGCGTGACCGCGAGTCGAAGACCGTCAGGCATCGCGATCGCTGACGTGTGCCTCGTCGAAGGTCGACATGTCAGACAGCGTCGCGGCGGCTGCGCGCAACAACGGCACCGCGAGCAGCGCGCCCGTGCCTTCACCGAGCCGAAGTCCCAAGTCAAGCAGCGGCGTAAGGCCGAGTTCGCGCAATGCGATCACGTGTGACGGCTCCGTCGACCGGTGCCCGGCCCACCACCATGCCCGCGCGCCGGGCGCCAGCCGCTCCGCCACCAAGGCGGCCGCGCCAGACACCACGCCGTCCAGCAGCACCGGTGTGCGACGCACCGCCGCCTGCGCCAAGAACCCTGCCATCGCGGCAATGTCGGCGCCGCCGATCGATGACACGAGCGCCAACGCGCTGTCTGCCGCCGCCCGCGCCATCGCGTCCGCCACCACGGAACGCTTGCGGGCGAGCGTCGTGTCGTCGATACCCGTGCCGCGACCCGTCACGGACGCCGCGTCGACGCCCGCGCACACCCCGACGATCGCCGCCGCCGGGGTGGTGTTGCCGATGCCCATGTCGCCGGGGATCAGCAGATCGGCGCCGCCGTCGACCGCCTCGTCCGCCAACTGGCAACCCGCCAGAATCGCCTGCTCCGCCTGAGCAATCGTCAACGCGTCTTCGACATCGATGCGGCCGGACCCGCGGCGCACCCGCCACTTCACGACGTCCGGCGGCAGGTCGACGTCGGACAGCTCGAACCCGACCGCCAGATCGGCCACCCGCACGGTCGCGCCAACCTGCGCCGCCAGCACGTTGACCGCCGCGCCGCCCGCGACGAAGTTGGCCACCATCTGCGCGGTGACCTCCGGCGGGTAGGCCGAAACTCCGGACGCGGCCACCCCGTGGTCACCCGCGAACAGCACGACGGCCACCCGCGACGGTGGCTGAGGTGGGCAACCGCCCTGCGCCCCCGCGAGCCAAATCGACAACTCCTCAAGCTGTCCCAACGCGCCGGTCGGCTTGGTCAGCGCGTTCTGTCGCGCGCGAGCAAGCTCCCGCGCTGCGTCGTCCAAGCCAGGAACGGTGGCGAACTCAAGCATCAACGGTCCGATCCGTAAAGTGAGCGGGAAATTCCTGCGGTGACCAGCAAGACGTCGTCAGACACCGAAGCGAGTCTCGCATTGAGCGCGCCGAGCTCGTCGCGGAAACGTCGGCCGCTCGGGTGCAATGGCACGACGCCGCTGCCGATCTCATTGCTCACCGCCACGACGCGCGCCCTCGTCGTGCGCCACGCTTCGACCAGATCGCGCACCCGCGCGGAGAGCGCGTCGTCGGCGCCGGTCGTCGCCTGCCAAAGGCCGGTCTCGTCGATCACTCGCGCGAGCCAGACGGTCATGCAGTCAATCAGCAACGGCGGGTCGTCGGAGGTTCGCGACCGCAACAGCTCGGCGAGACAGGTCGTTTCGACCGTCGACCAGGAGGCTGGACGACGTGCGCGATGCGCCGCGACACGCGCCGCCCATTCCGGGTCGTCGGTGTAGGACGACGTGGCGACGTAACACACCGCCGGTTCGGCCGCCAGCATCCGCTCCGCGGCGGCGGATTTGCCTGAGCGAGCGCCGCCGAGCACCAGCACCCGCCGGGGGCTTTCGCGCACCGGAGACGGGGTTCCGACGCGGATCACCTCGCCGTCGACGGGGAGCTCGGCGCCCCACGCCGCAAGTCGATCGCGCAGCACCGACGGTCGCGGGTTGCCGTGCCCGAGATGAATCGCGGCGACCCGGCTGTCGGCGTCGATCGCCCCGCGCGCGCGAAACCGCTGCAGCGTAAGGGGAAAGGTGGTGAGGTCATGGTGCCGGCCGCTCGCGTGGGTGGTGTCGTCGCCCCAGCTTTCCTCGAGCAGCACGACGTCGTACCTCGCGTCGTCCGGAGTCTCGAAGCCGGGACCGGTGTCGGTGGCGTAGAGCAAGCGACGGCCGTCCGGTGAGGTGACGTCGTAGATGAGCGCGCCGTCGCTGTCGTGGCGGGCGGCGAGCGCACGGACGGCGTAGCCGTCGAGGTCGACGATCTCGCCGGGCAGCAGCGGGCGAAACACCACCGCCGATTGGTCTGGCGGCAGCCACATCGCCAGCGCGTCGAGCGCCGAACGGGGGCCGAGCACGTCCAGCGGCTCGGCGCGACCGGTCCAGTGCCGCCACAGCAGCGCGGCGCCGTTGGCGTGGTCGTGATGGTCGTGCGTGACAAGGAGGTGCCGCACCCGCTCCAAGCCGACACCAAGCCGGACCGCCGAGCGCGGCACGTCTTGACCGCAGTCAAGCAAGATCACCCCGTCGAGCAGCGCGCTGGTGTGCGCCCGGATCTCGCCCTCGCGCGCCGCCGCCGCGCACGACGCGCAGGTGCAGAACGGGTGCGGCCAGCCCGACCCGCCGCCGGTGCCGAGGAGGGTGATCTCCATCGCCGCTCAGCGCCTTTCGGCGAACTCGGGGGCGACGCCGAACGCCGCCCTGCGGGCCGCTCGGCGCATCGCGAGCAGCACCGGACGCCCGGCGATCAACAGCAAGGCGGCGTTGGCCAGCGCCCGGGGGATGTCGAACCCCAGTGACGTTGTGAGGTAGAACGCCCAGAAGTGGTGCAGGTTGGTCAGCCAGTTCGCACCCGGCAAGTAAGAGATCTGCGGCGAAAGGCCAGTGGTGGTGAACGGCCAGAACCACAGATCGGTGACAGCGCCGTACATCAAGCCGGCCAGCGCGCCGTACGCGGCGAGCAGCGCCACCTCGAGGCGGCCCGAAGCGCGCGGCAAGCAGCCCGCGAACAACCCCACCCATCCCGCCGCGAGCATCTGGAACGGCAGCCACGGCCCGACACCGCCGGTGAGCAGCGCGCTGCCGAACAACGTCAACGCGCCGAGGGTGAAACCGAACCCACGACCGAGCACCCGGCCGGCCGGCATGAGCAGGAAGAACACCGGTGAAGCGCCGGTCACATCGCCGCCGATCGTGCGCAACGCCGCCCCGCACGCCGCCAGCACGCCGAGCAGCGCGATCGCCTTCGCGTCGATGCCGCCCTCCGAGATTTCGGCGAGCACGACGATCAGCAACAACGGCAGCACGACAACGAAGACCCACGGCGCGTCGGTTGAATGCGCGACGCCGGACGACTCGGGCGCGCGCAGCAAGAACGGCCAGGCGAAGGCGAAGACACCGGCCAGGCTGGCGATCGTGAGCGACACCGCCGAGCGCGGCCGAAGCCGGATCGCCCGCGCCGTCCGCGTCGTCCGAGCTGCCTGCCGCGCGGCCAACGCGGTCACAGCGCGCTCGCTTCGAGGCCACGGCGCACCTGGGAGACCGTCAGCCACGGCAACGGGTGCAGGATCTTCGCCACCTGGGGTGCGAACGCCGGCGACGCCGTCACCACATCAGCCGTGCGGCCGTCGGCCACCACCTCGCCGTCGGCCAACACCACGGTGCGCGTCGCGACATCGGCGGCCAGCTCGACATCGTGCGTGGCGATGACGATCGCGGTTCCGGTGCGGGCGTACTCGCGCAGCACCTCGACCAGCCGCGACTTCGCCGGATAGTCCAGGCCGCGGGTCGGCTCGTCGAGCAACAGCAGCGGCGGCGCGGCCGCGAGCACCAACGCCAGCGCCACGGCGAGCCGCTGCCCCTCGGACAAATCGCGCGGGTGGGTCGCGGGTTCGACGTCGGGGGCGAGCCGGGCCAGCAGGCGTCGCGCCGTGTCACCATGGCCGTCGGCGGTCAGCTCCTCGGCGACCGACTCCGCGCAAAACAGGTCGGCCGGCTCCTGCGGCACCAGGCCGACGAGCCGCACGATCTGGGTCGACGCCAGCCGGTGCGGCTGCTTTCCGTCAACCGCGATCTGACCGCGGGTCGGCGTCAGCAGCCCGACCAAGCTCGCCAACAAGGTCGACTTGCCGGCGCCGTTGCGGCCCATCAGCGCGACCACCTCGCCGGCCGCCACCTCGAGATCGACCCCAGCCAGGGCAACCACATCGTCATATCGGACGACGAGGTCGCGCGTGCGCGCGACAACCGCGCCGACGCGCCCGACCGACGGCGACGGCGCCGCGACGCCGGCGAGCCGTTCCTTCAACGACGTGGCCGCCCGACGCGCGTCGCGCACCGAAAGCGGCAGCGGCCGCCAGCCGGCCAACCGGCCGAGCTCGACCACAGGAGGGGCGACCGGCGCGCGCGCCATCGCCGACGCCGGCAGGTCGTCGACGACCGCGCCGCCGGGCAACACCTGGAGCACCCGATCGGCGTACTGCACCACGCGTTCGAGCCGATGCTCGGCCAGCACGACCGTCAAGCCAAGGTCGTGCACCAGCCGGGTGAGCGCCGCCAAGACCTCTTCGGCGGCAGGCGGGTCGAGTGCGGACGTCGGCTCGTCGAGCACCAGCACCCGCGGGCCGGCGGTGAGCACGGAGCCGATCGCGACCCGCTGCTGCTGGCCGGATGACAACTCGACCAAAGGTCGGTCGCGCAGCGACGACAGACCGAGCAAATCGAGGGTCTCCTCCACGCGTTGGCGCATCACGGCCGGATCGAGACCCAGCGACTCCATCGCGTACGCGAGCTCCTCCTCGACCGAGTCGGTCACGAAGCCGCTGAGCGGGTTTTGTCCCACGTAGCCGACGACGTCGGCCAACTCACGAGGCGGGTTGTGCCGCGTGTCTCGGCCGTCGACGCTGACGCGGCCGGTGAGCGTGCCGCCGGTGAAGTGCGGCGCCAACCCGTTGATGGCACGCAGCAACGTCGACTTGCCCGCGCCGGTGCGTCCGATGACGAGCACCAGCTCGCCGTCCGGAATCTCGAGCTCGACGTCGCGCAAGGTCGGGATTTCGGCTGTCGCGTAACGGAAACTGACGTGGTCGAAGCGAATCACCGGGCCGCTCCGATCAACTCGCCGGTCTCGATCCTCCGCGACGACGCCGGCCGCTTCGTCGACAAGAACGCGGGAAGCAGCGCCATCGCAAGACCGACAACGGCCGGCCACGGCAAGGCAGGCGCGACGATCGGATAGGCGCCGGTGTGCAGCGAGCCCGGGGCGACTCTGCCAGCCCCGATCATGCCGAGAACCGCCGCGAGGCCCGCCGCGACGACAAGCCACTCGGGCGCGCCCCACGCGTCGGGCCGGTACTTCGTGCGGACGACGCCGTGCCCCCCGAGCAGCACAGCGGCGGCCGCAATCCCGCTGCCTCCGAGCAACAGCGGAAGCCCGATGAGAGCGGGGGAGCCGGCGGCGAGCAGTCCGTACATCGCCGCGGCCACCGCGAGCATACCGATCAACAGGGCGGACGACGCGGCGCGGGCCCTCGTCCGCGATGAAGGCCCGCGCCGGCCAAATCCTCGGGAGTCCATCGCGGCGGCAAGGTCAATCGAGCTTTCCAACCCGTCTTGCAGCACCGGCAACGCGCTCCCGACCCAACCGCGCAAACCGGACGTCGACTTGCCGCGCAGCCTTCGCGCCCGCCGCACCCGCGAACCGGCGAGCACCAGCTGCGGCGCGAACGACATCGCGACGGTGACCGCGACTCCCAATTCGTAAAGTGCCCCCGGCAGCGATCGCAGCAGCCGACGGGGGCTGGCCAGCGAGTTCGCCGCGCCAAGGCAAATCAGCAAAGTGGCCAGCTGCAGGCCGCCATAACCGGCCGACACCAACGACTCGGCCGTGACCGCGCCGCCGATCCGCAAGCCTGCCAGCGCCGACGGCAGCGGCACGCTGGGCAGCCGCACGAGCACGTGACCGGGAAGCGGACTGCCGAACAGCGTCTCGAAAACCAGGCGAATTGCCAGCACGAACGCACCGAGCCGCACGAAGAAGCCGAACGCCCGGCCACCGCGCGGGGTGCGTCGTCCGGCGACCACAAAGGACGCGACACCGAGCGCCAGCCCTAGCAGCAACGGATTTGTGGTGCGGGTCGCGGCGGTCGCGAGCAGCAACGCCCACGCCCACCAAGCGCCTGGATGCAACGGTCTCGTCATTGACGCATCACCGCCGGGCCCGAGACCCGCGAACCACCGCGGCGATGGCAAGCCCGAACACGAGCGCGACGCCGATGACGGCGCCGGTCGGGAATCCGCTGTGCGAGGGCTTGTGCAACACGGTCAAGGTCGAGACGAACGGGCTGGCGGAGGCACTCGACGGCGGCGCGCCAGAAACCGCGGCCGACGGCATCGGCGCCGTCGACGTCGACGTCGACCCGGGTGCCGATGCCGATGCCGATGCCGATGCCAGCGTCGTCGGCGAGGGAGCAGGCGGCTGGCTCGCGGGCACCGTCGTGGCGGTTCCAGCTGGCGGTTTTGCCGCTGCCGTCGGTGTTTTCGCCGGTGCGGGCGTTCCGGTCGACGCCGCTGGCGCGGTCACGACAACCGCGCATTCGTGCTTTGGATAGCCGTCGATGCCGCAGATCAACCCTTGGCCGATCCGCACGTTCGCCGCCCCAACCGCGGCGTCGAGAACGTCGACCCCGCTGGCGCCCTCGACGACCTGAACGCATCCGGTGACCACGTTCGCGGGCGGGCGTTCGCCCGCCGGCGCGTCGGCCGGCACGCCGAAATCGAGCACCACGCCGACTCGCACCTTGCCCGGCGCCGGTTGTGTCGGGCAGAGCTTCGCGAACTCAGGTGAAACCCGTGGCGTGAGCCCGCCGGAGCGGTCGGCCTGGACGGCGAACCGCCAGCCTTGCACCTCGCCGTCTTGCGGATGTTCCGTCGCGGGGCCGCGTTGGGAGTACGACCAGGTCGCCGTGTTCGGCGCCGCGACGTAGTACGTCCAATACCGATACGCGGTCGCGGCGTGCGCCGTCGACCCAAACCCGCCGACGCCGACGACGATCGCGAGCGCGGCCAGCGCCACGACTGCGAAACGTCGTCCGAGCGTCACGACACGGCGCCGTTTCGGGTGCGTCGGCTCGCGAACAAAGCGCAGCAACCGAGCAGCACCAGCGCGCCGCCGACGCCGGCGATCGGCGCGGCGTGCGCAGAACCGGTCATCGGCAGCGTCGCGGGCGGCGTGGCAACGGGAGCCGGCGACGACGCCGACGGCGAGGGTGTCGGCGACGGCGTCGGCGCGGCCGCGCGCTCGGTGCTGGTCAGCGCGGTGACCAGGTCGAACCCGCCGAAGTTGGTCGGGTCGACGCCCGATGCGTGGGCGACGAGCAGCAGCGTGCCCAACGCGCCGGCGCCGGTCGCCGCGTAGGCCTTCGCGTTCGCCTGCAACGCGGTGAGCCCGGCGTTCACCGCGCCGGCGCCCTGCCCGGCCGCGACGAGGTCGAGCACGGCGTTCGCCGTCGTCGTCCAGTCTGCGCCGCTGCCAAGGGACGACGGGATCGCGCCCTTTGCGTCCGTCAATCGTGTCGCGATGTACGAGACGGCGGCCGAGGCGGACGACGCCGCGTCGGTCGGGTCGGCGCAGGCCGGCGCCGTGGCGGCGGGCGCCGAAGGCGCGATCGGAAGCGACCTGCCGAGCTGGCCGAGCAGCGCCTGAACGGTCGCGTAGTCGTTGGCGGCGAGGGTTTTCTCCGGCTGGAAGTCGAACGCGCCGCCGCCCTTCGCGGCGCACGCGAGCTGAATGGACCGCAGATAATCATCGGCGGTCTTGCCGTTCTTCGTGATCGTCGACGGGTCGACGCCGACCGCCGCGAACGCGCTGAGCGCAAGGCCGGTGGAGTTCGCGTCGGACGCCGGCGCCCCGAACGCCGCGCTGTCGTAAAACCCGCCGTCGGCGAGCTGGAACTTCTTCAGCGCGGTCAGCGCGCTGTCGGCCGGCTTATGCAACGCCGCGAGCGCCTGGATCGCCATCGCGGTGGCGTTCTCGTCCTCGTTCTTCGGGTCGCAAGGCTTGCTGACATCGGCACGGTACGCGGTGAACGCGCCGTCCGAGCACTGTTGGGCGAGTAACCAGGTGACGGCGTTTGCGTCGGGAGCTTGGCCGGCCGCGAGCAAACCGATGATCGCGAGGCTTTGCCGGTAGACGCCGTCGTAGCTGGGATCTTGGGCGCCGAAAAGCCCGACGTCGTTGTTGCTGGCGTCGGCCGCGAACGCCGGCGCGGCGGCGCCCAAGGCGAGTGCCGCGCACGCCGCGGTGGCGAGCGCGAATCGGGCCGAACGTGCGCGCATCTGCTTCCTCTCGGGACGGGTCGACGCCCGCGAGCGGCGAGACCCGTGGCCGGCCCGAACATGACAAACCCCACGAAGCCTGAGCGGCGTCGTGGGGGCGAGGTCGGGCCGGGTGACCCGGGCTCCGCCCCGCGAACCTCGACGGAATAAGGAGCCACGTCGCGTCCGGCAGGTACTCCGGCTCGCCGCTGCCTCTCGCGCTCGCGCGATCGGTGGCGGCCTACGGTTGCGGGTCAGCGCCGGACTCAGACCGGCTTCCCCTGCACATCGGACGCGTCTTCAGTTGTTTTTCCGGGCTGAGCAAACCACGTTGGCGGTGGCGGCGTCAAAGCATCGGGTCAACCGGGCGTGTTCGCGGTAGCGTTCGGCGCATGGGATGGACGTGGCGGTACGAAAGCGCGGACGGCGAACCCGTCACCCCGATCGACCTTCCACCCGCGGAGACCTTCCCGACCCAGTCCGACGCCGAGTCGTGGCTGGGGGAGGAGTGGCGTGGGCTGCTCGCCGGCGGCGTGTCTCGGGTGACCCTGCTCGAGGACGACCGGGTCGTCTACGGTCCGATGAGCCTCGACCCGCACGACCCTGGGTGAGAGTCCGTCCGCCCGACGCCTCGGACGCCGAGGCGATCGCCAGGGTGCACGTGGC
>DASVDW010000087.1:0-10507 GCA_036380925.1 Acidothermaceae bacterium
GTCGTCATCGCCCACCACAACGCGTCGCCGAATCCATGGATGTTGCTGTCTTTCACGCCGCGCTCGAGGGCCGTCTCCGTGCCCGCGCTGGCGAAGACGACGACGACAGCGACGAGCGCCGTGAACTTGATCCCTTTGCGCCCCACGATCGCCCGCGCGTCACGAAGGCCCCTCGTCATCGCGGGGGCGACCCGAAGCACGCGCAACACCCGCAGCGGCCGAAGGAATGGGACCACGATCACGAGCAGGTCGATGACGTGGGTCCGGAGGAAGCGGCGCCGGTCGGGGGCGAGGTACAGCTTTGTTCCGTACTCAACGACGAAGAGCGCCCAAATGACCCACGTCGCCGACGTCACCGCATTCTTTGCCGCCACAGACAGGTCCCACAAGAAGGGGACGACCAGCAGTGGCGCCATCGTCAGCGCCAGAACCATCATCGGACCGTCGACGGCGGCCGAGAAGCGGTCGTACCCTGCCGCGGATCTTCCCTGCATTGGTGAACCCCCTCGCCCGGTTTCCCTCGACAACCGAGGGGACCGCGCGCACGCGCGCTGTCCCGATTCGCCAGCCGATGTTCGACCGCCCGTTCTTGACTGGCCCTGGCCGCCGGAGCCGTGGACGGCGGCGGGGCTGGGAGAGCTGGTTGACGGCGGCCCGTCCTCAGCGGTCTGGATTCCAGCGGTCGCCGTGCCAGTGACGCTTAGCCGAGGCGATCTCGAGTCTTGCGTGCCAGCCCGGTGGCGGTAAGGCACTTGCCATGATTCCCCGTCTCCCGCCATGAGTGTAGGAGGACCAAGCCATTGTCATCGGCCGAACGGGGATTGACGCGATGCCAATGTGACGTTGGCCTCTATTGCCAGTCACCGCATACGCCGACGGTCTAACTGGAGAGCTGTGCCTTTGATGTGCCAGCTCCCCATGGGAGGTCGTGATGGCAAGGTTCATCACCGTCGGCGCCCGCCCGCCCGTCGCTGAGGAGCAGGACACCGACCGACGGATCGCACGGAGACGGGTCGAGGCCAAGCGCAAGTTCCGCTCGGACGTCGTCGCTTACGTCATCGTCAACGCGTTCCTCGTCGTCGCCTGGGCGATCAGCGGGCGGGGCTACTTCTGGCCGGGCTGGGTGCTCGCCGGTTGGGGCGTCTTCCTGCTGATCGACGCATACCGGGTGTACATGAGCGCGCCGATCACGGAAGCGGACATCGACAAGGAGATGCGTACGCGTCGCTGACACGCGTTGCCGCAGGTGGGGAGGTCACCGTGCGCCTCAACAGAACGGACGCTTTTGCGACGCTCGCCGTCGCCGTCGGCGTCGTCGCTTATGCGCTGTGGATCGCAGACGTCGCCATTCCCGGCATGGGCGGCGCACGGGTCGTCGGCGCGGTCATCCTTGGCCTCGGCTGGCTCGCGTCGGTGGTCGCCGTGGCGCCGAACTTCGACAGACTGCTCCACGTGTCGCCGATCTACCTCGTCATCACGGCGGCGCTGGGCGTCGCCGCGCTGACCGCGGGCGTGCTCGTCTTGACCAACGCCAGCGAGGCGATGCTCGCGCTGTTGGTGTCGACGACCGTCGCGATGTGGGTCCTCGCGACGATCCGGCACACGCTCGCCACCGGGCGGCACGAACCGCACACGGCGCCCCGTGGCCAGCACACTGCTTCGGAGCGGGAGCGGGCCGCCATCCGGTGGTGGCCGCGGCTCGGCTAATCGGGCCGGTCGGGGGAGTCACGCGCGCGTCACCTGCTAGCGCGGCGCGGTTCCCGGCCCATCGGCTGCGACGCAACCGCGATTTCGTCCTGCTTCAAGTGGGCCGGCTGTTTTCCAGCTTCGGCTCCAACATGTCGCGGCTCGCCTATCCCTTGTTGGCGCTCGCGGTGACCGGTTCCGCCGCCGACGCCGGTTACGTGAGCGCGGTGATATTCGCACCGATGCTGGTGTTCAACCTTCTCGCCGGGGTCGCCGCCGATCGATTCGAGCGTCGCAGGTTGATGATTACGTCGGACGTCGTGGCGGCGTTGGCGCTGGCCATTCTTGCGGCCGCGGTCGCCGCGCGCTCGGCCCACCTCTGGTTGATCCTCGCGGTGGCGGCTGTCGACTCGGTGGCTGGTGTCTTCTTCCGCGCAGGGCAGTCGGGTGCGTTTCGCGCGGTTGTGCCGCTGCCGCAGATCGTGGCTGCCACGAGCGTCGTGCAGGCCAGGCTGTCCATCGTTCGGCTTGGCGCGGCGCCCCTCGGGGGAGCGTTGTTCGCGGTGACGCGCGCGTTGCCGTTCGTCGCCGATGCGATGTCGTACGCGTTCTCGACGGGATCGTTGTTGTTGATGCGCGCGCGGTTTCAGGAGTCCAGGGAGCTGGATCGCGCTCCGCTACGACGTCAGTTGGCCGACGGAATCTCGTTTTTCCTGCAAATCCCGTTCCTCCGCACGACGATGCTGATGGTCGCCGTCTCAAACTTCAGCGTGACCGGAATAGAGCTGGCGGTCATCGTCCTGGCCAAGCGCGACGGCCTTCCTGGCGCGGCTGTCGGCGGGTTCATCGCGCTCACTGGCGCCACCACCTTGCTTGGTTCAGTCGCGTCGCCGCTGTTGCGACGGTTGTTGCCCATGCGCCGCATCTTGTTAGCCGAGTACTGGGCGGCGGTTGCCTACGCCGCCTTTGTGTTGTGGCCGAGCGTTTACGTGCTCGCAGCGGCGTTCGCGGCACAGGCTTTCTGCTTTCCCAACACCGACTCCGCGGTCGCTGCGTACTCTTACGCGCTCATCCCGGATCCCTGATCGGTCGGGCGATGTCGACGTCGAACACGATGCGCGTGCTCGCGACGCCGCTCGGCCCGCTGACGGCCGGGTTGCTGCTCACCTCCGCTTCGCCGCGCGCGACGATCGTCGCGCTAGCCGCGCCGACCGTTGCGATTGCTGTGCTTGGTTCGCTGAGCAACGCGATCCGCAACGTTCCGCCACTGCGGGAGTTGGCTGATGCGACGTCGTCGGCCACGGCTGGCTGACGCTACCCTCCGCCAGGAGTGACAAGGCCGTTTTCGTAGGCGAGTGCGACAAGCGCCGCGCGATCGTGGCAGTCGGGCTCAAGTGGCAGCACCGCCACGGCACGTCGGTCGACCGGGCGCGCTAAGAGCCGTCGCGCATGTTGGGCAGGCGCTCCCGCGCAAACCGAATCTGGTCGAAGGTCGCCGTGCAGCCGTCACCGGTGGGCGACTGGCCCTCAAACCCGATGCGGTGCCGCTCGATCGCGTCGCCGATGCTGAAGTAGCGGATCATCCGCCAGTACGCGCCGTCGGCCGACGCGTGATACGCGTAGGTGTGGCCAACCCGTGACACCCGCAGCCAGATCGAGTCACCAGCCACCGTGAACGCGTTCGCGTCGTCCGAGAAGTTGCGGTTGACCACCGAGACCACCATGGGCTCGCCTGCGGGCGAGAACTCAAAGCAAAGCTTCCCCCAGTGGCGTTCGTCTTCCCACAGCAGCAGCACGCCGGCGTCGAAGGTCGACGTGAAGTCGACCCGCACTCGCGCGCTGAGCTGAAAGTCGCCCGGCGGTGGCGTGCCGAGCAAGGTCGCGGCGTTGAGCATTGACTCGATGTCGGACGTCGCGCCGGCCGGGTCGGTGAAGATGTCGGTGCGCGGCGGCGCCGTGACGGTCACCACGCCGTACGACGGGTCGACCTGCCAGGCGTCGTCCGGTGCGGGCGAAAGCGCGAACGGCAAGCTGGCGAGGTTGGTTGAGTCGGCCATGACGCAGACTCTAGATCAGCGATCCGGCGTTGTGGATAAGCGCGTTCAGGCGGCGTTCACCACGACGTCGGCGCGCTTACCCGGCGTCAGGAAGGCCAAGAGCCGCACACCCTCCGCGCTCACGTCGTCCGCTTCCCGACGCGACAGCGCTGGTGCGGCGCTGACCGCGATCGTCGCCGCGTCATCGACCACGGCGACCCTCCAGGTCGCCCGAAGGTCGCCGTCGACGAGCAGCGTCCCGGCCCGCGCGCCGTCTCCGGCGTACAGCGGCACCGACCTCTTGTCAGGGATGACGCGCGCTCGGTCGGCGTGCGACAGCAGAACGTTGTCGTACTCCGGCAAGAACCGAACCGGCGCTGGCACATCGCCGGTAGGTCGCGGTGCGTGTGGCAGGTCGAACAACTCCCGCCCGTTCTCGTCGGCGAACACCCGAAGCCGCGGCCGCAACCGCTCCACAACCTCGCGCAACCCGGAAAGTCCTGACCAGTAACGGATATCGCTCACCGACGCTGGCCCGAATGCGGCCAGATAGCGCAAGACAATGTCCTCAACAGAGCTTCCACCGTCGACCGTAGCGCCGAGAAACCCTTGGAAAGTCTGCCATTTCGGCGTCCCGCGCTTACCCCACACGCCACGCGGCGGCGTTTGGACCATCGGCTCATGAAACACCGCCGCGTAAGCCAGCGAGTCCTCCGGCACGCCCGGGAAGCGCGACGCCAAGCGCCGTCCGAGCTCGACCCGGCTCAACGGTTCTTCGTGTGCGATTGATCGGGCGGCACGGCTCACATCGTCCAGCGCGACGCCGTCAAGATTCTTCGCGGACGCGGTGGAACCGAATCGCACCGCGAGCATCGAGGCCATCACCGGCCGCAGCGCCAGCGCGTCGCGTCGGGTGAACAAGTGAACGGTGCCGCGCATCGCGTGCGTCCGCACAAGAATGCCGCCCGCCACGGCCGCGCCGACTGCTTCGGGGTTGATCGCGGTCAACCGGCTCCACAATCCGACGTAAGGCGCCAGGGGCGCTTGGGCCTGCATTCCGACGAGATGCTCGACCACCTCCCCAGCGGGCAGCGACACCCGGTCGAGCAGGTGCTGCCGCGCGAGCAGGGCGCGGCTGAGCCGTCGTCGGTCGAGACGGTCGCGTCGGTCAGCGCCCACCTGCCCAGCATGGCGGGTCTCAGGCGTCGTTGTCCGCCGGCGGGACTGGGTCGTGACCTGGATCGGCGGCAGCCCGCCTTGCTCGCCTGAACGGCGAATGGTGATCTTGACGCCGGCGGTCTGCGCCGTCACGGTCGCGTCGGCGCGGCGATCCGAGCCAACCGGAGGCCGGCCACGCAATCGTATTCGGTAGGCGTGGCTTGTCGCCGTTCGCGCGTGAATCAGGCACAGTGAAAGCGCGCGGGTGAGCCGAGTCACTTCTCCCCCCGGGTGACGCCCGGCTGCCTGCGAAGTGGCGGTCCGGCGAAGCGTCTCCCCCCAACGCCAAGCCGGACCGCCGCGCGCCAGGGCGCCCCTGCCCGCTCCCGAGAATGGCGACGCCGGTCCCCCCACGGTCGGCCTCGCGCGATCCATCCTGTCGCAGCGCGCCAGCCGCCGAAACCGGCCAAGCGGTCAGTTCCGCTGAGGCGTCCGCGCCATTGGCCGGCGCCATTCGGCCCATCCGTCCAGTGCTCACCCGAGCGCGAGGGTGAGGTCCTTGTCTTCCATCTCCCACGCGTGGTCCATGGTGTGGTAGGCGCTGTGCCGGATCAGGAACGGCAGGTTCCACGAGCGCATGCGCTTGCCCTCGCCCGCGTTGTACTCGCGCATCGCCGCGAGGTAGTTGGTCCGATGCTCGAGCAGGCCCTCGGGCGTCAGCGCGGCGCATTCCGGGACGCGCAATCCGAGCTGCTTCGCGAACTCCTCGCTTTCGACTCGGATGGTGTGCCGGATGATCCGGTCGCGATCGCGCCCACCACCGCGGGGGCCCTTGCGCATCTCCGCAGACACGCGGGCGGCGACCTCGTCGAAGTACAGCCAGCACGCCCGAAGCAACTTGATCTTGCGATTCAGCTCGGCCTGTGACATCGGCTCTTGCTCAAAGCTCGACGGCGCGTACGAGATGCCCCAGAAGTCGGTCGAACCGGCGCCCACCTGGTCTTCGACGATCTCGAGTGGCCCGGCCGCGTCAAACTCGCGCGCCAGGCGCGCCTTCGCCGCGATCGGCCGGTAGCGCGGCCGGTACAACTCGAGCAGCTCGATCGCCTGCTCGGGCGTCTTCGCGCCCCGGCTCCAACCCGGCCAGTCGATGGCGAAGGCCACCGCCTTCTTTCCTTTGGGGCCACGCTGGACCACGGCGCGAACCGGCATGCGACGGATGGTACGCCGGTCGGCGCTATCCCCCCGGATACACTGTGCGCGTGGCACGGCTGTTCTCGCTGCTTCTTAGCTTGCCGCGCTGATCCTGCGATCGGCGCGGCGACCCCTCCTGCGCGAGGGGTCTTTTCATGACAAGGCAGAGCATGAGCAGGCCCGAGCAAGCCCTGACGTGAGGACGAGATGAGCGAGACGTACGACTTCGGCGCGATCCAGGATCGTTGGCTGCCCGTCTGGGACGAGCTCAACCCCTTCAAGGCGGACGACGAGAACCCCGGCCCGCGCGGGCGTCGCTACATGCTCGACATGTTCCCGTACCCCAGCGGCGACCTGCACATGGGCCACGCGGAGGCGTACGCGTTCGGCGACGTGGTCGCGCGCTACTGGGTGCAGCAGGGCTACGACGTCATGCACCCGATCGGCTGGGACTCCTTCGGCCTGCCCGCCGAGAACGCGGCGATCCGCCGCGGCGAGCACCCCGCCGACTGGACCTACCGCAACATCGAGACGCAGGCCGCGTCGTTTCGCCGCTACGCGATCTCGTTTGACTGGTCGCGCCGGCTGCACACCAGCGACCCCGAGTACTACCGGTGGACCCAGTGGCTGTTCCTGCGCTTCTACGAGCGCGGACTGGCTTACCGCAAGGCGTCGGCGGTCAACTGGTGCCCGAACGACCAGACCGTGCTAGCCAACGAGCAGGTCGTGGCGGGCGCTTGCGAGCGCTGCGGCACGCCGGTCACCAAGAAGACGCTGACCCAGTGGTATTTCAAAATCACGGATTACGCCGACCGGTTGCTCGACGACATGGCGGCGCTCGAGGGCTCGTGGCCCGAGCGGGTTTTGACCATGCAGCGCAACTGGATCGGGCGCTCGCAGGGCGCGCACGTCGACTTCGAAATCGAGGGCCGCGGCGAGCCGGTCACCGTCTTCACCACCCGCCCCGACACGCTGTACGGCGCGACTTTCTTCGTGGTGGCGGCGGATTCCGCGCTGGCCGACGAGCTGTGCGCGCCCGAGCAGCGCGCCGCGTTTGACACGTACGTCGACGGCGTTCGCCGGCTCACCGACATCGACCGGTTGTCGACCGAGCGCGAGAAGACCGGGGTTTTCCTTGGCCGGCATGCGATCAACCCGGTCAACGGCGAGCGGGTCCCGGTGTGGGCGGCCGACTACGTGCTGGCCGACTACGGCACCGGCGCCATCATGGCGGTTCCCGCGCACGACCAGCGCGACCTCGATTTCGCTTTGAAATTCGGCCTCCCCGTGCGGGTCGTCGTGGCCACCGACGAGCCCGACCCGTCGATGACCGGCGTCGCGACGGCGGGAGACGGCGTGCTGGTCAACTCCGGCCCGCTCGACGGGCTGAACAAGGCCGACGCGATCTCGCGGATCGTCGAGATCCTTCAGGAGCGCGGTGCCGGCAAGGGCGCCGTCAACTACCGGCTGCGCGACTGGTTGCTGTCACGCCAGCGGTTCTGGGGCGCGCCGATTCCCATCGTGCACTGCGATTCCTGTGGCGAAGTCCCGGTGCCGGACGACGAGTTGCCGGTGTTGCTTCCCGACCTGCGAGGCGCCGACCTCGCGCCAAAGGGCGTCTCGCCGCTGGCCGCGGCGTCCGATTGGGTTTCCACGACCTGCCCGAAGTGTGGCGGCGAGGCGAGCCGCGACACCGACACGATGGACACCTTCGTCGACTCGTCGTGGTACTACCTGCGCTACTGCTCGCCGAACGACGACACCCAGGCGTTCGACGTTGAGAAGGTCAAGACCTGGCTGCCGGTCGACCAATACGTCGGTGGCGTCGAGCACGCGATTTTGCACCTGCTGTACAGCAGGTTCTTCACCAAAGTGCTCCACGACATGGGGCTTGTCGACTTCACCGAGCCGTTCAAGGCGCTGCTCAACCAGGGCCAGGTCATCAACCAGGGCAAGGCGATGAGCAAGTCGCTCGGCAACGGCGTCGACCTGGGCGAGCAGCTGCAGCAGTTCGGGGTCGACGCGGTGCGGCTGACCATGATCTTCGCGGGCCCTCCCGAAGAAGACATCGACTGGGCCGACATGAACCCGGCCGCGCTCGGCAAGTTCCTGGCGCGGGTGTGGCGGCTCGCCGGCGACGTGAGCAGCGAGCCCGGCGTCGACCCGTCGTCCGGTGCGGCCGCGCTGCGCCGTGCCACGCACCGCACGGTGCGCGAGGTCACCCAGCTGGTCGAGAGCTTCCGCTTCAACGTCGCGGTGGCGCGGGTCATGGAGTTGGTGAACGCCGCCCGCAAGACGATCGACTCGGGGCCGGGTGGCGCCGATCCCGCGGTGCGGGAGGCGGTGGAGGCGGTCGCGGTGATGCTGTCGCTGTTCGCGCCGTACACCGCCGAGGAGTGCTGGGCCCGGCTCGGCCATCAGCCGACGGTCGCCAAAGCCGGCTGGCCGGCGGCGGACCCCGCGCTGCTGGTCGAGGAGTCGGTCACTTGCGTCGTGCAGATCAACGGCAAGGTGCGCGAACGGCTGGAAGTGCCGCCGTCCATCGACGAGGACGGCCTGCGCGAGCTGGCGCTCGCGTCGTCCGGGGTCGTTCGGGCCCTGGAGGGCCGCGAGGTGCGCAAGGTGGTCGTGCGCGCGCCCAAGCTCGTCAACCTGGTGGTCTAGGGCCGCGGCGGGTTAGGGTCCCCAGATGGCTCGCGCGCGTCGGACTCCCGCGGTCGCGGTGGTCACCGACTCCACGGCGTACCTGCCGAGCGGCGCCGCCGACGCGATGGGCGTGCGGGTGGTGCCGCTGCAGGTGATCCTCGGCGGCGGCGTGCGGGCCGAGGGCTCCGAGATCGGGCCGGGCGAGGTCGCCGAGGCGTTGCGCGGCGGGCAAGCGGTGAGCACGTCGCGGCCGTCGCCGACGCTGTTCGCCGCCACCTACCGCGAGGCGTTCGCCGCGGGCGCGTCGTCCGTGGTCTCGGTGCACATCTCGGCGGAGATGTCGGGCACGCTCGACGCGGCCCGGCTCGGGGCGCTCGACGTCGACGGCGACGTGCGGGTGGTCGACTCGCGCTCGGTCGGGATGGGAATGGGTTTCGCCGTGCTGGCGGGCGCGGAGGCGGCGCGAGCGGGGGCGGACGCCGACGCGGTGGTCGACGCGGTGCACCGCACGTTGGCGGCCACGGAGGCGTTCTTCTACGTCGACACGCTGGAGTTCTTGCGTCGCGGCGGGCGAATCGGCGCGGCGCGGGCCCTGCTCGGTTCCGCGCTCTCGGTGAAGCCGTTGTTGCGGGTGTCGAACGGCCGGATCGAGCCGCTGGAGCGCGTTCGCACGTCGGCCCGGGCGATGGCCCGGCTGCAAGACATCGCCGTCGAGGCGGCGGACGACGACCCGGTCGCGGTGGCGGTGCACCACCTTGCGGCGGCCACCCGCGCCGACGAACTCGCGCAGGCGCTGGACCTTCGGCTGCCCAAGCTCGACGAGCTGGTGATCACCGAGGTCGGCGCTGTCGTCGGCGCCCACACCGGCCCCGGCATGCTGGCAGTGGTCATCTGCAAACGCTGATTTCGACGGGGACACCACTGATGCTGATGCTGCACGAGCGGTTGCTGCTGCTCGTTTTGGACGACGACAAGGGCAAGAACCAGGTCGGTTTCGCCGACAAAGCGTTAGCCGGCGCGCTGCTCTTCGAGTTGCTGCGCGGCAACGCCGTCGAGCTCACCGACGACCGGATTGGTCCGACCGGCGTTGCGCCGACTGACGCGGTGTTGCGCGACGCGGCCGCCGCGATCGCCGGCGAGTCGAAGCCGCGCGACGTGCGCTGGTGGGTCGACCACCTGCCCTCGCGATTGCCGCCGTTCCTGCCGCGGCTCGCCGCCCGCCTGGTCGACACAGGTGTCTTGTCGCAGGAGCAGCACAAGGTGCTTGGCATTTTCTCGACGACGCGGCTGCCGGAGCGCGGCCACGTGCCCGAGGCGCAGGTGCGCGAGCGATTGCAGGCGGCGCTGCTCGGCGAGGTCGACGCCGACGCGGACGACGCGGAGCTGGCCGCAATGGTCGCCGCGCTCGGCATGGTGGGCTCGATCGTCGGCCGTGACCGGCGCACGGAGGCGGAGCGGCGCGCGAAGGCGCTGGCCGAGAGCGCCGAGGTCGGAGAGGCGGTCGGCAAGGCGGTCAAGGCCGCGCAAGACGCCGTGATGGCCGCGGTAATCGCGTCCACGGTGGCCGCAAGCGTGGCCGCCCACTCAAACTGACTCCACAGCCGCGAATTCCTTATTCCACAGTCGGTTTTCGCCGGACGACGAGCACGCTGCGGGCGGCCTAGCGTTGCCATGTGCCAAGGTCGCGACGCAAGCCCGCCGCCGGCGAGGTCGCCGCGGTGGCCGCGCGGCTGGAGCGGTTGCGCGCGGGCCCGACGCCCCACCACGGCGGATGGGCGCCGTCGTCC
>DASVDW010000088.1:0-16598 GCA_036380925.1 Acidothermaceae bacterium
ACCCGGCTGTCGGTGGTGTTGACGCCTTGTCCGCCGGGCCCGCCGCTGCGAGAGAACCGCCAGCTGAGCTCGTTCGCCGGGATCGACACGCGCGCGGTGACCGCGAGTTCGAAGACGTCAGGCACCGGATGATTATCGGTCCCTGACCCGCAGGGCAGGTGTCCGAATGCCGCTAGCCCAACGTTCGCGCCTCGGGCATGCTCGGTGGTGTGCTGACGGACGACGCGAAGTACGCCGCGCTTTCCAGCAAGGACCCTCGGTTCGACGGCTGGTTTTTCACCTGCGTCCGGACTACGGGGATCTACTGCCGGCCGAGTTGTCCGGCGATCACGCCGAAGCGGGCCAACGTGGTGTTCGCGCCGACCGCGGCGGCCGCGCAGGAGATGGGGTATCGGGCGTGCAAGCGCTGCCGTCCCGACGCCGCCCCCGGATCGCCGGAGTGGAACGTCCGCGCTGACCTGGTCGGCCGCGCGATGCTGCTCATCGCCGACGGTGTGGTGGATCGCGAGGGCGTGGGTGGCCTGGCCCGCCGCGTCGGCTACAGCGAGCGGCAACTGCACCGACAGCTCGTCGCCGCAGTGGGCGCGGGGCCGATCGCGCTGGCGCGCGCGCAGCGGTCGCAGACCGCTCGGGTTTTGCTCGAGACGACCGACCTGCCGATCGCAGACATCGCCTTCGCCGCGGGCTTTTCGAGCATCCGACAGTTCAACGACACGATTCGCGACATCTTCGCTCTGACGCCGACGCAGCTGCGGGCGTCGCGTCGTCCGGGCGCGTTGCATCCGCAGATCGCCGGGGTCGGCACTGTCTCGTTGCGGCTGCCGTTCCGCCGGCCGTTCGCCGCCGGTTCGCTGTTCAGCTTCCTCGCCGCCCGCGCGGCGCCCGGAGTCGAAATCGGTGGCGCGGGTGGCTACCGACGGTCGGCGTCGCTCCCGCATGGCGCGGCTGTCATCGAGTTGGGTGACCCGTCCGTCGATGGCGATTCCACCGCCGCGTGGAACGAGCAGGGCTGGATCCCTTGCACGCTGAGGCTTGCCGATCTGCGCGATCTCGCCTCGGCCGTCGCGCGGTCGCGGCGGCTGCTCGATCTCGACGCCGACGCGGTTGCGATCGACGAGTTCCTCAACTCGGACGACGCGCTTGCCCCAAGCGTGCGATCGGCGCCCGGCCGGCGAGTGCCAGGTCACGTCGACGGCTTTGAACTGGCGGTTCGGGCTGTGCTCGGCCAGCAGGTCAGCGTGGCGGGCGCGCGCACGATCGCGGCCCGCCTCGCGCGCAGTTTTGGCCAGCCGCTGCCGATCGCCGACCCGGCCTTGACGCAGCTCTTTCCGACCGCGGCGGCGATCGCTGCGGCGGATCCGGCGGCGATTCCCGCGCCGCGCGCCCGCGCCACCGCGCTCGTGCGCTTGGCGCGCGCGGTGGCGAACGGCGAACTGGTTCTCGACCCGGGTTGCGATCGCGACGAGGCGACGGCGCGCATGCTGGCCGTGCCCGGCATTGGACCGTGGACCGCGTCCTATGTGGCGATGCGCGCGCTGGGCGACCCCGATGCGTTCATGCCGAGCGATCTCGGCGTCCGACAGGGCTTGCGAGCTCTTGGGCTGCCAAGCGACGCGCGTGGCGCCGCCGAGGTCGCGGCCAAATGGCGACCGTGGCGCTCCTATGCGCTCCAACACGTTTGGTCGGCGGCGGGTGGCTCGCAGGCTCCCGCGGCCGACGAGAAGATCGCCTGACCAGACGGTGTGATTTCGCGCATGCGCGTGGTGGTGATCGGCGGCGGCGTGGCCGGTTTGGCCGCCGCTCGCGGGCTGCTCACCGTCGGGCACGACGTGGTGGTTCTCGAGCGGTCGCCTGTCCTCAGAGCGTCCGGAGGCGCGCTCACCTTGTGGAGCAACGGGTTGCGCGCGCTCGACGAACTCGGCGTCGAGCTCACCGGCGTCGGCCGCGAGATCGACCTCTTCGAAGCGTGGCGCTCCAACGGCCGACCGATCTGGCGGATCGACGTCGCGTCGGTTCGTCGGCGACTCGGCCGTGGCGCCGTCACACTCCCGCGACAGCGGCTGGTCGAACGCATCGCGATGGCGCTGCCCCCATCGACGGTGCGTTTCGGTTGCGACGTCGTGCGGGTCGAGGCGAACGCACGCGGAGTCACCGCGTTGTGCTCTGACGGAGTGCGCGTGGAGGCCGACGTCGCCGTTGGGGCGGACGGCTGGCGCTCATTGGTGCGCCAGCGGTTCGTCGGCGGGGTCGCCCGGCCGACCGGCTGGGCGACCTGGCAAGGCTTGATCGACAGCGATCATCCGATCGCCGGCGGCGCGGTCGGGGTGAACGTCATCGGACCAGGTGGCGTCGCCGGCTTTTTGCCCGCAGGCGAAGGACTTCTGCAGTGGTGGTTCGAGGTGCCGTTCGCGGCGTCCGAAAAGCCACCGAAGTCGCCCGTCGACATGTTGCGATCCCGCTTCGGCGAGTGGCCAGACCCGGTGGCCGCCATCCTGGCCGGCGTTCACGAGGCTGAACTGTTCCCGCACTGGCGACATGACGTGCCGAAGGTGTGGGGAACCGATCGCACGACGCTGGTCGGCGACGCCGCGCATGTGATGCCGCCCGCTCTTGCCCAGGGCGCCAATCAATCGATCGAGGACGCGTGGCTGCTCGCCAGGACCTTGTCGGACGTTCACGTCTCTGACGTCTCTGACGTCTCTGACGTCTCTGACGTCGCCGCGAGCCTTCGTCGTTACGAGTCGGCTCGGCGTCGGCGGGTCGCGTTGGTGTCGCGGTTGGCGTTGTTCGCGACGACGCAGCAGGGCCGGCCATGGACGACGGTGAGCCGGCTGCCCAGCGGCCCGACCACATGGGTGTGCGCGATCGCGCTGCGCGCCAGCAGCACCCGGTCGTGGCGAGATCGCTAACCAACGACACGAAGGAGCGGTCGGCCGACGGTGTCGTCCTCGGTCGCGACCGGCTGCAGTTCGAGGCCACTGCCTGAGAGCAACATTCCAGCCGTCGCGGAGACCCACACCTGCCCGGCGACGGCTGACTCCGCGATTCGCTCCGCATGCCTTACGCCCGGGCCGTCCGCGATCGGCGCCGCGGTGAGGATCTCGGCGATCGAGACGCCGAGGCGGGTGTGCGCACTGGCCTTGCCCAAGGCCGAGCGCACCGCGGTGGCCGGCCCGTCGAACGTCACGACGCGCCGCCCGGCAGGAGTGGTCCGGACGATTCCGCCGCATGACACGAGGTGTTCGACGACGCCTGCTTCGGCCTGCTCCTCGTCGCTGGCCACCGCCACCACGGCGGCGAGGGCGAGGGACTGGGCGGCCGCCAGGCCCGCCGCGCGCAGGAAATGCTCGATCTCGTCGACGATCTGATCGGGATCGGCGGCTGGGAGGTGATCCTTGCCCGGAAGCAGCCGCAGGGTCGCGGACGGGATGCGGGTGGCTAGATATCTGGCCTCGTCGACACTGAACAACGCGTCGCCACGCCGGTGCAGCACGAGTGTGGGCACCCGCACCGCGGTTAGGACGTCTCGCACGTCGACCGCTGAGTTCATGTCCATGAGCGCTCTGACCGTCGACGGTGTCGCCGCCGCCCGGATCCGCTGCGACCACCATCGCCGCATCTGCGCGTCACCGGAGGGGCAGCGCCTGAGCAGGTCGGCCTCCCAGTCCCAGGTGCGGATCAGCTGCTCGGTGTAGGCACGCCGTTGCGCGTCGGTCTGACCCCACGGGTAATCCGGGCCTCGGGTCCGCTTCGCGTAGCTGCCGTACAACACCAGCGAGACAACCCGCTCGGGATGCGTCGCGGCCATCAGGATCGCCATCGGGCCGCCCTCGGAGTACCCGACCAAGACCGCTTGCCGTGACTGCGCCGCGTCCATCACCGCGAGCACGTCGTGCATTCGGGTCTCGAGATCCGGAAGCCCCTGCGGCCGGTCGGACATTCCGGTTCCGCGCTTGTCGAAGCGGATCAGCCGACCCAAGGAACCGAGCCGGTCGAGGAAGCGCGCGTACCTCGGATCCGCCCAGTCGAGCTCGAGGTGCGACAAGAACCCCGGAATCAAGACGATGTCGAGGTCGCCCGTCCCGCTGACCTGGTACGCGATGTGCAGCCCGTCGCTCACCGTGTAGGTGGTCGGGATCGTCATCCCGTCGGGGCGCCGGTCGGCGTCCGCGGCCAGTTCGCCGCCAGTCGCGTCGGCCAGCGTGCCGACGAACCGGTAGCCGCGCCCGTGCACGGTGCGGATGACTCGCTGGTCGCGGCCGTCGTCGCCCACGCGCGACGGACCTGCTTGATCCGACTGGTGACCGCTGCGTCGGTGACGAACCGACCGCCCCAGATCGCGTCCATGAGCTCCTGTTTGGAGACCACCCGGTCGCGGTGCGAGACCAGGTACGACAACACGTCGAACGCCTGCGGCTCCAGCGGCACTGGTCGACCGGCCCGGCGCAGCTCATACAACACCGGATCCAGGACCAGGCCGTCGTTGAACGCCCATGGCATCTCAGCATGCTCGCACGCAGCAGGCTCAGCGGACGAGTAGGAGATCGATGAGCAGCGCGGTGGCAAGCCCGAGGCCCGCGCTCAGCGCGAGACTGCGCCGAGCGGCCGCGACCGCGGCGATCCCGGTGAGGCAGCCGAGCGCCACGACCTGAACGCCTGGCCGGTCGGCGCGCATGGTTTGCACGACGCCCGCGGAGACGAGAGCGGCGAGAACGGCCGGCGCCGCATGGGTGAGCGACCCGGACAACCGCGGGGGCAGCCGATCGGGCGGCACGAAGACGATGAAGGTCAGCCGGAGCAGCCAGCAGCCCACCGCGACGACCAGCAGGTACGCGAGGCCGTTCATGTCGCGGGTTGTCGCTTCCGCATGGCCAGGCCGGCGCCAATCCCCGCCGCCGCCCCGGCGAGGACGCCGAGCGTCGGGACGACCTGCGTGGCGACGGGAGCGACCGCGGCGGCGACGATCGCGGCGGCCCGACCGGTCGGCTCACGCAGCCGCGGCGTCAGCATGCCCAGAAACAGCGCGCTGCTCGCGAGCGGCAGGTGCGGCAGGGTCGGCAGATGCGGCCCCAATGACAGGCCGAGACCCACCGCGGCAGACCACACCGCCGCCACTCCGCCTCCGACGCCCAGCCAGTAGGCGCGGAAATCGGCGCCGCTGCGTCCGGGCCTTGCCTGCGCCGAGAGGTAGGTCTGGTCGGTGATGAAGTGCGCGCCGATGAGTTGGAACCATCGGGGCTGCCGCTGAAATCGCGGTGCCAGCGCGGCGCTGTAGAGCAGCAGCCGCGCGTTGACCGCGACCGCGGACGCGACGATCGTCAACAACCCAGCGCCATGGTTGAACAGCGTGGTCGCCGCGAGTTGCGCGCTGCCGCTGTAGACCAGCGGCGCGCCGAGCCAGCCAGCGAGGTCGCCGGTCGTGGTGGAGGCGACCACCACGCCGAGTGTGACGCCGAACGACAGCAGCGCCGGCGTGACAGCGAGCACGTCCCGTGCGGCGTCCATCCGCGGCGAATTCATTCCGGCAGCGTCACATCGTCGGCCACCGACGAGCTTGGCGATTTCGTGGCGATCCGGTGATTGTTTGGGCGGCCGATCTCCATCCGATCTCCACGCCATCACCACGCTTTGCGCCCTGCGCGAGCGCACAGTTCTAGCTCCAACCTAAGGAGCAGACATGAGCGTCACCACCGAACGCGGTCCTCTCAACGGGGTCGACACCCCGACGTTGTTCGCCACGCTGGACGCCGTCAAGAAACAGCCAGGAATCGCGAAGTTCCAGTTCCGCGCCCGAAACACCTGGATGTCGGGCACCCACAGCCGTTCGACCGCGGCTGACTTCTTCGGCGCCGGCCAAGAACTGGCGCACAAGGCCGAAAGCGTCCTGCATTTCGACCATCCAGAGGTCCTCGTCGGCGCCGACAACGGGCCAACTCCCGTCGAGTACCTGCTGCACGCCATCGCCGCCTGTCTGACTTCTGGCATCGCCAACATCGCGGCGGCCCGCGGTGTCGAACTCACCAAGGTCAGCTCGACGGTCGAGGGAGACATCGACCTGCTTGGAATCCTTGGGCTGTCTGACGGATCGACCCGCAACGGCTACCAGCAAATTCGGGTCACCTTCCACATCGAGGGGAAGGCGGACGACGAAACGCTGCGCGGCATCGTCGAGCAGTCCCGACGACGCTCGGCGGTCTACGACGCGCTCGTGAATCCCACGCCTGTTGTCATCGACGTCGTCACCGGCTGAGCGGTGGCCAGGCACGCCATGACAAGCATCGAGACCGTCGTGATCGGCGCCGGCCACGCCGGTCTTGCCGTCAGCCGGTTGCTCACCGACGCCGGCCGCGAGCACCTCGTCCTCGAACGCGGACGCGTCGCCGAACGTTGGCGCACCCAACGGTGGGACTCGCTGCGCTTGTTGACGCCGAATTGGATGACCCGGCTACCCGGGCAGCGGTACGAGGGCCGTGATCCCGACGGTTTCATGCAAGCCGCGGCGTTTGTCGAACGGCTCGAGCGGTATGCCGTGTCATTCACCGCGCCGGTGCTTGCGAACACCACCGTGCTCGACGTCAGGGCGGCGTCGTCCGGTGGTTACCAGGTGAGCACCGAACATGGCGGGTGGCACGCGAAGAACGTGGTTGTCGCGACCGGACCGCACGGTGTGCCTCGGTGGCCCGCTGGTCTCGACGCGCGTGATGCGATCACCGTCGATCGCTACCGCAATCCGCGACAACTCGCGCCTGGCGGGGTGCTCGTCGTCGGCGCCTCCGCGTCGGGCGCGCAGATCGCCGATGAGCTGACTAGGGCCGGCCGCGAGGTGGTTCTCGCGGTCGGCCGGCACACTCGCCTGCCGCGGGTCTACCGCGGGCTGGACATCTTTCGATGGCTGGAGCGCACCGGCAAGCTGGCTCGCACGATTGACGACGTCGTCGATCCGGTGGCCGCCCGACGCGAGCCTTCGGCTCAACTTGTCGGTCGATTGGCGCGCTTTGACGCGACCGGTTGTGACATCGACGGCGTCGACTTGGCGGCGCTGCAATCGCGCGGCGTCCGCTTGGTCGGCCGTTTTGAGGGGATGTCGGGCGGGCGCGCGCGTTTCCGCACCGACCTCGTCGAGACCGTCAACATGGCGCAGCACGCGATGAACAAGGTTCTCGACGCGATCGACGAGCACATCGAGGCAACCGGTCTCACCGGCCACGTGCCACCCGCTCGGCGTCCGCCTTCGCTGCGCGTGCCGCCGTCGGTCGAGGCACTCGACCTAGGGTCTGCGCAGATCGGCGCCGTGCTGGTGGCGACCGGTTTCCGTCCTGACTATCCGTGGCTGCGATTGCCGATCACCGACCGCACGGGCACGATCCAGCAGCGGCGCGGCGTGACTCCCGCGCCTGGTGTCTACGTCGTCGGCCAGCGCTTCCAACACCGTCGCGACTCCGGCTTCATCGACGGGGCCAGGCACGACGCCCTCGCGGTGGTTCGACACATGACGGCGCACTGCCCGCCTCGAGCGGACGACGCGCAGGGAGAGGAGCCAGCGGCATGACGAACAGCTACGACGTGGCGATCGTCGGCGGCCGGGTGGCTGGCGCCGCGACCGCCCTGTTGCTGGCGCGGGCCGGCGTCCGGGTGGCGGTCGTCGAGCGTGGGGTTCACGGCTCCGACGCGCTGTCGACTCACGCGTTGATGCGGGCGGGGGTGTTGCAACTGTCGCGGTGGGGTGTGCTCGACGACGTGGTCGCGGCCGGCACGCCGGCGATTAGGGAGGCCGCGTTTCACTACGCCGGCGCGGAGCCGGTGCGGGTGGCGATCCGGGACACGCCCGGCGTGCCCGCGCTGTACGCGCCGCGCCGCTTTCTGCTTGACCGGATCCTCGTCGACGCGGCCGCTGAGGCGGGCGCGCAGGTGAGGCATCAGACTGCCATGACGGGACTGCTGCGCGACTGGAACGGGCGGGTCACCGGCATTGGAATCCGCGACCGTGCGGGTCAGCGCAGCACGCTGCGCGCCACGGTCACGGTCGGCGCGGACGGCGTCAACTCCGCACTCGCCCGGCGAGTCGACGCGCCGCTGCTGCGACGAGGCACGTGGGGCGGCGCGTTTCTCTACCGCTATTCCCGCGCTGTCCCCGCGCTGGGTTATGAGTGGGCGTACGGATCCGGCGCGGCCGCCGGTCTGCTGCCGACCAACGACGGCTTGACCGGTGTGTTCGTCGGCACCGGCCGCGTTCGGTCGCGCGAGTTGGTGCGACGTGAGGGCGCCGCGGGCGCCTTTCGGCTCCTCCTTGCGAAGACCGCGCCGCAGCTCGCCGAGCGGGTCGCCGCAGGGGTGGACGCAGGTCGCATACGCGGCTGGGCCGGCCTGCCCGGACACGTGCGGCAGTCGTGGGGTCCCGGTTGGGCGCTCGTCGGGGACGCCGGCTATTACACCGACCCCATCACCACACATGGCATCACGAGCGCGTTGCGCGACGCACAGCTGCTGGCTCGCGAGGTGCTCGCGGTGCTCGGCGGTGCGGCGCCGGAGTCAGTCGCGCTGGCTCGGTATCAGGCCACCCGCGACCAGCTTTCAAGCAGGCTGTTCGACGCGACCGAGCGGGTCGCCCGCTACGACTGGGACGCTCACCAGATACCGGTGCTGCTCCGACAGGTCAGCACCGCGATGAGCGACGAGCTCGACCACCTCGGCGCGATCCCACCGGCTGACCACTCGGCGTTGGCGGCGAGCAGTCGATGACAAACCTCTTCACCGCTGAGATCGCCGCCGGCCGTCGGCGCGAACTGCTGATCGACGCCGAGGCGCATCGCGAAGTCAAGGTGGCCACCGCGCGCGCGAGGCGGTTGTCGCCGGGTGGGACCGCGAGCGTTAGCGTCGTCCGGCGCTCTTTCGCACGCTGGCGCTCGCGCAGGGTGCGAGGCAGCCGCCCTGTCGTCGACGCGCGGTAGCGAAGCGGGAACGCGATAGGGAAGGGTGTACCGCGTGACCAGCACCGAGCCGCCGCTACTGCTCGCGCTGGACCTGACCGGCACCTTCGCGTTCGCGCTCAATGGCGCGCTCACCGCGGTGCGCGCGGCACGCCTCGACATCGTCGGTGTCGTCGCGTTGGGCATCATCACCGCGATCGGCGGAGGCATCGTTCGTGATGTGCTCATCGGCGACGTGCCGCCGGCCACGTTTCGGGACTGGCGTTATCTGACCGTCGCCGCCGGTGGCGGGCTGCTCGCCTTCGGCTTCAGTCGCCGGCTCGATCGGCTGCTCGGTCCCATCACGATTCTCGACGCGGCGGGGCTGAGTCTGTTCGCCGTGACGGGGGCGAGCAAGGCACTCGACTTTGGCCTCGGCGCGGGGCCGGCGGTGATCCTCGGCGCGGTCACCGGCGTCGGCGGCGGCACGATTCGCGACGTGCTCATCGGCGAAGTGCCGTCCGTGCTGAGGAGCGGGCTGTATGCGATTCCCGCGCTCCTCGGCGCCACGATCACCGTCGTCACGGAACGTCTTGGCGTTTATGGCATTCCTGCCGCGCTCGGCGCGGCAGCCGGCTGTTTCGGTCTGCGAATGCTGGGCGTCCACCTGAACCTCCACGCACCGCTGCCGCCGGGTCGCGAGCGCGAACGGCAGGAGTGAGGTGGCGTCAGGACGCGAGCCACTCGAGCGCCGCGACGGTCATCGCCTGCGTGCCGGGTTCCCAGCGCGGTCGGGATGTCGCTGAAGTCCTCGCGCGCGGTTTGCTGTGACAGTTAGACCGCCTGGTCCCCGAAGAAGTCGGTGAACGCGGCGGCGAATCGCGCGGTGCGCCGCTGCCTCGATGCGTCACGCCCACCACGCCGGATCACACCGCGGATATCGACCATCGGGCGCTCCTTGGCTTGACGGCGGGCCTGCGCGGGGGGCGGTGCATATCCGAATTCCCGCGCGCCGAACCGGCCGCCGCGCCGCGCCTGCGCCGCGCTTTGGCAGGTCACCGCAGGGCAGAACTGACGGGTGGAGGCGATGGCGCCGGGAGGAATGATGAACGACGACACGAGTGGCCGGCCGCAGGGGGAGATCGTCGTGCTCGATCGGCGCGCGATCAACGACCTGGTCGGCAAGGTTGCCCAAGTGGCCGGGCAACAACACACCGAGACGGAGCTCAAGGAGTGGCGGGCCCGACACGGCGGCGAGCATGTCGACGACACGCGCGCTTATGCCGTCGTCGGGGAGACCTTGATGTATTTGCACACCTGCCGTGACGGCGTCGTCGTGCCCGTCGCCCTTTATCCCGACGGCAGCACGAAGATCTACAGCGACCATGAGCACGTCGGCGAATTCGCGACCGCCGTCTGACCCCCACCCGGCCGTTTGACCGCGGAGATCGCCGACCCGGCGGCGTTCGGCGACGACCTCGACGGGTACGTGCCAGATCTCCAGCGCGGGGGCGAGCCGAAGGACCGAACCGATGCCACTTCATGAACTGGTGAACCGGCTCGTCCGCGTTCAGGGCGACCCTGTGGTGACCATCACCGCGGCGCTGGACCGGCGCCGCCCTGGCAACAACGAGGATCGGATCCGGCTGCGGAACTTGCACGCCCAGGCGAGGTCCGAACTCTTGGAGACGCGGTCCGCGCGCGACGCGGGCCCGCTTCTCGACGGACTGGCCCGCGCCATCGACGACGTCGAGCTGGCATCGGGCGCGAACGGCGTGGTCATCGTCGCCACGAGCCAAGGCGCCGAGTCGCACCTGCTGCCGTTTCCGGTCGCCGACAGCGTGTCGGTCGACGCGACGGCGGCGACCCGCTACCTCGTGCAGGGCTTGCGGCGGATCCCGCGTTACCGCGTGCTCGTCTTGTCGGACCGCGCCACGCGCCTGTTTGAGGGAGTCCGCGACCAGCTCGACGAGGTGCTCGACCACGGTTTTCCGATGCGCGCCGACGTTGTGCCCCGCGACCGGCGAGCCGTCGCGGGCCGCTTCGCGCTGCCACCGGGTCGCGACGATCGGGAACAGTGGCTGGCGTTCTACCGCGAGGTCGACCAAGCCCTGACGCGCGCGGCGCAAGGAGATCCGCTACCGGTCGTTCTCGCGGGCGTGAAGGTCTCGACGACCATGTTCACCGAGGTGAGTGCGAACGCGTCGTCCGTGGTGGCCACGCTCGACGGCGCGTACGACGAGGCCAACCCGCGAGATCTGGGCGGCGTCACGTGGCGGGTCATGCAACAGCGGTTGCGCGATCGGCGGCAGCACGTCGCGGACGACGTGCGCGACGCGGTGCACAGCGGTCGGGCGGTCGCCGGGATGGACGAAGTGTGGCAGCTTGCCCGCCAGGGGCGGGGCCGCCTCCTGGTCGTGGAAGAGGACTACCACGCGCGACCTGCCGTGGAAGTTGACGGCAGGTTGGCGGAGGTTGACTCGAACGACCGCGACGCGATGCCTGACCCGGTCGACGAACTGATCGAGTCGGTGGTCACGACCGGGGGCCAGGCCGAGTTCCTGGCCGGTGGCCAGCTAGCCGACCTCGGTCACGTCGCGCTGCTGTTGCGTTAGCCACGGCGCCTTTCAGCCACCGGCGGCTTTTCCAACCGGCAGTCCAGCTGCGCGATGGGCCGCCGACATGTCCAGCGTCTCCGCGACCAGCAAGGTGTCGACGAGCGCGTCCAGCCGGGAACGGTCGGTCTGCAGGATGTCGGTGGCGCGCTGAGCGCATTCGGACAAAATCCGATGCACTTCCGCCTCGACCAGTTCGCGCGTCGCGGGCGAGACCGCTCCGCCGTCGAGCGAGAACGGCTGTTCCCGGCGCGGATCGGGTAGCACCGACATCGCTCCGACCCGTTCGGACATCCCCCAACGGCCGACCATCTGCCGGGCCAGCGCGGTCGCCTGTTCAAGGTCGCTTTCCGCGCCTGTGGTCACGTCGCCGAAGGCGATCTGCTCAGCGGCTCGGCCGCCAAGCATGCCCGCGAGGCGGCCGCGCAGATACGGCTCACTGTAGAAGTAGCGATCCGTGTCGGGACTTTGGAACGTGACGCCGAGCGCGTGGCCGCGCGGCACGATGGAGATCCTTCGCACCGGGTCGGCGCCGGGCGTCAGCATGCCGATCAGCGCGTGACCCGCCTCGTGGTAGGCGGTTCGCCGCCGTTCTTCCTCCGAGATCACGATCCGCCGCTCGCTGCCGAGTTGGATTTTCGACAGCGCGTCGGTGAAGTCGCGCAGCCGCACGGTGTCGCCGCCGCGGCGAGCGGCGAGCAGCGCCGCCTCGTTGACCAGGTTCTTCAGGTCGGCGCCGACCATCCCGGGGGTTATCGAGGCGACGGTGTCGAGGTCGGCGTCTGCGTCGAGCGGCACCGAGCGGACGTGCACGTCGAGGATCTCCCGCCGTCCCTTCATGTCCGGCGGGCTGATGACCAGCCGCCGGTCGAAGCGGCCCGGCCGCAGCAGCGCGGGGTCGAGGATGTCTGGGCGGTTGGTGGCGGCGAGCACGACAACGCTCTCGCGACCGGTGAATCCGTCCATCTCCGTCAGGATCTGGTTGAGCGTCTGCTCACGTTCGTCGTGGCCGCCGATGCTCATCGAGGCGCCGCGCGCGCGGCCGATCGCGTCAAGTTCGTCGATGAAGATGATCGACGGCGCGTGGTTCTTCGCCTGCTCGAACAGATCCCGGACTCGACTCGCGCCGACGCCGACGATCATCTCGATGAACTCCGAGGCGGACACCGAGTAGAACGGCACGTCGGCCTCGCCCGCGACCGCGCGGGCGAGCAGCGTCTTTCCGGTTCCGGGCGGCCCGGCGAGCAAGATGCCCTTCGGCATGGCCGCGCCGAGCCGGCGGTAGCGGTCAGGGTTTCGCAGAAAATCAACGATCTCAGCGACCTCCGCCTCGACGTCGTCGATGCCTGCGACGTCGGCGAACGTCGTGCGCGGGCTGTCGTCGGGCTCGTAGCGTTTCGCGCGTGACCGCCCGAGCCCGCCGAGTCCGGCGGCGCCGCGGGCGCCTCGGCGCATGAGCAGGATGAACAGGCCGACCAGCAACAGCGTGGGGCCAAAGCCCAGCAACACCCGCTCCAGCAACGAAGGACCAGGCGTCGGTTTCGCGCTGACGGTGACGTCCTTGCTCGCGAGCAGGTCGAACAGCTTGTCGTCTGCGGCAAACGACGGCCGGTGGGTGCTGAAGTCGGTGAGCGGTTTGCCTTCTTCCGACGAACCGGCGGCGGCCGGCGGACGGACCGGTTCTTTGAACGTGCCGTCGATGGCATCCTCAACCGCGGTCACTTCAGTGACGTTGCCCGCCTGCACCTGCGCCCGGAAGAACGAGTAGGGCACCTCGGTCGGCTCCGACGTGCGCAGCGCGACCGCGGAGATGATCCAGTTGAGCAAGAGCAACGCCAGCAACATCCACCAGAAGCGCGGACGCCGAAGCGGCGTGCGCGCTGTCGGCTGGTCACCGGAACCGCTGGATGGCCGTTCACCCTCGACGCGCCACGGAACGCGACGCTGCGCGCTGTCGGCCGGCTGGTCTCGCGAGCTGGCATCCGCCTTGGCGGCCCCGCGGCGAGAGGACAGGCCCTCGGTGGTGTCCTGCGACATCGCACGCTCCCCTCGTCGTCGACCCAAACTGAGTGTGTCCCTATTTTGCTTCAGTTGGGCACGTGGCGGCCGATGAAGAGGCGTGTACCCAACGAACTTGACGAATGCGCAGTGGCGGTTGCTCAAGCCGCTGATCTGTGTGGAAGGTAAGCGCGGCCGTCAGTTCAAGAGGGACATCCGTAGGGTGGTAAACGGCATCTTGTACGTCTCGCACACCGGCTGCCAGTGGCGCAGCCTGCCCAGGGAGTTCGGCCCGTGGACGAGGGTGTGGTCGCAGTTTCGCCGCTGGTCCCGCAACGGCACGTGGGCGAGGCTGCTCGCCGAGTTGCACCGTGTCGTGCGGGTGAAGGCGAACCGGGCTGAGCCGACACCGTCGATGGTCGTGGTGGACACACACCTTGCCCGCGGCGCGTCCAACGGCGGCCGCACCTTTCACGACCGAGGCGGCCCGTACGGTGCGACGAACGGCGCGAAGCGCGCCATCGCCGTCGATGTCACCGGGCTGCCGCTGGCCGCTCGGGCGCTGCCCGCCTCGCTTCATGAGAACGACACCACCGCCGCGCTGCTCGACGAGTTGGCCGAGCGCGGTCAAGACAAGCGGTTGCAGTTGGTCATCGTGGACAAGGGCGTCACCGAGCCCGGCGCCACCAGGCTCAGTCGGGCTTGTGGGCTGGAGGTGCGCCGTGTCGGGCACGAAAAGAAGCCGGGCACGTTTGTGCCGCTGCCGCTCGCCTGGCGGGTGGAGGTCGCACACGGCCGACTGTTGCGGCAGCGCCGACTCGCCCGATCGTTCGAAAACACCCTCGAGTCGGCCACCGGCTGGCTGCAGGTCGCCTGTCTAGCTGCCGCGCTCGACGCCATCTTCAGCCCGGCGCTGCCACGGCGGGGCCGGGTGGTGGCAGCCAGCACTGTGCATCTCGTGCGATAACCAGGCGCGTCGAGCGTGGTCTCGTCCGCCGTTGTTCTGCTGTCGTGCGACGCTGGGCCGGTGACTGACCCAAGTGATGAACCCGCGAACTGGCGGCTGGACATTGCCCAGGACCGGATCGACCTTTACCTGGAGCTCGCCCGTGAGCCTCGCGCGTTGACCGCTGGGGAGGCCTCGATGATGGTTGAGCTTGTGGACGCGTGGCGTGCTCTGGAGCATGCGAAGCATCTCGCTTTGGAGCGTGCCCGAGGCGAGGGCGCAGGTTTGTGAGTGTGAGGCATCTCGGTCGAGTCGACGTGTCCCCCGTCAGCCTGTTGACGCGGTTCGCGACGCGACCTGACCTCGCATGCCCTCGCCAATGCTGCTCGGGGGCCTGAACGCCCTGCTAGCTCACTGCTAGCTCACTGTTTCGTCGGCGTCCTGCGGCACCATCGCGTGCGTGCCTGTTGCCGCCGCGCTGAAGAACGACACCGTGTTGGTGTCGCATGCCGGTGTGCCGCTGACGAGGGCGACGTCCTTTCGGTTCACCCTTGACGTGAACGCCGCCGAGCATCAGCGCCTGCTGGCGCACGCCGGGGCGTTCCGGCTTGCCTACAACCATCACATCGCCCGGGTGCGGGCCAACCTCGGCCAGCGCGCCGCGGAACGGTCATACGGCCTGGCGGAGACCGATCTGACACCCGCGTTGTCGTGGAGCAAGGTGTCGTTCGTCAACGAGATCAACGCGTGGAAAGACGGCCGCGCGCCCGATGCCCCGGTTTCGGTAGATGACGACGGGGACCAGATACGGGGGCTTTCGTGGCGACATGAGGTCTCCGCGGACGTGTTCGAAACCGCGAGCGTGAACGCGGCGCAGGCGCTTTCGAACTGGGCGGCCTCGCGCAAGGGCGCGCGCGACGGCGCGTCCGTCGGGTTCCCCAGGTTCAAGTCCAAGCACCGCACGACACCGACGTTTCGGCTGCGCGCGAAGTACTCCGAGGGATCACCCGCGCCGCTGCGGCCGGTCGGGCCGAAGGCGCTGCGGTTTCCCAGGCTCGGGCGCTTGCGGGTCCGCGAGACCACGCGCCAGTTGCGCCGCATGCTCAAGGGCGGCCGGTTCCACGTCTACGCCGCCTGCTTCCGGTACGAACGCGGCCGCTGGATCGTCTCGGTCACCGGGGTCGCCGCGCAACTCCACCACGCCCGCCGCGGCGGCGACCGGTGTTCACCCCGGGTCGGGGTGGACCTGGGTGTGAAAACCCTCGCCGTCGCAGCTGACGCCGACGGAAACCTGCGACACCGGTGGGAGGGGGTGAAAGCACTCACGCACGCCCAGGAACGCCTGAAACTGGCCAACCGAGCCTTCGCGAGAACCAAGCAAGGCTCGAACGGTCGGAAGAAAGCGGCACAACGCCTGGGCAAAATCCACGGCCGCGTCGCTGCGGTGCGCGCCGCGCTGCTGCATGAGATCACGGTCACGCTCGCGAGGAACTACGCAAGCATCGTGATCGAGGACCTGAACGTCGCCGGCATGGTGCAAAACCGCAAACTCGCCAGGCACATCGCCGACGCGTCCTTCGGCGAGCTGCGCCGCCAACTCGAGTACAAGACCGCCTGGCACGGCACCCAACTGGTCATCGCCGACCGGTGGTACCCAAGCTCGAAAACGTGCTCCGGCTGCGGGTCCGTCAACGCGGAACTGGCCCTGGCCGACCGCACCTACCGCTGTGACGCGTGCGGGCTGGCCATCGACCGGGATCTGAACGCGGCGATCAACCTCGCCCGCTACACGCCAGCCGAACCTATCGACGCTCCGCCGCTGCGAGCGGCCGCCTGACACCCCGCACGGTGTCTGCACCCGGATGGGCCGGGGAAGAGCCGACCGCCACCCCGCGACACAAAGGGGCCCTGGGTTGGAACCGAGGCAAGACCTCGCCGCGGGCACGCGGCAGGCGCTCGGACGGCAACCAAGTACCCACCCCCGATCCCGGGGAAGTGGTCAAGGGAAGCCGGTGCGTCCAAAAGGGACACACCCAGTAAGTCTCCGTGACCGACCTTGGGAGTGCCGATTTCTCTGGCGGGCTATTTGATGCGGCGTCGCTTGGGACGGGCGACTCGCGCGAGGCCGTCGCC
>DASVDW010000089.1:0-6742 GCA_036380925.1 Acidothermaceae bacterium
TCGGGCGCGCCGCGGCCTTGTTCGACTCCTGCCAGGTCGTCGGTCACCTCGACAACGGGGTCGACGTCGACAACGAGGAGCAGGGCCAGCCGGTCGCGATCTGCCGCACGCCGATCGGTGGTTGGCCGGCGGTGTGGCCGCAGCTAGCCCACAAAGATTAGGCGAGCTGATCATTTCGCCCGAATTGGTCCCTTCGAGCCATGTCGTCCCCGCGACCGTCGGCCGATGTGACACCCGAGATGTTCAACAAATCCAGCCTCGTCGCAGCCGCCGCGTTCCTGTCCATGACCGCGATCGGGGGCGGCGCCGTGCACCGGCTCTCCGACACCGCGCCGCGGCCGGTCGCCCACACCAGCGCGGCCGTCTCGGCGGCCGCGGACTCGCCGGCGGGCTCGCCGCTGGTGCCGGCGACCGCCCCGACCCCCGCGGCGACCCCCGCGACCGCGCAGGTCACGACCACCGCGGCCGAGACGACGGTCGCGTCGTCCGCCGACCGGTCAGCCGCGAGCCCGCTCGCGTCGTCCGCCAACTCGGCGCCCGCGCTGGGCGCGCCATCGACGTCCGCTCACCCGCCGATCGTCGCGGCGAGCGGCGCCCGGGTCGCCACGAACACGCCGCCGATCGTCCGCCTCCCCGCGCGGCCGACCGCGCACCGGCCGCTACTCGGCGTGTACGCCGGTCCCGACAGCAAGGGGGTCGCCGGCGCTTCGGCGTTCGGCGACGCGATGGGCGTCCAACCGCAGTCCGTCCTCGACTTCGGGGCCACCGACTCGTGGTCGAACCTGACCGCGCCGTCGTGGTTGATCTCAGCTCACTCGGGCCAGCCCGCCCAATTCGAGCTGTCGCTGCCGATGCTGCCCGACGGCAGCGAGTACACGCTCGCGGCCTGCGCGAGCGGCGAGTACGACGCCCAGTGGCGGACCACCGCGACCAACCTCATCGGCCACCAGCTGGCCAGCACGATCGTGCGACCAGGGTGGGAATTCAACGGCAGCTGGTACCGCTGGTCGGCAAGAAGCGACGTGGCCGGCTTCATCGGCTGCTTCCGGCACATCGTCGACACCATGCGATCCGTTCCCGGCCAACATTTCCGCTTCGACTGGAATCCGGACGTCGGGCCCAACTCGCTGCCCGCGGAACAGGCGTATCCGGGTGACGCGTACGTCGACTACATCGGCGTCGACGTGTACGACTACTCATGGAGCCGCTATCCCGCTGGCAGTTCTGGGCTTTCCGCCGCGCGGGAGGCGGCATGGAACGACCTGTTGAACGGCGACCACGGGCTCGCGTTTTGGAGCCGGTTCGCCGCCGCGCACCACAAGCCGATGGCACTTCCGGAATGGGCCGCCGCGGTGCGGAGCGACGGCCACGGCGGCGGCGACAACGCCAGTTTCGTCAACCATGTCTTCGACTTCATCGAAGATCCGGCGAACAACGTCGCGTACGTCCACTACTTCAACACCCACTCGGCGTCCAACGACCACTCACTCACCGCCGGCAATCTGCCCGCCGCCGCAGCCGAATACCGGCAGCGGGCGCTCGCGATCGGATAACGCGGACGACGGGTGCGAAGCCGCCGCGGCCGCGCGCACGCGCAACGTTCTAACGCGGATCAGCAACCACAGCCGCGTCGACCGCCTGCCGCGTCGACGCGCGCGATGCCGACTGCGCGCGTTGCGCAGCAACTCCTCCCGGCGCGCGGCAGCCGCTGCGGCCAGGTAATCGGGATGCACGATGAAACCTCCGTCTTCCGGCGCGTCGAGCCGCCTTCGCCTCGCCTCGCCTCGACGAGGACGGCTCGACGCGCGAACGTCACGATCGACGACTACGAGATGTCGATTGAGACCTCATAGATCTCCGACGTCGGATGTCCGGCACGCTCGTGAACCCGCCGGACGCTCTCCTTCGACGGGCCGGTCGAAAGACAGAACACCTTTCCCGACTCGGGGTCGAGCCATGCCCGCTCGAAGTGGACCCCCTCCGCCACCTCTTCTGCCAAGTCGCGCTCGTGCGCTTCCTTGAGCTCGACCTCACTCACACCTACGAAGCCGCTGTGCACATCCATGAACTTCGCCATTTCGGCGCTCCTCTCTGGGTTTTCCTCGCTCTGGCTTTCCCTCGCGCGCCCCCGCTGTCGTCTCTGGCCGTCCTGTTGTCTCTTGCCAGCCTCTGAACCGACCTGCGATCCTTCGCGTTCAAACCTCGCGGCAGGCAAACCCCCGCGGCATCGGGCAACCGCCCTAAGTTCGGGCGCATCACGAGGGATCGGTCAAATGACCTAACGCCTGACTGCGCACTGTGGCTACGTTGGCGTTCGGAGGTCTTGTGGTGATCGCTCGCGATATGGCGGCGTCGCCGATCTTGGTTGGTCGCGAAGACTTATTGGCCCTTGGGACGCGCCGGCTCGACGAGGCCGCAGCCGGCCATGGCGAGTTGCTCTTGCTCGCCGGCGAGGCGGGCATCGGGAAAACCAGGCTGTTGACGGCGATCAGCGCGCACGCGGCGCAATCGGGCTTCGTCGTCGTGCGCGCGTCGGCGTTTCGAGGAGACGCCGAGGACTCCGGCTCCTTGTTGCTCGACCTGGCAAGCGACATGCGCGAAGGCGAGAGCGACAACTCCCGGGCGGTGCGCGACGCCATCCGGCAGCGCGTTCGCAATCCAGGGACGACGGACGACCCGCGCCGCGCTCGGCGGATGCTGGTGCGCGACTTGGTCGACACGTTCACCGAGCTTGATCGAGACTGCCGGTCGCTGTTTGTCCTGGAAGACCTGCACTGGGCGGACGATCTTTCACTCGAGGTGTTCGAGCACATCGCAGCTCGGCTGGGCAACCGCGCCACCTTGGTCGTCGCCGCATATCGAAGCGACGAGTTGTACCCGCGCTCGGCGATCCGCGAGTGGCGGCAGCGGCTCATCTCGCAGCGACTCGCCGAAGAACTCCGGCTTCGCCGCCTCACCAGGGAGCAAACCGCCACGCTCACCAGCTCGATCCTCGGTCGCACCGCGCCCACCCAGCTGGTCGCGGCCATTTACGACCGCAGCGACGGGATCCCGCTGCACATGGAGGAACTGCTCGGCGCCGTCGCAGACGTCTCGCTGGACCGGCTTGAGACGATCGCGGTGCCCGACACGCTGTCAGACGCGGTGCTCGCGCGCGCGGCCGCTCTCGACGCCGCCACCCATGAGATTGCCGCGACCGGGGCGGTGATCGGTCGCCGCTTCGACTTCGATCTGTTGACCGCCATCGCCGACCAGCCTGAGGACGAAGTCGCCCGATGCCTGCTGGAGCTGCAGTCGGCGCACCTGGTCGTGGGCCGCCCGGAAGCCGACGCGTTCGACTTCCGGCACGCGGTGATCCGCGACGCCTTGTACGCCGTCGTGCCGCTGCCTCGTCGGCGCGAGTTGCACCGCCGGGTCGCCGCCGCCGCGGCGGAGCGGGCATACGGCGACGCCTTTGTGTCACTGCATTTCGATCAAGCGAACTGCAAGGCGGAGGCCTATTCACGCGCCCGACGCGCCGGCGGTCAGGCGACGTTGGTCTCGGCTCATCGAGAAGCGCTCGAGCTCTACCGCCGCGCGTTGCGCAACGTGCCGGAGGACATCGACGTCGACGAGCACGCGCGCCTGCTCGCCGCGTTCGGGCGCGCGGCCGCGGCCGTCGACGACAACGACACCGCCGCGACCGCGTACGCCCAAGCGCATGAACTTTGGACCGTTGCCGGGGATCGATTGTCGGCAGCCGCGATCGTTCCGCCGCTGGTGGCAGTCCGCCACCTCCTCGGTGACGACCTGCAGAGCCGGACCGGCCGAATCGAAGCGGCGCTGCGGACTCTTGACGACCTACCCGCGTGCAGGGAACAGGCGCAGCTGTACGGCGCGCTGTCGGCTGCCTATATGTTGAGCCGCCGACTCGACGAGTCAATCGAGCATGGCGAGCGCTGTGTCGCGTGCTCCGACGAGGTCGGCGATGAGCCGACGCGCATCAACGCCGACGCGACACTCGGGTCGGACTTCTTGTTCGCCGGCCGCATGGACGAGGGCTGGGGCCGCTTAGAGCACGCGATCAACCGAGCGCTCGCCATTCATGACGAGGCGGAAGCCGCTCGCAGCTACCGCATGTTGAGCACGTCGGCGTCGGTGCTGGTTGAGTACGAGCGCGCGAAGACCTGGCTCGCCAGCGGGATCGCGCACGCGGAGAAGGCCGAGTGGTGGAACCACCGCAGCTACATGAACGCGCACCTGGCGCATGTCCAATGGGCCACCGGCGATTGGTCGCTCGCCGCCGACACCGCCGAGCAAGCACTGGCCGATGGCCGCGGTGGCATAACGACACGCATCACCGCGGAATACGTTCTCGGCTACCTCGCCATGGGGAGGGCCAGCTGGGCCGAGGCCATCGAGCGATTGTCCAGCTCGCTGCTGCAGGGCGAGTCGATGAACGAGCTTCAGCGAATCGCGCCGCCGCTTTGGGGGTTGGCCGAAACGGCTTTGACACGCGGTGAGTTCGAGTCCGCCGTCGGGCTGAGTGAACGCGGGTTCGCCGCGTCCCAAGAGGTCGACGACGCCGCCTACCTGTTTCCGTTCCTGGTCACCGGCGCCCGCGCCCGCATAGCGGTCGACGACGTCGACGGCGCAGCGCAGTGGGTGAAACGCGTCGCCGACGTCTTGACTTTTCGCGGCATTCCAGGCCCCTTGCCGGCGATCGCACACGCGAACGCGCTGCTGGATCTTGCCAACGGCGACGCCGCGGCGGCCCTCGAAAGGTTCAGCGAGGCGCGGCGCGCTTGGCACGAGCGGGATCGCTTCTGGGAGGGAAGCTGGGCGGCGCTCGACGAGGCGCGCTGCCTGCTCGCGCTGAACCAGTCCGGTGATGCGCGGTCCATCGCAGAGCTCGTCAAAGCGCGCGCGAGCGGGGTCGGCGCGCTCACGCTGATCAACGCGGCGGACGACATGCTGCGCGAGGCCTCGGCTCCCGTCGAGCGATGGCGCCCGCTCACCGCCCGCGAGTTCGAGGTGGCGATGCTCGTGGCGAGCGGTTTGACCAACCGCGAGATCGCTGCTGAGCTGGTGCTGGCGCCGAAGACGGTGTCTGCGCACGTGGAGCACATCCTGGCCAAGCTGGGTGCGTCAAGGCGGACGGAGATAGCGGCGTGGGCCGCTCGCATCAAGGACGATCCGCGAATCTCGCCGTGACACTCGCGGTGGCGCCTGACCTGCGCCCGCTGATGCACTCGCGACGTCGCGCTGAACGCGTCGAGCTTCCGCTGGACGGCGTGTCCACAATCGGCCATCTGCTCGGCTCAGTTGGCCTGCCGTTGACCGAGGTCGGCGAATTGACCGTCGACGGGTCGGCCGTCGACGCCTCGTGGTTGCCACCCGCCGGCGCCGTCGTCGAAGTCGCCGCCCGCCGACGCCCGCAAAGCGGCGCCAGCTTTGTGCTGGACGTCCACCTCGGCACGCTCGCCCGTCGGATGCGGCTCCTCGGCGTCGACACCGCGTGGCGAAACGACGCGTCGGACGACGAGCTCATCGCGCAGGCCGACGTCGAGCGGCGGGTGTTGTTGACTCGCGACCGGCGGTTGCTGCTCCGCCGCGCCGCGCGACACGGCGCCTACGTGCGCGGAAATCGGCCGGACGAGCAACTGGCCGACGTGCTCGACCGGTTTGCGCCACCGCTTTCGCCCTGGACGCGCTGCCTGGCATGCAACGCGGCGCTGCAGCCGGTGGCCAAGTCCGCCGTGCTGGAGGAATTGCAGCCGGGAACCCGCCGCAGCTATCAAATTTTCGCCCAGTGCACCGGTTGCCGGCGGGTGTATTGGCGTGGCGCGCACGCCAAGCGGCTCGAAGACATCGTCACGCGATTCGCCTGAGCGGCGGTCAGCTCCACCGGACGCGGATGTCGCGCCAGCGTTCGGCGACCGCGCCGTCGCCGGACAACACGGCCCCGGACGGCCGATTCCACAGCCACAGATACAGGTCAGACGCGCTGCCGGTGAGGACGACGTCCGCCGTCGCCTCACCTCTCGACGTCGTGACGCCGGTGCCGCCAAAGTTCAACGTCCACCCTGTGGCGTCGTCGTCGGGTCTCACCACCATGACGCCCGGCTCGATCGCAGGGCGCGGGCGGGCCGCGAAGCCGAACAGGATCTCCTCGATTCCGTCGCGCGCGAAGTCGGCGTCGAACGGCGTGATCTCACCGCGGACGGTTTCGGCGTCGACCCGGTGTATCGCGGTCTCATGCGCCTGGCGGCGCGCCCAGAAAAGCAACGGAGTCGGCGCGGGCAGGAACGTGAAGCAACGCAAATCCGGCGACGCCGCGCGCAGCGTCCGAACCAGAGCCTGATGGCCCTCGCGAAACCAGTCCAGCAGCAGCGCGTCGGCGGGGCCACTGCCGACCTGCTCGCCGGTGACCTCGTCGTTTTCCGCCATCGCGTTTCCGACGATCGACGCCGCCCATCGATGAATGCCGCCGACGTGGACCACCAGGTCGCGCGCCGTCCAGCCCGGGCAGCTCGGCACCTTGTCGTCGAGCGACACTCGTTCGACTTCGGCGGCGAGCAACGCGCCGTCGTCCACCAGGTGGTCAAGATAGGTCGCCAGTCGCACCGGGCAATTATGATGGCCGGGCCCGCTGGACGCGGGCAAATGACACCCGAAGGAACAGCTGAGCATGTGCGCGGCGTGTGGCATCGCGAGTCACGTCGTCGTCGAACCCGAGGCGGTCGCCGTCGTCGACGCGCCG
>DASVDW010000090.1:0-2819 GCA_036380925.1 Acidothermaceae bacterium
CTCAGCCTCGGACGTGACCTGCGAGGCGATCGCTGGCAAAGAGATGGGCTGCTTCATGCCCACAATCATGCCCGACGATCATGGGTTTGTCAAGTCACACATCACCCGTTTGCTTGTGGTTGCTTTCGTATAACCAAGCGAGCCTGCTGTCAAGACGAATAGCCTGGGTTGTGTGCGGTCCGCTATCCTGCGCAGGCGGCGGCCGGCGAGTGCCAGGCGGAGGACGGCTCAGGCAGCGGCGGTGAAGGGAGCCACGATGCGGTGGGAGGCGCTGTTCGACGATCTCGACGCGCAGTTCGAGGCCGAAGAGGCGGCCGAACTCGCGGCGGAGATCTCCGATCGCACTCGGCGCGAACTTGGACTGATCCGGTTGGTCGACCGGCTGCGGCCCGCGCGGGGCAGCGTCGTCACGGCGCGCGTCGTCGGCTTCGGATTCGTCGAGGGCGCCGTCGTCGGCGTCGGCTCCGACTGGCTGCTGATGAGCGAATCGGCCGGTCGGGAGGCGTTGATTCCGTCGTCCGCGGTGTTGTCGATCACCGGCCTGGGGGCGTTGTCAGCGGCGCCGGGCAGCGAGGGACAGGTCGCCGCCAGGTTGGGCCTTGCTCATGTGCTGCGAGCGCTCGCGCGCGATCGCGCCACCGTCACCATCGGTCACGTGGACGGCGGCGCCGCGTCGGGCACCATCGACCGCGTGGGGGCGGACTTCTTTGAGTTGGCCGAACACGCACCGGCGGAGGCCCGGCGTGCCGCAGCGGTGCAGGCCGTGCGCACGATCCCGTTCACTTCGCTTGCGATCGTGCGTCGCGCTTGAGATCGACGCGGGCGTCGGCTACTCGTCGTCCGGCTCGCCGCCACCGAACGGGTGGGTGCTCACGAACTCGCGGGTGCGGTCGTACGCCTCCTTGATGTACCGCTCCAGCTGGGTGGATTCCACCCGCCACTGCCCGCGACCGCCGACCTTGATGGCGGGCAACTCCCCGGATCGAACGAGGGCGTACGCCTGGGCCGCCGAGATGTTCAGCACCTCGGCGACGTCGCTCAGCAAGAGGAATCGCCGCTCCACGCCTCGCTCCTTGAAGCCAGTTGTCGCGCCGGTGACCGAGAGTTCTTTCCTGATGACCATAGGTGATCACCCTTGCGGCCCACGCGCGCGCCGGGTAAGTCTGCCACCATTTGCGGCGGCCAGTTTGCGCTATCCACAGTTCGCCTGCGACAACCTGCGGACACTGGCGCAAGGCCATCAAGATAGCGATCGACGACGCCTGCCGACCGACGGGGTGAGCCTGCTATGTCCGACCTGCCTGCGCCGCCAGCGAACCGGCTGAAGTCGCCGTCGTGGCTAGACGGTCGGCTCCTCATCGGCGTGGTGCTGGTGTTGGTCTCGGTGGTCGTCGGCGCCAAGATCGTGGCGTCGTCCGGTCATTTCGACGAGATCTGGGCTGCCTCCCACGACCTCGCGCCGGGCACCACGCTGACCAAGGGCGACCTCGTCGCGGTCAAGGTGCGGTTCCACGACCACGCAGGCGGCTACTACTCGGCGTCGGGCAAATCGCTGGTGGGCCGGACGACGATCGCGCCGCTGAGCGCCGGCCAGTTGATCCCAGCCGCCGCCGTCCCGGCGCAGCCGCCGACGCAGAGCCGGCTGGTCACCGTGCCGGTCGCCAAGTTGCACATGCCACACGACGGCGACCTGCAGGGCAAGCAGGTCGATCTGTACGTCACGGTGAAGAGCGCGGTCGGGCAGGCGCGTGTCGCGCCGCAACTGGTCCTGGCGAACGTCACGGTCGCCGACGTCATCGCGCAGTCCTCGCTTGCGGATTCCGGGAACTCCGGCGTGGTGCTGCAAGTGCCGCTGCAATACGTCGACGCGGTCGTCGGCGCGGTCGAATCGGGTTCGATCGACGTCGTGCGGGTGCCGTCCGACAACGTGGCCGCGGTCCCGTCGCCCGGCCCATTTCGACCGAGCCCAACCGTCGCCGCAAGCGAGGGCGCATCGACGTGAGCGTTCCGGTCCTCACCGCGGTCACCGACCCGGTGCGCGAGGCCGAGCTGGTCTCATCGTTCGAGCGCGCCGACTACGGCGTCAGCGTCGTCCGGCGCTGCGTCGACCTGGCCGACCTGCTCTCGTCGGCCGCTGGTGGCACCGCGCGCGCCGTCATCTTGTCGGCCGATCTGCGACGGCTGGACCGCGACGCGCTCGCCCGGCTAGCCAGCGCGGGAGTGGCCGTGGTGGGCTTGGTCGGCGATGACGACGCGCACCGGCGGTTGCGGCAGCTTGGCGTCAGGCACGTCGTGGCCGCCGACGCCGGCCCACAGGCGATATCGGCGGCGGTCGCGGCGGCGGTCGCCGAGGAGCTCGTCGCCGACACCGATCCGCTGCGGCTCGGGTATGCCGACCCGCGCGCCGCATTGCCACCGCCACACCTCGTCGACCAGGGCGACGTGGCGCCGGAACAGTCGACGTGGGGTGGCCGGTTGGTGGCGGTCTGGGGACCAACCGGCGCGCCCGGTCGGACGACGATCGCCGTCACCATCGCGACCGAGGCGGCGCGGCTCGGCGTCGACACCCTGCTCACCGACGCCGACGTCTACGGCGGTGTGGTCGCCCAGGCCCTCGGCCTGCTCGACGAGTCCCCGGGCCTCGCGGCCGCGGTGCGGCAGGCCAACGCGGGCAGTCTCGACGTCGTCGCTCTGGCCAAGCTGGCTCGGGTGGTGTCGCCGCAGCTACGCGTGCTGACCGGCGTGGCTCGCGCTGATCGCTGGCCGGAGTTGCGGCCGGCCGCATTGACCTCCGTGTACACGTTGTCGCGTCGACTGGC
>DASVDW010000091.1:0-5540 GCA_036380925.1 Acidothermaceae bacterium
GACACCGAGGCCGCGTTGGCCTTGATCGCGAAGCTGCCGCCGGAGCAAGCCGAGATCATCGTGCTGCGGGTCGTGGCCGGGCTCGAAGTGGCCGACGTCGCCAGGGTCGTCCGCAAGAGCCCGGGTTCGGTGCGGGTGACCACCCACCGCGCGCTGCGAAAGCTGCGCGAGCTACTCGCCCAATCGGGTGATTCGACCGACACGCGACGGAAAGCTGTAACGCGATGACGCCAGACGACGTTCCGAACGCCGAGATGCTCAATAAACCGCGACTTCGCTTCCGCCTCGGCCGGCGCTCCGACCCGTTGTCCTCGGGTCAGCTCGACTCGGCCGAGTGGTACGACGTCGCGGATCTGTTGGAGGCGGCCGCCGCACCCGCGTCGGCGTCGGAGCTGACCGGCGAACCAGACATCATCGCCGCGTTCCAGCGGGAGCATCTCGAGTCCATGTCCGCGCCGCTGCGGCCGACTCGCCGCCGCCAACCCGTGAGGTCTCGCATGCTCAATTCTCTGCTGACCGGCAAGATCGCCGCCGCCCTGGCCGCCGCCGCCGTTGGCGCGACGGGCGCCGCCACCGCGGCCTACGCCGACGCGCTTCCCGACAGCGTGCAGAACATCGCGCACCACCTCATCGCCGCCCCGCCGGCGCACTCGAACGCGAGCGACGTCGGCCGCGCGCACGGCCACCAGTTCGCCCCGCCTAGCTCCTCGCCGTCGGCGACGCCGACGGAATCCGAGACGCCGTCGCCGACGCCGACGGAATCTGAGACGCCGTCACCGACGCCGACCGAATCTGAGTCGGCATCGCCGTCACCCTCCGCGTCGCTCGACCCCGCGGCGTTCGGGCTGTGCACCGCGTGGTCGAACGCGGTCGCCCATGACCTCCAAGACCAGGTCGGCTTCCGCGACAAGCTGGACCAGATCGCCGGCGGCGCCGACAGCGACGACGCCATCACCACGTTCTGCGCCACCGTCACGAAGCCCGACAAGTCGGCCGATGCCAGCGACGACGCCGAAGCCTCGTCCAGCCCGGCGCCGACCGCCGGCCCCAACGCCGTTGAGGACGGCCACGGCCACGGCCACGGTCAGGGCCACGGAAACGAGAACGCTCCCGGAAACCACTGATCCGCTGATCCACTAGCCGTCAACTGGCGGCTGGAGTCACTCCCAGGTTGGCAAGCACCCAGTCGACAATCGACTGGGTGCTTGCGCCTGGGGTGAAAATCGCCGCCACCCCAAGGGCTTTCAACTCCGGAATGTCGGAGTCGGGGATGATGCCGCCGCCGAAAACCAAGATGTCGGCCGCGTCGCGCTCGCGCAGCAGCTCGAGCACCCGGGCGAACAGCGTCATGTGGGCCCCGGACAAGATGGACAGCCCGATCGCGTCGGCGTCTTCTTGAATCGCCGTCGTCACGATCTGCTCGGGTGTTTGGTGCAGCCCGGTGTAGATGACCTCGACCCCGGCGTCCCGCAACGCTCGTGCCACGATCTTCGCGCCGCGGTCGTGGCCGTCAAGGCCTGGTTTCGCGACGACGATCCGGACTCGGCCGGCCTCCGTCATGCGGTCCTCCGCTCGAACGGATGTGACAAACCACTCGTTCCCGAGCGTATCGCCGCCGCGCCTTTGCCGAATCGGTGCGGCCTGGGTTAACCTCGGCGCCGCTGCTGTCGCAGCCGATTCTCAAGGCCGAGTCTCGACCCGAAGGACGCCTTTTCGTGCCAACGGTTCGCCGCCGCGCGCTGGTCGCGGTCTGCGCGTGCGCTGCCGCGACGGCGGCATCCGCGTGGGTGGCCGCACCCGCCTCCCAGCCGGTCCCCGACCCGATGGAGGTGTCCGCGAGCAGCGTGCTCGGCGTCACCCACGACGGCGGCGACACCGCCGTCCGGTTGCGCGCGCCCGACGACCGAGCCGACCGCGCACTGGCGCGCGCTCCGCTCGCGTCGATGCCGGCGACCGATGCGGTGCTCTCTCCGGTCGCCACGCAGCCGCACCAGGAGACACTCGCCGACGCGGCCGCCGGGCTGGCCGCGCGACAGGCCGCCGCCAAAGCCGCCGCCCAAGCGGCCGCAAGCGCGAAAATCGCCGCGGCTAAAGCAAAAGCAGCGGCCGAAAAACTCGCCTACGAACACCGATGGGTGCGGCCCAACTACGGCGGTCTCAGTTCTCCGTTCGCCATGCGTTGGGGCCGCATGCACGAGGGCATCGACCTCGCCGGTGGCTACGGCTCGCAGATCGTGGCGGCTGTCGAGGGAACGGTCCTTTACGCCGGCCCAGAGAGCGGTTACGGCCGAGTGGTGAAAATCCTCGACTGGGACGGCACGCAGACCTGGTACGGCCACATGTCGAAGTTCCTCGTGAAGGCCGGCGATCACGTGGCGGCCGGCCAGCCGATCGCCTTGGTCGGCGCGGCCGGCGACGCCACCGGGCCACACCTGCACTTCGAGGTCCGCGTCGGCGGCGTTCCGGTGGATCCGATCCCGTTCCTCGCCGCGCGAGGCGTTCGCATCTAGTTAAAGCTTCTCGATCGGCGCGTATCGCAACACGAACGTCTTCTGCCCGGTCGAGGCGCCGAAGTCGACCTTCGCCTGCGCGTTGTCGCCAGACCCGGACGTCGAGACCACCGTGCCGAGGCCGAAGGTGTCGTGGCTGACCCGATCCCCCGGCTGCAAAGAAGGAATCGAACGATTGCCGACGCCGGTCGGCCTTGCCGGCGTGCCGCGCAACGCCGCGGGCGAGGACGACGCGCGGTGACCACCGGTCGGTGTGAACGACTTCGGCTGCGCGCGTTTCCAGTCGACCAGGTGCTCGGGCACCTCGTCGAGGAAGCGGGACGGCGGGTTGTACGACGGGGCGCCGTACGTGCTGCGCTGCATCGACCGGCTCAGATACAGCCGCCGCTGCGCTCGGGTGATGCCCACGTAGGCGAGCCGCCGCTCCTCCTCCAACTCCTTCGGCTCGGTCAGCGACCGCATGTGCGGGAACACGCCGTCTTCCAGGCCGGTGAGGAAGACCACCGGAAACTCAAGGCCTTTCGCGGTGTGCAACGTCATCAGCGTGACGACGCCGTCGTGAGCCTCGTCGCTGGTCGGGATCTCATCGGCGTCGGCGACCAGGGCGACCTGCTCGAGGAAGTCGGCGAGGCTGCCGTCGGGGTTGGCCTCTTCGAACTCACTCGCCACGGTGACGAGTTCGCGCAGGTTTTCCACCCGCGACTCGTCCTGCGGGTCACCGGTCGCCTCTAGCTCGGCGAGGTAGCCGCTCTTCGACAGCACCGCTTCCATCACCTCGGACGGCGGTGAAGACTCAGCCAGCGCGCGCAACTCGTCGAGCAGCGCGACGAAATCCTTGACGGCGGTCGCCGACCTGGTGGCGATCCCGTACGCCTCGTCGACGCGGCGCAGCGCCTGGCTGAACGAGACGCGCTCCCGGCTCGACAGCGCCTCGACACACGCCTCGGCGCGGTCGCCGATGCCGCGGCGCGGCACGTTCAAGATGCGCCGCAACGACACGGTGTCTTCGGGATTCACCAGGACCCGCAGGTAGGCGAGCAGGTCGCGCACCTCGCGCCGCTCGTAGAAGCGCACCCCGCCGACCACTTTGTACGGCAAGCCGACCCGGATGAACACCTCTTCGAACACCCGGGATTGGGCGTTGGTGCGATAGAAAACCGCGACGTCCTTGTACGTCGCCACTCCAGCGTCGCGCAGGTTGTCGATCTCCTCGGCGACGAACTGCGCCTCGCTGCGCTCGTCGTCGGCGACGTAGCCGCCGATGCGGTCGCCGTCGCCCGCGTTGGACCAAAGGTTTTTCGCCTTGCGGCCCTCGTTGCGGGTGATGACGGCGTTGGCGGCACTCAGAATCGTCTGCGTGGAACGGTAATTCTGCTCAAGCAGGACGACGCTGGCGTCGGGGTAGTCGCGCTCGAACTCCAAGATGTTGCGAATCGTCGCGCCGCGAAACGCATAGATGGACTGGTCGGCGTCGCCCACCACGACCAGCTCCGCCGGCGGCACTTCGGACGTCGTGCCTTCCCGCACCAACTCGCCGTCGACTGTGCGCTTCTCGGCGTGCGCGGCAGAACCGCCGACCAGTTCTCGCACCAACGTGTACTGCGCGTGGTTGGTGTCTTGGTACTCGTCGACCAGCACATGACGGAACCGCCGGCGGTAGTGCTCCGCGACGTCCGGAAACGCTTGCAAGAGATTGACGGTGACCATGATGAGGTCGTCGAAGTCGAAGGCGTTGGCCTCACGCAACCGGCGCTGATAGCCGGTGTAGGCCTCGGCAAGCGTCTTCTCGTGGTGGTTGGACGCCTTGCGCGCGAAGTCCTCTTCGTCGATCAGCTCGTTCTTCAGATTCGAGACCTGGTTGGAAAAAGACCGCGGCGGATAGCGCTTGGGATCGAGCTCGAGCTCGCGGCACACCAACGCCATGAGGCGCTGCGAGTCGGCGGCGTCGTAGATCGAGAACGTGCTGGTGAAGCCGAGCCGCTTCGCGTTCTCGCGCAAGATCCGCACGCACGCCGAGTGGAACGTCATCACCCACATGACCCGAGCGCGGTTGCCGACCATCGCGGCCACCCGCTCCTTCATCTCGCCCGCGGCCTTGTTGGTGAAGGTGATCGCCAAGATCTCGGACGGCGCGACGTGTCGCTGCGCGAGCAAGTAGGCGATCCGGCGGGTGAGCACCCGTGTCTTGCCGGAGCCGGCGCCCGCGACGATCAGCAGCGGACCCCCTTGGTGCACCACGGCGGCGCGCTGCTGCGGGTTGAGGTCGGCCAAGAGCTCTTCGATGGACATCGCGCCGTCGAGTCTACGGACCCGCCCAGACAGCCACCGTAGGATGGCGCGCGTGCCCACACCTATGCCAGACGCGGACGTCGAGCGCGTGCTTGTCGTCGCCGCGCATCCCGACGACATCGACTTCGGCTCGGCCGGAACCATCGCGACCTGGACCGACGCCGGCATGGAGGTCGTCTACTGCATTTGCACCGACGGCGACGCCGGCGGCTTCGACCTCGAGTTTCCGCGCGACCAGATCGCCGGGGTGCGCCGCGCCGAGCAGACCGAGGCGGCCAAGCGGGTCGGCGTCCACGACGTCCGGTTTCTCGGTTATCCCGACGGCAAGCTGGTCGCGAGCCTGGAGCTGCGGCGCGACATCAGCCGGGTCATCCGGCAGGTTCGACCGCAGCGCATCGTCGTGCCGTCGCCAGAGCGCGATTACGAGCGGGTCGGCCACAGCCACCCCGACCACCGCGCGGCCGGATCCGCCGCGCTCGACGCGGTCTATCCCGACGCCCGCAACCCGTTCGCGCATCCCGAGTTGCGGCTCGACGAGGGCCTCGACGCGTGGGCCGTGCCCGAGACGTGGGTCACCGGCGCCCCCCACGCCGCGCACCTGCCGGCGCATTATGTCGACGTCACCGACACGTTCGACCGCAAGGTAGCCGCGCTGCGGGCGCACGAGAGCCAGACGGCCCACCACGACAACTTCGAGGCGGAACTGCGCGCCCGCCTTCGACGCGAGGCCGAACGCGCCGG
>DASVDW010000092.1:0-5175 GCA_036380925.1 Acidothermaceae bacterium
AGCTCCCGCGGCTGGGTCTTGCACACCCCACAGCGGGTCGTTCTGCTGTTGCTGCGCGGAGTCCCAGTTCCACGGGTTGTACTGCGTGTAGTCCCACGCCCGGGCGCCGCCCGCGATGTTGCACTGGCCGTCTGACTGCCCAGGTGTCTTCACCCAAAGGTACGCGTCGACAAGCGCCACGCCGGTATTGGTTGTCGGCCGAAGCCCGAGTCCGGCGCCCGGAGAGTTGCACCAGTTGCCGGCCGCCAGCGACGAGATGACGTTGGCCGGCTGGTTGTACGGCGCCGCCGCGTACGCGGTCATGCTGTTCGGGCCGCGGCCGTTGCGACTGGTGTCGGCGACGAAGTGCGCGGTCGGCGCCGTGTCGCCAAGGATTGACGCGTACCGGCTGGTGATGCCGGCGGTGTTGAGTGTCGGCTCGCTCGCGGTGTCGCTCCACACGCCGTACCGGTCGAGCGTGACGCCCGTCCAGTTGTTCGCCGGGCCGCCGCTCCAGTACATGTCACCGCAGCTGCCGTAGTCGCCCACGTTGACCTTCTCGGTGTACGCCAGGCATTCGGACACCCAGGTGCCGTAGAAGTTGGTGTTCGTCGTGAACTGGTAGTTCGACACGTTGAGCGAGAAGCCCTGAACGCTTGCGACGCCCGCTTGCTCCAGGCGCTTGGAGATGTCGCCAACCGAGTGCCACGCGCTGTTGCCGGCGTCGAGGTAGACCAGCGAGTTGGGGTCGGAGCTCTCGATGGTGGTCGCCGCGTACTTGATGTCGGCGATGCGGCCCTGGGTCAGCGCGTCGACGTCCTGGCCGGGGTAGGCGCTGGGACAGTCGCTCGGCAGGTTCGCCAGACCGTCAGGCTCGACGATGACGATGGCCCGGGCTTGCCCGAGCCCCTTGACGACGCCGTCGATCCAGGCCTGGTACGCGACGTCGCTGCCCGCGCCGCCGGAGGAGTACTGCGAGCAGTCGCGCCCTGGCACGTTGTAGAGCACCAGCGCTGGCACCTGCCGCAGGGCGCCGGCCCGGACGACGGTTTGCTTGACGTCCGTGGCGACTTGCTTCGGCGTGCCGCCGGTGAACCACACCGCCTGCGGGGTCAGCGCCATCTTGGCGACCAGCGCGGCGTCATCGACGTCGCGGTGCCGCAGCAGATCGACCACCTGCTGCACCGCACCCTTGTCCGGCGGCGGTGTGTACAGCTGCGCGTCGTCCGGCAGGCTGTGCGCCGTGCCCGGCGTGTTCGTGCCCGGCGTGCTCGTGCCCGGCGCCGCCAGCGCCGTCCCGCTGAGCCCGACGCCCAACGCGACCGCAGCGGCGGAGGCGGCCAGCAGCCGTCTCTTTGGACTCGTTCCCACGACTTCACTTCCCCTTAGTTCGAAGGACATCGGGATGTCGATGTGCTCGACGCCACGAATGGCGCAGCCCGAGCAGGGCGCGCGAGAACGCGCGACGGCGCTCCCGCTGAGTTCCCGAGAGCCGCGATGTTTTCCTTTGCTCGCGGGCAATCCGAGCCGCCAGCCCCTCCTAAGTCCAGATTCACGGCCCGTGATGGGAACGTTCCCCCGTAGTTTCGAGACGCCCCCGGTCGGTGTCAAGACCCCTCCGGCGCCCGCCGACCGCCGATCGCCCGGCCGCCGCGCGACTGGCGCGCCGCTTCGCGCGCGACAGCGTCGTCCGCTTACGCTCTTGACCCGTCGGAGGGGGCGCGCTTGATCAAGTACCTGGGCTCGAAACGGCTGCTCGTCCCCGTGCTGGGCGCGATGGCGTCCGCGGTCGACGCGCGCACCGCCGTCGACCTGTTCACCGGCACCACGCGGGTGGCGCAGGAGTTCAAACGGCGCGGCACCTACGTGACCGCCGTCGACACGGCGAGCTACTCCGACGTCCTGGCTCGTTGCTTCATCGAGACCGACGCCACCGCCGTCGACAAAGACGCGCTGGCCGAGGCGCTGGCGGCGCTTGCCGCGCTGCCACCTGCGCCGGGCTACTTCACCGACACATTTTGCGACCAGGCAAGGTATTTCCAGCCCAAGAACGGCGCGCGCATCGACGCGATCCGCGAGCAACTGGCCGCGTCGTTCGGTGACTCACCGCTGTTCCCGATACTGCTGACCTCGCTGATGCTCGCCGCCGACCGGGTCGACTCGACGACCGGCCTGCAGATGGCGTACCTGAAGCAGTGGGCCCCCCGCGCGCACAACGACCTCGAACTACGAATGCCTGAATTGCTGCCGGGGAACGGGAAGTCGGTGAATGGCGACGCGCTGTCGGTCGCGGCCACGTTGCCGGCCGTCGACCTGGCCTACCTCGACCCGCCGTACAACCAGCACCGCTACTTCACCAACTACCACGTCTGGGAGTCGTTGGTGCGCTGGGACAAGCCGGCGCACTACGGCGTCGCGTGCAAGCGGATTGACTCGCGTGACGACGCCACCCGATCGCCGTTCAACAGCCGGCGCACGATGCCCGAGGCGTTGAAGGCGGTCATCGCCGGGGTGAAGGCCAGGGTGGTGATCGTGTCGTACAACGATGAGTCTTGGGTGACTCCCGAGCAGATCATGCGATGGCTGCGCGACGCCGGGCATGACGACGTCCGGATGATCGGCTTCGACTTCCCACGCTATGTCGGCGCGCAGATCGGCATTCACAACCCGGCGGGGGTGAAGGTCGGCACGGTGTCGCACCTGCGCAACACCGAGTACCTCTTCGTGGCCGGGCCGGCCGACCTGGTGGCAGCAGCAGTAGCGGCAGCCGCCGCCGCAGCAGCACCCCGCTCGGGTTGATCACGTTTTGGACGTGTACCTGCCCCAGGACACCTCCACAGGCCTGTCGTCGGACGTGCTCAGGCGCCTAAGGCCCGGCTGGCTGCCTCCAACCGCCACGAACCCTGTGGACAACGCAACGGGCGCCACCCTCGTCGTCGTCCAAGATTCTCGGCATGACGTTGGCACCTCGGCTCGCCGCGCTCGCCGCCGCGCAGGGCGGCGTGTTCACGACCGCGCAAGCGCTCGCCGCCGGCTACAACGACGACGAGATCGGCCGCCGCCGCAGATCAGGCGCCTGGGTGCGGCTTCGGCGCGGCGTCTACGCCGAGCGTTGCGTGATACCGGACGACGAGGCGGCGCGGCATCTGCTGCAGCTCCGAGCGGCGCTGCTCACGTTGAGCGGGCCGGTGGCCGCTAGCCACGTGACCGCCGCTGCCATGCGCGGCCTTGCGCTTCTCGACCCCGATTTCTCTCTCGTGCACGTCACTCGTGAGGGTTTCGGTTCGTCACGAACGGAGGCCGACATCCGGCACCACAATGCGTCGCTCCCACTCGCTCATCTGACGACGATTGGCGACGTGTTGACGACGAGCGCAGCTCGCACCGCCGTCGACTTAGCGCGGGTTTCGAGCTATGAGGCCGCGCTCGTTGCGACCGAGTCGGCGCTAAACAAAGAACTCATGACGCTGCGCGAGTTGCGTGAGGTCATGGCGTACTGCAAAGACTGGCCCGGTGCACGTGACGCCGGACGCGTCGTGGCATTCGCATCGCCGTACTCGGAATCGGCCGGCGAAACGCTGGGCCGGATCGCCTTCGACGAACTTGGAGTGCCGCTTCCCAAGCAGCAAGTGCTCATCTACGACCGGTACGGATTCATCGCTCGCTGTGACTACTTCTTCGAAGGCCGACACACAGTTGGTGAGTTCGACGGCAAGGTGAAGTACGTCGGCGAGAACGCCGAGGACGATTCACTCTACAAGGAGAAGCAGCGCGAGGACCGGCTTCGTGAGGCCGGGCTCGAGGTGTTTCGCATCGGCTACGCGGAGTCGATCGGCAAGAAGCCCTCCGTTCGCCGTAAAGCGTTCGCGGCCTTCGAGCGCGCTGAGGGGTCAAGTCGCGAGCGGAGCTACCGTTTCGAGCTTCCGCCTTCGCGCGAGTAGGCCTGCGCGTCGGGCGCCTCGACCCCGCGGCCCTAGGCACCTGAACCCGTCCGAGGACAGGCCTGTGGAGGTGTCCTGGGGCAGGTACACGTCCGAAACGTGATCAACCAGGAGGGCCGTCGTCGCGGTGGCGGCGGGTGTGCTCGGCCAGGAACCGCTCAAGCTCCGCGCCGAGCTCCTCCGCGGTCGGCAGGTCGGTGGCGTCCGCGGCGAGCAGGTCCTTGCCGCGGCCTCGCAGGTACGCGTCGTACTGCTGCTCGAGCGAGCTCACCAACGCCATCGCCTCGGGAGACTCCCCGACCTGCTTGTCGATCTCCGCGAGCGCCGCCGCCGACGCGGCCGCCAGCGACTCGGTCGACAACGCCAAGCCGGACGACGCCGCTATCGCGGACACCAGCCGCTCGGCCGCCGGCGCGAATTCGGTCTGCGCCACGTAGTGCGGCACGTGCACCGCGAACCCGACCGCGTCGAGCCCGCGTTGGCGCAGCCGGAACTCCAGCAGATGGCTGGCGCTCGCCGGGACCTGCACCCGCTGCAGCCACGGCTCGTTCTCCGGGATCAGCTCCTGCCGCGACGCGTGCGAGGTCAGGCCGACTGGCCGGGTGTGCGGCACCGCCATCGGGATCGCGTTCAACCCGATCGTCAGCCGGACGCCGAACTGCTCGATCAGGCCGATCACCGCGGCCACGTACCGCTCCCACTGCCCGTCCGGCTCCGGACCGGTCAGCACCAAGAACGGGTGTCCGGCGGCGTCGGTGACCGCGTGCAGCAGGAGTTCGGGATCGGCGTAGCTCTCCCAGTGGTCGACGTCGAAGATCATCGCCGGACGGCGGGCGCGGTAGTCGTGCAGCTGATCTACGTCAAATCGCGCCACGACACGCTTGTCAAAGCTTGAGAGCAGGTGTTGTTGGGCAAGCCGAACGGCCTCCCCCGCGTCGACGTAGCCGCTGAGCGCGTGGATGAGCACCGGAGAGCCCAGCGACTGCTCCTCGGTCTCAAGGCTGTACAACTCACGCGGATCGAGCACCTGAAGGCCTTCCTTATGGCAGGTATCGACGTGGCAGGTATCGACATTGTCCCGCAACCGGACGTTGGGCCGCGCCATTCCACCGTTCGTTCACCGCTTAACACTGTCCTAGCGGGCGCCGAGAGATGATGGACGCCGGAGGAGGTGATCACGTGCGTGCGATGGCGCGGCTGCTCGACCGGCGACGAGTGGTGCGAGACGCCCTTGAGCGCGGCACGTTCGACGTCG